>CAYQZM010000132.1:0-20584 GCA_964421935.1 uncultured Rhizobium sp. | reverse complement strand
AAACTCGCCCTTGACCTCGAGGGTGTTGTTCTTCGACTTGTCGTCCTGGGATACGGCGGTGGTGACGTCGGCGATGTTGCGGACCTGGCCGGTGAGGTTGCCGGCCATCGAGTTGACGTTGTCAGTGAGGTCCTTCCAGGTTCCCGACACGCCTTCGACGCGGGCCTGGCCGCCAAGCTTTCCCTCGGTGCCGACTTCGCGCGCCACACGGGTCACTTCCGCCGCGAACGAGGAAAGCTGGTCCACCATCGTATTGATGGTGTTCTTCAATTCGAGGATTTCGCCTTTGACGTTGACCGTGATTTTCTTGGAAAGATCGCCGCCGGCGATGGCGGTCGCGACTTCGGCGATGTTGCGCACCTGGCCGGTCAGGTTGGACGCCATGAAGTTGACGTTGTCGGTCAGATCCTTCCAGGTGCCGGCGACACCGGGCACCTGGGCTTGGCCGCCCAGCTTGCCTTCGGTGCCCACTTCGCGGGCGACGCGCGTCACTTCCGACGCGAACGAATTGAGCTGGTCCACCATGGTGTTGATGGTGTCTTTCAGCTCCAGGATTTCGCCTTTCACGTCCACGGTGATCTTGCGCGAAAGGTCGCCGCGCGCCACCGCCGTGGTCACCTGGGCGATGTTACGCACCTGATCGGTGAGGTTGCCGCACATGGCATTGACCGAGTCGGTCAGGTCCTTCCAGGTGCCCGCGACGCCGGGGACCAGCGCCTGGCCGCCCAGCTTGCCTTCGGTACCGACTTCGCGCGCCACGCGCGTCACTTCCGAGGCGAAGGAGCGCAGCTGATCCACCATGGTGTTGATGGCTTCCTTGAGCTGCAGGATTTCACCGCGCACGTCGACCGTGATTTTCTTGGAAAGATCACCATTGGCGACCGCGATGGTCACCTCGGCAATCGAGCGCACCTGGCCCGTGAGGTTCGAAGCCATGGAGTTGACGCTTTCGGTCAAGTCCTTCCAGACGCCGGTGACCTCGCTCACCTGGGCCTGGCCGCCCAGCTTGCCTTCGGTGCCCACTTCGCGCGCCACGCGCGTCACTTCCGAGGTGAAGACGCTGAGCTGCTTGATCATGGTGTTGACGATGGTGGCCGAGCGAAGAAACTCGCCCTTCAGCGGGCGGCCATCCACATCCAGATTCACGGTCTGCAGCAGATCGCCTTTGGCCACGGCGGCGATGGCGCGCGTCACTTCCACGGTGGGCCAGAGCAGATCATCCATCAGCGTGTTGACCGAATTTTCCATCTCGGCCCAGGCGCCGCGACCGGTCCCCAGCCGCACGCGCTGGCGGGTCTTGCCTTCCTTGCCCACCACTTCGCCCACGCGTTCCAGTTGCTGGGCCATGCGCTGGTTGGTGGAGACGATGTCGTTAAAGGTGTCGGAAATCTTGCCCAGGATGCCGGTCTGGCTTCCCGGCAGGCGCACGGAAAAATCGCCGGCCTGCATCGCCTGCAGCGCTCCCAGCAACTCTTCCAAGGCAAAGGGTGGCAGGACTTCGCCATGCATCTTGGCAATCGGCTGAGAGATTCCTGGCTGGGTTACATGGGCGGACAGGGCCTCGGCCGACTTGCTCCCGTTGCCGGAAGCACTGCGATCTTGTCTCATTTACCAACCTTGATTTTTGCCAATGCCCAGCCGGACGGCGCGACCCACCACCCGTTTCGTAACCTCAGCTGTTGCGACACAGCGACAAGCCCCTCACACGGCGTAAACCCCACCGTTACCGCTGCAAACGTGGGTTGGCGCCAGAGGTTCCCTGGGACTGGAAATATTGTTCAGGAGCACACCAGACGTGTGCAAAACCGTACGGGATGGCGAATTTCCTACCCGGAATTAGCCATATGTGCCGGCCGACAATCCCTATCGATCACGCGCAGGCGCGGCAGGGGCCATGCCGATATCGCCCGGTGCGATGCCATTGGCGACCAGGCCGATGCGCAGCGGCGGCGCCGTCAGAAAGTCCGTCGGCCCCGCCTTGGCACCATTGGCATGCAGGATGAATGCGGTGACATCGGCATAATCCTGATCGTCCAGGCTGCCCGGCGCGCCCTTGGGCATGGAGGACTGAATCAGCTTGTAGAGATCCCGGGTCGTGCGATTGGACCAGCCGGCCATGAACTGGCTGCCTGCCAGCGGCAGCGCTTCGCCCTGCCCCACCAGGCTCGGCAAATGACAAGCGGCGCAGCGGGTGGCGTAGACCTTGCGGCCATCCTCGACCTGCGCCTCGGTAAAGGGACCGGTCGCGACTTCCGTCTGCGCCACGGCATAGGCGGCACAGAGGATGGCGAGGCCCGCTCCCACGCCCAGTTTCTTTCCAAAGCCGATCATTG
The DNA here is from genome assembly GCA_964421935.1 of uncultured Rhizobium sp. GTDB lineage: Bacteria > Pseudomonadota > Alphaproteobacteria > Micropepsales > Micropepsaceae > Rhizomicrobium. Next base: position 18,251 of record CAYQZM010000132.1, on the reverse strand, counting down.
GCCACGCCCTTCCTGCACGGTAGCAACGCGATAAAGCGCTATCTGGGAAGGAGATGCAGATCGGGACGTGACGGCCCGACCCAAGACCGATACCCAAAAGCCTCAACCCCCATCATGCCGGGTGGCAATTCACCCGGACCGTAGGCCGGCAGCGGTTGGCCCAGTTCATAGGCACCCAGGTCCGGCGCCTTGCCCACATAGGAGTCATTGATGGTCGCCAGCACCATGCCGGCATCGATCGCCGCGCTCTTGGGCCTCAGGCGGAAATCCATGTCCTCCGGATTGTAGAGTCGCTGCGGATCGGACAATTCCGGCCGCGGCACGTTGACAAAGACATGATAGTCCACTGTCACGCTGTGACGGTCCTGGCCGGTGGCGGCGGCAAAGTCCTTCAAGGTCTTGAAGCGCCGCACCGTCAGCTTGTGGGTGTAGTCATAGTCCGCCTCGATAGTGGAAGGCGGCGAATTCCAAGCAAAATCATAAGCTCCGGCATTGGCGCTGAAGCCATTGTAGTCAGAGCTGGAATAATTGGTCGTGGTCGCGATCTGATAGACGGGCCGGTCAGAGCCGGTGCCCAAAAACAGATTGTTCATCAGATGGGCATTGGCGACCGGGCCGCCCGGCGAGGTATCACCGCCAACAAACGTGTTGTTGTAGACAAGCACGCCGGCCGGCGTATCGGCGAATTTCAGCGGTCCCCCGCTGGGCGCGTTGTAGACCAGGTTGCGATAGAAATAGATCGGGCCGCCGAAGATGGGCTGGGCGCTGAGCGAAGCCGCCGCGGTGTTGAAGCAGCGATTCTCGAAGATGCGGATATTGTGCGATCCGCCGTCACCCTCGATGCAATTGTCGCCCATATTGTACATGTCGTTGCCATAGAAATCGATCGAGGAGGCGGTACGCTCGTCCAGTTCGGTGGGGCCGGTCACCTCATTGCGATCGATGCCCGGTGTGCCATCGGGCTCGCCATAGGTCGAGACGTCGACCGCATCGTGAAAATTGGCGATATAATTGTGAGCCACGACATGGCCCTGGCCATAGACCTTGATGGCGTATTCGGAGATCAGCGACTCCGGAAACCCCGGAAGATTGGTCCACAGCGCGCCGCTCCAGCCCATCATCTTGGTCGGTTCGTGGCGGCCCACGATGACATTGTCGGCGATATAGAAGTCGCGTGAGGCGGACCATTCGTCCGACACAGCGCGGGCGACGTCATAGATGCGGCTGTGCTTCAGGGTGAAGCCGCTGGAGCCGGTAATGTCCTTCCAACCCAGCAGGAATGCCACGGTGGTGTTCCTGACCGTGATGCCTTCGAAATAATTGTAATTGGCATGCAGCAGGTTGAAGAGATTTTCATTGCCCGCGCCATCGAAGATCACTTCGCCATCGCCCGCACCCTTGATCACGATCGGCTTGTCAGGCGTGCCGCTCTGGGTGAGGTAGTAAGTGCCGTCGGTCACCGCCGCCAGATTGTTGTAGCCGGGATGCGGCATGCCGTTCATGTAATGGAAGCGATCGCTGATATAGGTTCCGGCATGGACCAGGATCACGTCACCGGGGCGCACACGCGGCGGAAAGGTATGGTCGTGATCCGACGCCGATGAGCCCATGTTATAGGCGCGCATCAGGCCGATGAAGGAGGGCTGCTGCATCGGCCCCTTCCAGCCGATGGGATAGACGTGGAAGGTGCGCCCACCCGCGGCGGGCTGCGGTTCCTTCCGGGTATGGACGGTGATGGTCTTTTCTTTTTCGCCGCTGGCGCCGTCGGGGTCGCTCAGCACAAAGCGGCACTCATAATCGGTGTCAGGCTGCAGATTGAGCACACTGCCGGCAAACATATTGCCGGTGTCGTAGTGCCAGGGATTTTCCCGCTCGCCATTGGGGTTGGCGGGTGTGGGATCAATGGGCCGGAACGGCGGCTCGGCGCTGTTGATCACTTCATGATGGACGCGCAGCAGCGGCAGCGCCTTGTGCCAGGCGGTCTCGCCCTTCTTGCGGTAGCTGACCTCGACCGTAGCATTGCGATTGTCGTCGCCGGTGATTTTCCATTCCACGCCAATAGCCGTCAGAGTCGGGGCATCCACCACCAGCTTGCCGGAGGAAACGGCGGTCTGCGCCCGCGCCGGCATTGTCAGCAACACCAGCGCCAGCGCGCCGCACCAGAAGCCTGTCCGCATCTTCCCGCCCTCACCCTTTCGGCAATTTGACCCGTAAACAGGCTTTTGTTCAAACCCCGCCATGGGGCTAAGCTTGGCGCCGGAAGGGCATCGCGGCCGCAATAATTATCAAGTGAAATCAATTGTTTGGATCTGCGGCGCGGGAGGACTGAAAGATGGCTTTTGCATACAGGCTGGCGGCTGTTGTCTTGCTGGGACTTTTGTCGCTGCCTGCATCGGCCATGGCGGGAATCACCGCGCAGGATTGGGGCGTCACCGCCGATGACGGCCGCCCTGCCAAGCTCTTCACCCTGACCAATGCGGCCGGCATGCAAGCGCGCATCAGCAGCTATGGCGGCGTGGTGGTGTCGCTGACAGCGCCGGATCGCAACGGCAAGTTCGCCGATGTGGTGCAGGGCTTTGACAGCCTGACGGACTATACCAGCGCCGACTATCTCAAATCGAACGGCCATTACGGCGCCATCGTCGGCCGCTTCGCCAATCGCATCCGCGGCGCCAAGATCACCTTGGACGGCAAAAGCTATGCCCTCGATCCCGACAAGGATGGCAATCTGGATCAGGGCGGCACCATGGCCTATTTCCGCCAGGTCTTCCGTGCCACACCGAAAGACGGGACCGAGCCCAGCCTGGTTCTAAGCCACACCGATCCCGACGGCTTCATGGGTTTTCCGGGCAAGGTCGAGGTCACCATCACCTATACGCTGACCCGCACCAATGCGCTCAGGGTGGACATGCGCGCCACCACCGACAAGAAGACGGTGATCAATCTGATTAACCACTCCTATTTCAAGCTGTCGGATGCGCCCACCGTGGACGCGGAGACGCTTCAGATATTCGCCCATCGTTTCACGCCCATCGATGCCGGCAGCATTCCCACTGGCGAGATACGCGACGTGACTGGCAGCGACTTCGATTTCACCAAACCCACGCTGCTCGGGCCGCGGCTTTCTTCCAAGGAGCCCCAGATCGCCGCCAAGAAAGGGCTGGACCATAATTTCGTGATCGATGGCAGGTACGGACAGTTGCGAATCGCGGCGCGATTGAGCGATCCGGCCTCAGGTCGGGTGATGGAAGTGTGGACGACCCAGCCCGGCGTACAGATCTACAGCGGCAATTCGGTGCGGCCCAAGGTGGCGCTGGACAAAGGTTACGTGCCTCACGGCGCCATTTCGTTCCAGACCCAGCATTATCCGGACACGCCCAATCATCCCAATTTCCCGTCCACCGAACTGGCGCCGGGACAGGTCTTCCATGAAGTCACCGAATACCGCTTCGGGACTTATCCCGTAACAGGTGGGCCGTGAAAAGCTTCCAGACGCCGGAGCTGATGCAGCTTTTTCCCACCTTTGTCTGGAAGGGGGACCTTGGCCATGCGCAATCCGATCCGCTCAACCGCGAAATCATCGCCGCGCTGGCCGGCCTGGGCGCGCCGCTGGAAGGATTGCGGCCCGGCGAGAACTGGCAGTCCGATCACGGCCTGCACGAACGGGCCGCCTTCGGTCCGCTGTTGGAGTGGGTCGAAGCGGCGGCGGCCAACGCCCTTTCCTATCTGCGCATTCCGCGGCCGCTGATGATCACCGGCTGCTGGGCCAATGTGAATGCGCCGGGCACCGGCCATCGGCTGCACAGCCATCGCAACAACTATCTCAGCGGCGCCTATTATGTGCAGGTGCAGGAAGGCGCCGACAGCATCAATTTCTTCGATCCCAAGCCGCAGGCCGGCGTGATCCGGCCCGCCGCCAGCGAACCCACCGCGGAAAATACGGAGGTGGCCATGGTCCGGGTCCAAACGGGATCGCTGCTGCTGTTTCCCGCCTGGCTGCAGCATGCGGTGGATGTGAACCGGTCGAACCGCGCGCGGATCAGCCTGTCCTTCAACCTGATGTTTCCTGGCTTTGCCGAAGAGATGGCGCGCCCGGGCTGGAAGCCGGGTGTTGGGACATGAGCGAAAACCGCTGCGGATCCTGCAATCTTTGCTGCAAGCTGCCCGAGATTGCGGTCCTCAACAAACCGGAAGGCCAATGGTGCCGCCATTGCGCCATCGGCCAGGGTTGCACCATCTATGAAACCAGGCCCGCGCCATGCCGCGCCTTCGCCTGCCTGTGGCTTGAATCCCAGAGCGAAAAGCATCCGCTGCCGCCGGACTTGCGGCCCGACCGCTGCAAGATGGTGCTGACCTTCACGCCCGACCGAAAGGACGTGCTGGGCTATTGCGACCCGGCAAGTCCCGATGCCTGGAAGGGCGCGCCCTTGCGTCTGTTGCAGGTGATTGCAGGCCAAGGACACCGGGTGATGTTCGGCAACGGCCGGGAGCATTTCGTGCTCGACAAGGATAAGGCGCGGCGCGTCGAGCTGGCAGAGCCCAACGCTGAAGGTGTGCGTCTATTCCGCCGTTTCCTGGATTGAAGCTTCAGAAAAAAGAAACGCCGGGCCAGGGGAAACCCGACGTTTCTCCGGGGAATAGCCCCCGGTACGACTATCGTCAGTACGCGTACCGAAGGCCCAGGTAATATTCGGTGCCGTACCAGCTGCCGTGGTTGAGACGCTGGCCAACCGAGTCCAGATACGAGATGACCGGCTCATTGCTTAGGTTGATGCCCTGGAACGTCACCGTGAAATTGTCGTTGATCTTATAGCTCGCTGACGTGTCCCAGCTCAGATTGCTCGCGATCAGGCGCAAATCGTTGTTGTTGCCGGGATTGACGCCGGCCGTATCCAGGTACTTGCTGCGGAAGTTTGCCGAGATACGGGCCTGGAACACCGAGTCGTCATAGTAGAAGACGGCGTTGTAACTGGTGCGCGACATGTTCTCGAGGTCCGCCACCGCCTGGATCGTGCCGTTGGCCGCCAGATAATTCTGGCGCGCCTGCACGAAGGTGACGTTGCCCAGCACGCCGAAATTCGCCCAGAAATCCGGCAGGAAGTCGAAGGGCTGCTGCCAGTTGATTTCCGTGCCGTATAGCGGCGAGCCCTTCTGATTGACCTTGAAGGTAAAGTTGGCGGGCTGAGACGGATCGCAGAAGGAAGAGAATGAACCGCCACAAGCGGCCAGGGCGATGCTTTGGGGAATGCCGAAAGGATTGCCGGTAAAGGGCACGTTGGTGTTCTGGCTGGCGATCAGATCGTCGATATGCTTGTAGAAGAAGGCAATCGAGAACAGCGCACCCTTGGAATAATACCATTCAAAGGACATGTCCGCGTCCTTGGAACGATACGGTTTCAGCAGCGCGTTGCCGCCGGAAACGGCGAGCGCGGCGGTGCCGGGCTTGCTGGCGCTGATGCCCGGCACCAGATCCGGCAGGTTGGGCCGCGACATGACTTCGGCAGCGCTGAAGCGCAGCAGGAAATTGTCCGTGGGCTCCAGCACCATGTTCAGCGATGGCAACCAGTCATGGTAGCTATAGGGAATGACCACCGGCACGATCTGCCGCACATTGGCGTCATAATTGTACCCTTGCCCCACCGTGTCGGTGGAAGCGTAACGAAGACCGATATTGCCGCGGAAGGGAACGCGCCCGATGCTGGTGTCCCAGCTCAGCATGCCCCAACCCGAAATGTCGTTTTCACGAATACTGCCGTTCTGGGTGAGGAATTGCCCCGGTCCCAGCGCGAAAGCCGGGCAACCCGGTGCGACCTGGCAATTGGCGGGCGCGGTGCTGTTCGCCGGCCAGACCAGGGGCTCGACCGTCTGGTCGTAGATGTGGAACTGGCTGATCAACTTGTCGACGCTTGGCGTGACCCAGCTTGTGGCCGTGGCGCCCGGCGCGGTCATGCCCGTCAAATGATAGATATCCGTGATGGATGACAGCGGCGCATTCTCGATGTCCGTCGGGATCCAGCTATCCATCGTCGCGGTGCTGCCGTTGGTCCGGCCCAGCTTTTGCGTGCGATAACCGAAATTCTTGTAATCGAAGCCGGCATCCACGGTCAGTTCGTCATTCAGCTTGTAGGAACCGTGCACGCTGGCCGATCGAAAGCTGGTGTAATTGAACACCGGCGTGTTGCGATACTGGGTGAAAAACCAGCCATTGGTCGATGTCGGATCGATCTGACCGACCGAATTGGCGAAAGTCCCCAGCGGATAGCGCAGATCGGCAATATAGGGCGCGGCCGCCGTGCCGACACCGCCACCCACACCGCCAGGGCAGCCGGCTATCGTGCCGGTGGCCGATGTCGCGGCCGTGCAGTCATAGTCCATCTTGAAGAGATAGGAATATTTCGAACGGAAATGATCTTCGGACCAGCCAAGCCGCCCATCGACCTTGAAAGCAGACGAGAATTCATGGCTGGCGTTGATGGTCACCTGCGCAAATCGCGTGTCCTGCTGGCTGCCCGCCCGCTCGGACGTCAACCCGACATTGGTGGCTTCGAGATATGTGAGATTGTTGCGCTTCTGGTCGACGGCATAATTCAGGATATTGATGTTGCCGTTGCCGAGGGTGTTGGCCTTCAGTGGCGGCGCACCGAGCGGCGCCAGATTGCTGCCGGTGCCCGAAATGCCGAATGCCGGCGAAACAATGTCGGAGTTGTCTTGTATCTGCCACAGGTCGGCGAACATGGCGTCGACCGTGATCAGGGTCGCATCGTCCGGCTGGTATTGCGCCGAACCGACGAAACCGGTGCGCTCCTGCGTCTGGTAGGTCGGGATATAGCGCGGGAAGCGGTCGTGATAAGCCTCGTTTACGACGTCATAGTCGTTGGGCAGCAGCGCGGGATTGAAGGTTGCGCCATTGGCATTGTTTCCGATCGTCTGGATCGTGCCGGCCACCTGGGGGATCGTTCCCGGAAGGCCGGTGCCGTTGACCCGCACGCTGCCGAAGCGCTGTCCTACCGCGCATTGTGAGCTGGCACCGGGATTATTCGTCACGCAGCCGGCAATCAGTGGCGAAGAATGGTTGGGTGTTTGCGCGGTATTGTCGTTCTGGAAGCCCACCGAATCGGTATCGAACAACTGGATCTTGCGCTGCTGATAGGCAGCGGCGAAAAGCAGACCCAACCGGCCACCCATGAAGGTATCGGAGACCAGGCCGGAGAAGCGTTTGTTGAAGGCGCCGCGCAGATCGGTGTAGCTGCCCTGCCCCGATCCCACCAGAGTGAAACCCTGATGATCGAAGGGGTGCGGCGTGTTGAGCTGGATGGTCGCGCCCAGCGCGCCTTCATGCAGATTGGCCGCGGCTGTCTTGTTGACCGTGATGCCGGAGAACAGGTCGGAATCGAAAACGTTGAAGTCGAAGGAACGCCCCACATTGTTGCCGGAGTTCGCGATCGTTTCCATGCCGTTTATTTCCGTCGTCGTGAACAACGGTGACAGGCCGCGCACCGCGATCTGCTTGCCTTCACCACTGCTGCGATTCAGCGCGACGCCGGGAATGCGTTGGATGGATTCCGACAGGTTGGTATCGGGAAATTTGGCGATGTCTTCGGCCAGGATGGTATCGACGGCGTTGGTCGCATTGCGCTTGTCTTCCAGCGAACGCTCCAGGCTGGCCTTGAAGCCCGAGACGGTGACGGCTTCCACTTGGCCATTGTCGGCGCCTTGCGCCAGCGCGCCGCCTGTCAGCGCCATAGTGGCAACTGCATAGAGCGCAACCTTGGAGCCGCCGGACTTCAAGCGCGCGAACAGGCCGGAATTGAACCGATGCATTGTTCCCCCCTGCGTTGCGCGCGCCACGAGCAGCCGCGCCGTATGTCTGCTGTTAATCCCCTGACAATTCTCGATGCTGCCGGCTCAAGCCGAACTTTTATCGGTGAAAATCACTTTTGCCCTGGCAACAATTATGAACCGGCTTGTAATCTTGTCAAGTTGTCCGAGTATTTGGCTCCGTGACGCACTGCGTTCTCGCGCTATGCCATCGCACTGCAACACGGTAGAATCGACACGGTTGGTGTGACGATCATTCCCCGTTTTTCCTCAGCAGCCAGGTCCCGCTTTTCGCGAAAATAAGATGGCCAAACGCAAATCGGAGCGACCGGCGCCTGCCGCCAAGACGCTGTACGCCGCCCCGGCCCTGGAAAAGGGCTTTGACATCATCGAGCTTCTGGCCGCCGCGCCTGACGGCCTGACCTCCAGCGAAATCGCGCAGCGGCTGGGGCGCTCGCTGAGCGAGATTTTCCGCATCCTGGTGGTGATGGAGCGCCGCGGCTGGCTGCGCAAAAACTCCGAGACGGACCGCTACAGCGTCAGCTACCGGGTTCTGGAACACGCCTTCCGCGCCACGCCGGCACAAGGCCTGGGCATGCTGGCGGCGCCGGTCATGTACGAACTGGCCTTGCAGACAGAACAGTCCTGTCACATGGCTGTCATTTCGGACACCAACATCTTTCTGGTGCTGCAACAGGACTGCCATGGCCATTCCGGCTTCAGCGTGCGGCTGGGGGGCAAGTGCGACGTCCTCAAAAGCTGTTCCAGCCACGTACTCCTGGCCTTCACCGACGACAGGAGCCGCGAGAGGCTACTGGCCGCCACCAAACCGGCGCCGGGGGAACTGAAGAAATTGCGCGAACGGCTGAAACTGGTGGCGCAACGCGGCTATGAGTCCAAGCCCAGCGCGCGCCATGTCGGCGTGCATGACCTCAGCTATCCGATCTTCGGCTTCGATGGCCGCATAGAAGCCGCCCTCACCATCCCCTTCCTCAGCGTGATCGACGGCACCGAGAAAGCGAGCCTGGAACAGGCGCGCAAGATGTTGGCCAAGGCGGCCGAGCATATCTCGCGCGGCCTGGGCTGGATGCCCGCGAGCCGCGCCTAGTTCGCTTTATCCGGCAGGGCGAAGACATAGAGCGCCTGGCCATGGTCGGGATGATGCACCTCGCCCAGCATGGAGCTCGGCTTGGAAAAGGGGCTGCCGCCGCCAAGGCCGGTGGTGATGGCGATATATTGCTTGCCATCCACGGAAAAGGATACCGGATTACCCTGCACCACGGTCGGAAGGCGCACCGTCCACAGCGTCTTGCCGGTGGTGGTCTGCACCGCGCGGAAAACGCGGTCATAGTCCCCGACAAAGGAGATATTGCCGTCGGTTGAGAGCACGCCGGTCAGGAATGGCGAGCGCTGCTGGAAGGACCAGACCGGTTCCATGGTGGCGGTGCGATAGGCCGCCAGCCGTCCCATATTGCCGTCGGTGCCCGGCATGAAGAACACTTTCTCCTCGCCTTCGGGCTGGACCACGCCGGTGTGCTGCTTGACGTCATGGCCCAGCATCATGTTGCAGCTCTGGTCCAGCGGAATGATCATCAGATCGTTCTTCTGGTCATAGCTGGTGGGCGGCCAGTCATGCCCGCCAGCCGCGCTGGGGCAGGCGGAAATCCAGGTATTGGTCTTCTGCGTCAGCACATCGGGCCGGAAGGACAGCCGCCCGGTCTTCATGTCGATGCCGTTATAGACATTCTGGAACACGGTCTGCTTGGCATCCAGGAATTTGCCGGTGACGCGATCCAGCTTCCACAGGATGCCGGCCTTGCCGATGGTCATCAGCGTCTTCTGCGAGCCGTGATCGATCAGCACCCGCTCGAACACTTCATCCAGGTCGAAGGTCTCGCCCGGCGCATGGCTGAAATACCATTTGAGCTGGCCGGTATCGGCATCCAGCGCCAGGGTTGAATTGGCGTAGAGCGTCGAAGCGGTACCGGAGCGGCGCGACGCCTGCATCCAGGGCTTGGACTGGGCCGTGCCCCAATAGGTGATGTTCGTCTCCGGATCATAGGTGCCGGCGACCCAGGTCTCGCCGCCGGCGCGCATATCGTCCGGCACATTGCCCCAGGTGTCACCGCCCGGCGTGCCCGGTGCGGCGATGGTGGTGAATTTCCACACCTGTTTGCCGGTATTGGCATCGTACGCACTGATGTAGCAGTGCGGCATCTGTCCGCGGCACAGGGTCAACCCGACAATGGCCTTGCCATGGGCGACGATCAGGCCGCCGGTTTCGTTGAAGCCCCGGCCGGGCGGCGCGATGTCGGTCTGCCACACGACCTTGCCGGTCTTGGCGTCCAGCGCATAGAGCTTGGCGTCGGTGGCGTTGATATAGACCTTGTCCTCATAGACGGCGAGGCTGCGCAGCGCGCTATAGGCGCGCGTGGCCACCGGCCCAAGCCGGTTCTGCCACAACAGCTCGCCGGTCTTCGCGTCCAGGGCTTCGACCGTGTTGCTGGTATTGGCCAGGAACATGATGCCGTCATGGATGGTGGGGCCGGTGGCGTTCTCGCCGCCCTCATTCATCGCCCAGGACCATTTCAGCTGAAGCTGGCCGACATTGTTATCGTTGATCTGGGAAAGGCCGCTGTGGCTCCAGGCCTGATAGTTGCCGCGATAGATCAGCCAATCCTTCGGATCGGGGTGCACCAGCATGGCATCGGTGACCGGCGTGTAGTTCTTGATAGTACCGACCAGGGTCTGACCCAGACGCATGGCGGGCGCGCGGCCTTCGCCACCACCGCCGCCGCGACGCGCATTGGCGATCGCCGCCGGTACCTGGCCGGTGGCGATGGTGGAAATCCCTACTGCCTGACTGCCGTCGAATGCTGTATTTCCCGGCTTGGCGCCGTTGGCCGACAGAACATAGGCGGTGATGTTCTGATAGATCGCCGCATCCAGGCTGCCGGGGCGGCCGTACGGCATCTCGGCGCGGATATCGTCATAGAATTCCTTGGTGGTGCGCCGGCCCCAGGCCGCCATGAATTGCGGACCCGCCAGCGCCGGCTGCTCGCCGGAACCGGCCAGGTTGGCCTGATGGCAGGCAGCGCAATTGGCGGCATACGCGGTCCGTCCCGCTTCGATCTGCGCCGCGGTGAACGGCGCGGCCGCGGGCTGCGCCAGGCTGGTGGCGGTCCAGGCTCCGGCCGCCACCAAAGCTGCGCCCGTCAGATATTTTCCAAGATGGCGCATGGCCAAATCTCCAGACTTGATTTGAAGCTATCTTTTCTCGGTCCAGTTGCCGGGCACATCGAGCTGCGGCAGGAAGCCGTGACCCTTTTCCGGCACATCGGCGCCCGGGAAAGGATGATCGGGCAACAGCCAGCCCCAGAGATTGCCCTCCGGCGCCTTCTGGCTGTTGAGCTGGACATAGACATGGCCCTGCTTGAGCGCGGTCAACTGCCGGCCGTTCAATTTGACGGTGCCGGAAATGGTGCCCTGGCTCTGGCCGCTGAGCTGCAGGTCGAGAATGGCGTCGCCCGGAACGCCGATGCCCGGCCCGCTGTAAAGCTTCACGCCGGTTGCCGCCGAGGGCAATGACGTGAAGTCGCCGGTAACCGTCAGGCTGCTTCCGTTCAAGGTGGCAGAGACATGCCCGTCGCCCTGAACATTGGCCCGCATCGCGCCGTCATAGGCGACGGGGGTCAGCCGGCTGGCATAGATGTCCGCGGCCAGACCCGCGCTGGATGATCCGCCCACCAAAAGAGCGGCAAGAAAGAAGATGGCGCGCACGTCCTGCTCCGTCAGATGAAATCGATGCGGAAGACATAGCCGCCGTACGGACTGTTGAGCGGCGGCCAGCCTGGCCGCTGATATTTGGGATTGTCGATGGACCAGCGCGGATGCTCGCCCGCATCCACGCCATAGAAAACACCATCGTGAATCGCGATGTCGTGCGGATCGCAGGAGCCGGTCATGAACTCCACGATCTCCATCACTTCGCCGGACTTGGTGTCATAGCGGATCAGCTTGGGGGTATAGCCTTCATAATTGGCCACATCGGGCTTCTGGGTCCCGGTCACCTGCCACAGGCCGCCGCTGGCAGGATCGAATTCGATGCCGTGAATGCGGTCCTTCAGGTCCGGCAGCATGGTGTGGGGGAACATCCAATCCACCTGCCAGCTCTTGGGATCGATCCGTACCAGCGACTCCAGCCGGTTGGAGCTGATCCAGAGCTTGCCATTCTCCCAGGCCAGGCCATGGCAGGCCCCGCCATTGTCGGCAGGCCCGAACGGAATCTGGCGGTGGCTGACCTGCTTGCCATTGAGATCGGTCTGGAAGACGCCATTGACCGGCGGATTGGGATGGTTGCGCACCGACACGCCATTGGCGCCGCTCCAGACACAGCCGTCGCCGAAGGTCATGCCGCTGGTGTTCTGGCTGTTGGTGACCACGGTCTTGAGCACCTTGCCGGTCTTGAAGTCCAGCAGCCAGGCCTTTTCCCGCTCGCCGTCATGGCGCTGCTCCTGCACCCAAAAGCCATTGGCCGGATCGACCGCGATGCCGTTGGGCCAGCCCGCCGGCGTCAGGAACAGCTGCGTGGTCTTGGCCTTGCGGGTGGGAATCTTCTTCTGCCGCTCCGGTCCCGGGCCGCGGCCCAGTTCATCGACGCCGCGCGGGCGCTCACCTTGGGCCAGCGCCGCTGAGGCACTCAATGCCAGACCGCCCAGTCCAAGCCCGGTGGCCAGAAATTTCCGCTTGTCCATTTGTTCTCCCCATCTGGAACGTTCAGCGTTCCTGCCGCAATTCCGGCCGCGCGGTTCCCGCGCTTTTGCGCAGGACGCTAACATCGCGCCCGGTGGAAGATCAAATATGAAAGCCGCTTCTATATCTAAAAGCGCGGGGCTTCCCGAGGGGGGAAATCAGCCCGCCTGGCGTACGCGCCGGTTCTTGCTGACGCGCTGGCGCGCCGGAGCGACCATCGCAGCATCCGAACTGGCGGGCGTCGCCACGGCGCAGGGATTGCGGGCCGAACAGCCGGCAGCACGCGGGTTCGCCTGATCCAGAGCCGGCCCGATGCGGGCCACGCCGGCGGTGGCGGCACTTGCCGGAAAACGAACGGATTTCGACAGGACCGGGTCGGGCAGCACGACCATGTCCGGATCCTGGATTGTGGTGGCCAGGGCCTCGCAAGAGGCTGCCAGCAACAGGACCGCCGATAGCAGAAGAGCGGAAAAAGCGGGGCGTGACATGTCTTTCCCGAACCTCGTCAAAGCCGCTGCCATAGCGGATTTCGAGGGCCAATACCCGTGAGTTTTTGCTCATACCAGACCCGCGAGGGGCGACTTATTGTCTTTTCTTATCGCCGAGCAGCTTGGACGACAGAATAAGGCCGGTTAGCCTCGCGCGGCTCGGGCCTGGGGAGAAAAATGAAAAAACTGTTCGCCGCCGCTTTTGTCATTACCGTCGCCGCACCTGTTGCGCAGGCCGAGGAGCCCGATGGACTGATCCTGCCGCCCGGCTTTCACGCATCCGTTGTGGCCGATGGGCTGGGGCCGATCCGCCATCTCGCCGTGCGCGGCAATGGCGACATCTTTGTCTCAACCCGTCACGGCGCCGGCCAGCCCACCACCGGAATTATCGCACTCAGGCTCGGGCCCGATCACAAGGCGGTGCAGACGACCCATTTCAGCGAAGTGGATCAGGGCACCGGCATCCGCTTTCACCTGGGCTATCTTTACGCCTCGTCCAACAACGCGGTCTATCGCTTTGCCTTCAACGCCAATGATCTTGTTCCCGCCGCGGCGCCCGAAGCGATTGTAACCGGCCTGCCCAATTCCAATCACGCCATCGCCTTTGACGAGCATGGCGGCCTTTATGTCTCGGTGGATGGCGGCGGCAATATCTGCACCGATCCCAAGGCGCCCAAGGACACGAAGCCGGTAGGCCTGAAACCTTGCCCGCTGCTGGAAGGCCATGCCGGCGTCTGGCGCTTCAGCGATACCAAATCGGGGCAGAATTTCACTGATGGCGAACGTTACGCCACCGGCATCCGCAATATGTCGGCGATGGACTGGCGGAGCAATGACGCGCTTTACGGCGCCATGCATGGCCGCGACGGCACCCACAATGCCTTCCCCGACCTGGTGAGCGCCAGCGACGACGACGCCATCAGTGATGAAATGCACAGGGTGGTGAAGGGCACCGATTTTGGCTGGCCCTACAGCTATTATGATGGCGCGCGCAAAGTCCGGCTGCTGGCGCCTGAATATGGCGGCGACGGCAAGGCGACGGCTGAGGGGGATACGCCTGTCGTGAGCTTTCAACCACAGCGCCCGGCCGTGCTGGATCTGGCATTCTATGGCGGCCGCAAATTTCCCGCCCGCTATCAGGGGGGTGCCTTTGTCGCCATGCATGGCGGCGAGGGCCCGGGCGCGCATTCGGGCTATGACGTCGTCTTTGTGCCGTTCACGCCCCGCGCGGGAGCACCGACGATATTTGCCGACGGCTTCGCCGGTCCGTCGCCGGAGGACAAAAACGTCAAGCGGGCAGCCTATCGCCCGTTGGGGCTGGCGGTGGGACCAGACGGCGCACTGTATGTGGCCGATTCCGCGAAGGGCCGCATCTGGCGTATCGCCTATGGCGAGTGATCAGCCACCTTTGGCGAATTCCGGATAGAGCGTCATGCCGCCATCCACGAACAGGGTGGTGCCGGTGACGTAATCGGCCTCGTCGGAGGCAAGCCACACGGCGGCCTTGCCGATATCGTCCGGCTCGCCAATGCGGCCGTACGGGATCAGCTTGAGCAGTCTCTGCATCGCCGCGTCTGTTTCCCACGCCGCCGTGTTGATGCCGGTGCGGATGGCGCCCGGGGCGATGGCATTGACCCGGATGCGCTGCGGCGCCACTTCCTGGGCCAGGCTTTCCATCAGCAGCTTTATCCCGCCCTTGGAAGCGGCATAATTCACATGCCCGGCCCAGGGGATCACCTGGTGCACCGAGCTGACGCAGATGATCTTGCCGGCGGCGCGCGAAATCTCCGGCTTGACGCCGCGGCGCCGGAATTCGCGTATCGCGGCACGCGCACAGAGAAACTGGCCGGTGAGGTTGACTCTCAACACCGTGTCCCACTGTGCCAGGGACATGTCGGCAAAGCCCGAGTCCATCTGGATGCCGGCATTGGCGACCAGGATGTCCACGGTCCCGAATTCCCCCACCACATGCTCGAACATGGCGGTGACGTCCTGTTCCGCGCTGACATCGGCGCGATGAGCGAAGGATTTGGCCCCGGCCTCGCGGATCTCTGCCACCACCGCCGCCGCAGCCTTGTCGCCCTGCAGATAATTTACCGCCACGTCTGCGCCCGCTTTGCCCAGCGCGATCGCGATCGCCTTGCCAATTCCCGTATTGGCGCCCGTCACCAGCGCCTTCTGTCCCTGCAGCATCGGAATGTCCCGGACCTGTCCGGCGATAACGCCGGGCATCCGCTTCCGGCTCCGTTACTCCACGCTGAACGCCAGCAAGACATTGCCGCCCCGGCCCTGATGGGAACCGTAACCGGAGTTCACGTACAGCATGCCGCCAGCAATGGTCGGACCCGGCCCGATCAGAGAACCGCCATGCGCCTTGACGCCATTGACGGTAGGAAATTCGCCATTGGTGTCGGCGCTCCAGATCACCTTGCCGTCCCGCGTGGAATAGGCTCGCAGCACGCCGTCAGCCGAGCCTGCAAAGACCACGCCTTCAATGACGCTGGGGGCCGACGCCTGCGCCGCCGTGCAGCCCGGACCCGGCGTGCAGGCGGGCGTCAAGGGCGGCGCATACCAGACTTGGCTGCCGGTTGCGAGCGAGAGCGCATGAAGCCCACCGGCGTGCGGCGGATCCTGGATGTTGGAAACCGGCACATAGACATTCTTGCCGTCGCGCGCCTGCCCCCAGACGATGGCGCCGAATTCGCCGGCCGCCCTGGGCGCAGCCTGATAGTGCCAGACAATCGCACCGCGCTGATCTGGATCGACCGCCCAGACCGCGCCCGACTTCTGGGCGGCGACGATCACATCCCTGCCATTCGGCAGGTGGGCCAGAATCGGCGCGCTGCCGAAATCGGCGTCCGGGCCATTCTCTTTCGGACAGGAAAAATTGGTGTTGCCGGGCTTGCCGCACCCCGGGACAAAGATATCCTCCCCGCCGAACTGCCTGCTCCAGCGCACCTGGCCGGTATCGAGGTCGAGCGCCACGATCGCGTCGGTCAGCGGTTCTGGCGGGCCGCTGAAGCCATTGCCGGTGGTGACATAGATCAACCGGCGTTTCTCATCGAGCACCGGCGCCGACCAGATGCTGCCGCCGGATGGACCAACAACCTTCCTGCCCTTCTCTTCCTTCAGAACCTGCATGGGCGCCTGGATCATCGCGCTTCGCCAGATCAATTCGCCGGTCAAAGCATTGAAAGCGCGCAACGACCCACGGAAAGAGCAGCATTCATACTTGCCGCCCGCCGACATGCCCTCCTCAAACGAGCCGGCGCCGACATAGAGCCTGCCGTCATGCACCACCGGCGAACCCGTGAGGCGGGCGGAGAGATGCTCTTCCATCTTCGTCCGCCAGACCTGCACGCCGGTTTCCGCATCCACCGCATAGAGCCAGCCGGGAATGCTGGTGAAATAAGCCAGATAGCGATGGGCGCCTTCCCCTGGCCCGATCGTTACAGCCGTGCGGGTTGCGCCCTGGGTCTGGAATGTCCAGATCACGCAGCCTCTTTTGGCGTCCAGGGCAAAGACGCGTCCGCCCTGGCTGCCGACAAAGACGCGTCCGCCCGCTACTGTCGGCTGGGACCAGGCATGGGAGGTATCGGGAAAGCCGATCGCCCATTTGAGCTTCAGCTTCGGCACATCGGCGGCAGTGATGCCCGCCATGGCCGCAGGCTGGAAACGGCTGTTGGCATAATCGTTGCCCCAGCTCGTCCAGTGCGGCGAACTCTGCACGTCCGCCATCGGCGCCGGCGCGGTGCAACGGCCCATCTCCTGCGCCCCGGCGCCGACGGGACAACACAATATGGCCAGAACACCCAACAGAAAATGCAGCCCGCGCATCGGTGCATCATGTTGCGGAGGTGGCGGAAAAGTCAAAAATCTATAGCCTCGCTTTCAAGGAGACTGGGGAGGAATCTTGCGCACCAAGCTCAATCGCCAGCAGATACTCGGCTTCTGGGCATCCTGGTTCGGCTGGACCCTGGATGGCATGGATTCGGTGATCTATGCCCTGGTGTTGGCGCCGGCGATGCGCGAGCTGCTGCCGCGCTCCGGGATGGCAGCGACCCCGGCAAACGTCGCCTTCGCCGGCTCCATCCTGTTCGCACTGTTCCTGATGGGCTGGGGACTTTCCTTTCTCTGGGGTCCCATCGCCGACCGTTTCGGGCGCGCCCGCTGTCTGGCTGCCACCATCCTGGTCTTTTCGGTGTTCACGGGTGCCGCCGCGCTCGCCCAGGATGTCTATCAGCTTGGCCTTTTCCGTTTCCTGGCCGGCATCGGCATCGGCGGCGAATGGGCCATGGCGGGGACCTATGTGGCGGAAGCCTGGCCGGAGGACCGGCGCAAGCAGGGCGCGGGTTATTTGCAGACCGGCTATTACGCCGGCTTCTTCCTGGCGGCGGCGCTGAACTACACCGTCGGCGCGAGCTTCGGCTGGCGCGCCATGTTCCTGTGCGGCGGCATTCCGGTGCTGGTGACTCTCTTCACGCTGGCGCGGGTGCGCGAGCCGGAACGCTGGAAGGCCCATCACGCCGGGACCGCCACGCGTCCATTGGCCGCGATTTTTTCGGCGCCTTATTTGCGCCGCACAATCGTCAACACGGCGCTGGTCTCCATCGCCATCATCGGCCTTTGGGCCGGCTCGGTGTACGAACCGACGGCACTGATCGCCCTGGCGTACAGGGGCGGCCTCAGCGTCTTGGATGGCACCCGCATGGCCTCGCTGGGCACGGCGATCCTTTCCATCGGCACGATCCTGGGATGCCTGTTGCTGCCGCTTCTGGCCGAACGCATCGGCCGCAAAACCACCCTGGGGCTTTATTTCTGCGGCATGGCCGCGAGCATCGCGCTGGCCTTCGGCTGGGCCTTCTATCTGGAAAACGGCCTCAGGCCTTTCCTGATCATACTTTTCTTCCTGGGTCTGGCCGGCGGGAATTTCGCCATGTTCAGCCTGTGGCTGCCCGAACAATATCCGACGGAAATCCGCGCCACCGCTTTCGCCTTCTGCACCTCCTTCGGCCGCTTTCTGGGCGCGGGGGCCAATTTCGCCATAGCCGGACTGATCCAGTGGTGGGGCTCGCTGGGGTCGGTGATCGCGCTCACCGCAATCCCGTTCGTTATCGGCCTGGCGGTGATCCCCTTCGCGCTGGAGACAAAGGGCAAGCCCCTGCCCTAGTGTCGCGGTTTCGAAGTTCGCCC
>CAYQZM010000131.1:0-17088 GCA_964421935.1 uncultured Rhizobium sp. | reverse complement strand
AATCAGGCAAGGTTTTCAGGGCCTGGTCGGAAAATGCGGGGACGAGTGGAAATTGCGACTGACCGTAGCGCGGCGGCACTGCGCCGAGCGGGTCGCATAACGCCGATATCGGGCCGAAGCCAGCCGCACTGGGAAGCGCCGCCAGGGGCCCGGTCCTCGCGTCCGCGATATGTTTCAAGTCCTCGCCGCTGAACGACAGTCGCAGCATCCGGCTACGAAGGATCAGTGTCATGCCCATTGAGGCATAGGTCCGGCTGGTGGCGCGGGCGAGACTAAGCGCCTTGCGCAGGTCGGCCCCCGATGCGGCATCGAGCTGCCGGCCCGGCCCTACCATGGCGTAGAGGTAGCTCCAGGACTGGAGACTGAGCTGGCTATAATTTTCCATCCGCTCCACGAGCTGGTAGAGGCTGGCCAGGTCCGACAGTTGCTGGCGCGGGAAATGGGTCGCGGTCTCTGCCGCCACCAGGCTTTCCCATGCGCCGCTGCGCCATTGCCTGGGCGGCGGCTGGCCGATATCGCCCACAGGCGGCAGCGTGCCGCTGCGGGATGCGGCGTCCAGAATGTCGCTCAGCGCATCGAGGCGGCGTTCAATGCAGCCTTGCGTGCGGAGGCGGGCGATTGCGCCCACCAGGTTCTGCGCCATTTCCGTGGCGATCACTTCGCGCGCCTCCGCTACCTGGCCGCGCCAGTGCCACCACTCCACCGCCTGTTCGGCGCTCAACGCAATGCAGACGCCGATGACGACCACGCCGATCTCGGTGAGCAGTTCGCGCCAATTGTGCACAGGCTTGGGCTTATGGATTTCCACGTGTGGCTCCTTCGGCGTCTGCTCTGGCGCGGCGGGGGGTATTTCGGCGGACGACGCGTCGCTCATCGTCAATCCGATGACAGTTTCGGATCGCCGGCGCCCCGGCGGCCACTCGCCCGCTGCGTCCAGGTGGTTCCGCACTTGGCGAAGGTCCCGATCAGGATGTCGCCGTCGCGCGACTCGAAATCTCGCCAGCGCCGGCTGTCCGTCACGGGCGTGCGCGCCATCTGTTCGGGCGCGCGCAGCAATGTCGCCATGAGGGTCTCCAAATATGGTCTGTGAAATCGCTCCTGAAATACGTCCTATGTGTTGTGCGGCTCCCGTTTCACGTCAGCCCCAGCAGCTTGAGGGAAATCGTTTTCCAGCCCGGGCTGAAATAGAGCCACGCCGCGGCCAACTCGTTGGCGAGAATCCATGCCGCACCCGCGACATAGGCCGGATGCAATCGCCCGCGCGTCGCCAGGTCATAGGCGCCGAGCAGGACAACGGGCACGTCGCCGCCAAGATTGTAGGCGACGAAGAAGTCCCAGAAGTTCTCCTTTCCCGCCGGTCCGATGGTGAGCAGCCACAGCCGCGCGAAGCCCGCCGTGCTGAGATAGAAGAGGGACAGCAGCATCAGCCTTTTGTGCGCGGGGGGATCGCGGCGCAGAAAGATGGCCGCGCCGGCAAGGGTGGCGAAGCCCAGCATGTCGGTCAGGTTGATGCTGATGAACTGTGTGCCGTGAGGACCATGCACTGCCGCGACCTGGCGCTGTACAGTCCAAGCCGTCGCCAGCGCGACGACCACCATGACCGGAATCGGCCAGGCCATTGCCAGCCCCAGGCGGCGATGCAGATCCAGATGGCGGCCGCGGACCAGCATCATCTGGACGGTCAACAGAACCAGCCATCCCGTGAAGAGAAGGGCATGCACATGCACGATCAAGGGATAAGCGCGGGTGGAGTGGCGGACATGGTCGATCACATCCAGCCCGAAGCCGCCGACGATGCCCGCCCAGGTCAGGACCAGCAGCGCCAGGAAGGCATTGCCGTCGGCCGGATACCGCGGGGCGAAGGGCCGGGGCGGTGGCGCGGTTTGGGTGAGAGCTTCAACACTCATCGCGCGTCCCTTCAGGATTTCAGGCGTGCGGCCAGTTCGGCCCTGTCTGACGGCGCAAGATCGAGCTGCGCGGCGCGGGCGAACTCGGCTTTCGCCGCTTCGGGCTTGCCGGCATAGGTAAGGGCCTCGCCCCATTTCAGATGCAGCCGCCCCCAGTTGGGCGCGTACTTTTCAGCCTCCGCGAATTTCACCAGCGCCAGATGCGACCGGTTCTTGGCCATCAGCGCCTCGCCCCAGCCTTCCAGCGGATCGGCGAAGCGGGGGCTTTTCTGGTGGGCGATGGTGAATTTTGCGATGGCCTCATCGGGCTCTGCGCGTGCGAGCAGAGCCTCGCCCCATCGCGTATTGGCAAAGGGAAGTGATGGCGTATCGGCGGCAGCCCGGGCAAACCACCAGTCGGCGCGGGCGTGCTGGCCTTGGAGTTCGGCGACGCGCGCGCGCTGCACCATGCATTCATCGCAGTCCGGCGGTGTCGTCGCGATCAGGCGCTCGGCGGCGGCGAAGCGGCCCAGCCGTGCTTCGGCATAGCCTTGAAATGGTGCGACGGAGACGGAAAAATCGTCCCGGAAAGCCGGGTGGCGCTTCAGCAGCGGCCCGGCTGATGCCGCGGCGGCCAGAACGGCCGGCCAGTTCTGGCCTGCCACGGCCAGCCTGGCGCTTATCTGAATTCTGAAAAGCTCCGTGACGTCTGCCGAGTTGCGTTCGCGCGCAGGATCCAGCGCGATTGCCCGTGCGGCTTTCAAGTCATGGCCGCTGATTTCCATCAGGGCCAGACCGGTGGACAAGCCGCCGAAAGAACCGGTCATCCCCGAGTGGATGATGTTGGCGAGCGAGGGAATGGCGTCGTTATAGGCTCCCGTCTCCTGGCGGGAGGCGATCGCGGCCATCTCCTGAACCAGCAGCAAGCGGTCCACGCCGATCTCGCGCCCGGCATTGCCGCTGCCCAGCAGCTCCGCCGTCTTGCGAAAACCGGCAGCCGCAGCCTCTCCGTGGCTCATCTCGCTTTCAGTACGAGCCAGGTTGTTGATGACCGTGATGTTGCCCGGATCGAGCAGCGCGGCGTCGCGCAGCAAGCGGTTCTGCCCGCGGTCACCGATGTCGCCGTTGGCGGCGAGGGTGCGGGAAAGGGCCAAAAGGCCCCAGGCCCGGTCCGCGGGCGTGGTGCTTGCCGCCAGTTGCCGTGCAACGGTAATAGACTCTGCCGCGCGGCCATGGGTAACGAGATAAACGGCATAGCGATAGGGCTCGGCCAGGCCGAAGACGGCTTCGGCCGTCTTGCGAATCGGACCGTCCAGATCGGCTTCCGGCCCGGTGACGGTGATGCTGTGGCCCTCGCTGCGGACGGTGATGACGATGCCGCCCTGGCCATGCCAGACCGCGCCGCTGATATGGCTTTCATGGCCCAGCCAGCGGCGCAGGAAGCGATAGACTTCGGCGACCGAAATGCCGGTGTCGGGAATTTCCACCTTGATGTCGTCGCCCCAGTTCGCGGCATAGGATTTTCCGGTGCGCACGCTGTTGGTCGCCTGGTTGATTTCCGCCAGCCGGTCGAGGACCTGGCCGGCCACCACCTGGCCGGTCAGCCCGCGCTGTGCCAGGTCGGGCGGCACCGAGAAGCTTTCGATCACCAGCCCGTCGGCATGGGCGGCGTTCCACAGCGCGGCGGCGATAATACCGGCCACGGCAAGGCCGATCAGCGCGGCCGAGACTTCCAGCGCGAATTTGAGGATCGCGCTGGCGTGGCGTAGCTGCAGCGACCAGTGGCGGAGCCTGAGTTCATGGGCCAGCTCCTTGGCCTGCAGGCGCACCAGATTTTTCTGATCGGCAATCAACGAGCGCTGGTCTTCCAGAAAGGCATCGGCCTGGGCCTGGCTCGCGCCGCCAAGCGCCAGAGAAACAGCGACCGGATCGGCGCCCGTGCCATTGCCTTCAGGGCCAGAAACGCCGCCGCCTTCGACTTCCTCAGACATGGTTCAGCCTCAGAAAATTCTTGGCCAGTTCGGATTTTTCGGACGGGGTGAGATCAAGCGCGGCAGCGCGGGCCAATTGTGCCTTGGCTTCCGCAGGCTTGCCGGCAAAGCCAAGGGCCTCGCCCCATTTCAGATGCAGCCGCCCCCAGTTGGGGGCGTACTTTTCAGCCTCCGCGAATTTCGCCAGCGCCAGGTGCGACTGGTTCTTCGCCATCAGCGCCTCGCCCCAGCCTTCCAGCGGGTCGGCGAAATGGGGGCCTTTCTGGTTGGCGAGCTTGAATTGCGCGATGGCGTCATCCGGCTTGCCGCGCGCCAGCAGCACCATGCCCCAGTCATGATAGGCGAAGGGAATGGAAGGCGCGTCATGGACTGCCCGCGCGAACCAGCCATCTGCGCGGCTCCATTGCTGCGCCGCCGCCGCGATGACACCCCGGGTGCGGATGCAGTCGTAGCAATCCTGCGGCGTTGCCGCGATGGCCGCTTGTGCGCCCGCCACATCGCCGCTTTTTGCCAATGCGATCGCAAGCAAAGGCTGGGCCCGCATGGGCAGGATCAGCGCTTTTACCCCCGCGCTCAACGCCGGATTGGCCCGGATGTTGGCCTGATAGACACGCGCGCTTGCCGCCGCCGCCGGCCAGTTGCCCGTATTGGCGTTCCAGTAATACCGGACCTTGGCGACGTCGGCGCCCAGAATAGAGCGCCAATCGTTGGACACTTGCGGCCTGGAGGTCGAAGCTTCTTCGACCAATGCATGGCTTGCCGCCATGTCATGGGCGAGCGCGGCATATTCCGCGTGTCCAAGGGCTCGCAAATTCCGGGAACAGATCAGGCATTCATCTCCGGTTGCGGCTTGGGCGAAATCGCCCTGAAGACGGCTGCGCTCGAACCTGCCTTCGGCAAGGAAGCGCTCAAATCCCCGTCCCTGCAGGCTTTTGACTTCCTCGTCCTGTTTGGAGCTGGGCAGCAATCGCGCCTGATGGAGGGCCGTCTCGTCATGGCCCAGCAGCAAAGCCTCCGACATGAATTCCCAGCGTATGGCCGCCGATTGCGGATGAAGCGCGGCGGCGATGCGCGTATGCGCTGAAGCCCCGCGAACGTCGCCGGTCATGGAGCGGATCAAGGCCGCCCACAGGGAGTGGGCATCGGCCCGCTGGGATAGCGAGACCGCCAGATTGGTGTCCCGTTCGGCGGCTGCCAGGCTCTCGGAAACCCGTCCGGTTGTCCGGAGGTAGAGCACCATATTGTGGGGATCGAGCTTGGCGAAAATCTGCTCGGCGGCCTGCTGTTCCAGCCTGTCGAGGTCGGCGGATGCGCCGCTGACACTGGCGATCCTGGCGCCGTCGGATGTCACGGTCAGGACTGCCTTGCCATTTCCGCTCAGGCGCAAATTTCCGCTGAGATGACGTTCGTGGCCCAGCCACAGCCGCAGATAGCGCCAGGCTTGTCCCAGCGACACGCCGGTTTCAGGAATCTCGACTTTGATATCTTCCGTCCGGTCCTGACGGACCTCCTGGGTATTGCTGGGGGAATTGCTGGCGATCTGATTCCGGATCGCATCCATCATGCCGGTCAGATCGCTGGCCACGACCTCGCCGGTGACGCCGGCCTGGGCGAATTGCGAGGGCACGGAAAAGGCATCCACCACCGTGCCTTCCGCGTGGCTCCCCGCCCACAACGCGATCGCCAGAGCCGCGGCTATGCCAAGGCCCACCACCAGGGTCGCCATCCGCAACAGCACACCCAGCCACTTCTCGAAAATGTCGAGATGGATCTGCCTCAGTTGTTCGTGGATGTGATGGCGCTGGTCGCGCAGGAAGGCATCGGCTTCTTCGCGGCTGGCGCCCGCCAGCGCCAGCGACAAGGCGGCGGGATCGGCGGTCTCGGGCGCGACGGCGATGTCTTCAGCCATGCGGCATCCTCGCCAGTTCGGATTTCTCTGAAGGGGTGAGATCGAGGGCGGCGGCGCGGGTGAATTGGGCCTTGGCGTCGGCGGGCTTGCCAGAGAAGGCGAGGGCCTCGCCCCATTTCAGATGCAGCCGCCCCCAGTTGGGGGCGTACTTTTCAGCCTCCGCGAATTTCGCCAGCGCCAGGTGCGACTGGTTCTTCGCCATCAGCGCTTCGCCCCAGCCTTCCAATGGATCGGCGAAGTGCGGGCCCTTGCGAAGGGCGAGCCTGAACTTCGTGATGGCCGCGTCGGGCTGGCCCCGCGCGATCAGCCGGCGGCCCCATTCTTCATATGCAAAGGGAATGGAGGGCGCGCTTAGGGCGGCGCGGGAAAGCCAGGTGTCGGCGCGGGCCGGCTCATGCTTCAGCTCGGCAATCGCGGCACGGACCAGAAGGCAGTCGTAACAATCGGTCGGTGTCGAGGCGATCTCCGCTTCTGCACCCGACATGTCGCCGGTGCGTGCCCGCGCATAGGCGGTCCAGGGCGTGATCATGGTCGGCAAAAGCGAGCGAAGGCCCGGATGTTCCACGGCGAGAGCGGCGATCGCGCGGGCGTGATCGAGAAGTGCCGGAAAATCCGCAGCCTCGCGATCGATCAACAAGCGCGCCCAGATCTTGTAGAGGGCGTCAGAGCCTTTCGAAAGCCCCGGGTAAACGCCAGGCTCGCTGACGGCGGTGCGCGCCGCCGCAAGATCATGGGCACCCAGCTCGGCCTCGGCGAGAAGCGCATAGGTGCCCCATTTGCCTGCCACGCCGGCTTCCGCGACTTTCGCACGTCTTCTCGCCGCGTCAAGAAACGTGCCTTTTTCCACATCGATCTCCGACTGGGTCAGGTCTTGCCACAGCGGTATGATGTCCGCGCGCATAAGATGGCGGCCGTCGCCAGTCAGAAATCCGAGAATCTGGGTCTCGACCTGCACGGCCTTCTCGGGCTGGCTCAATTCGATTCTGACCCTGCCGATGGTGGATTGCGCGTTCACGAATTGCGGCTCGAGCTCCATCGCCTGAGACGCCATGCGGAGCGATGCCTGCACACCTTCCGGGTCCCTGACCGCGGTGGCCAGCACCCCATAAGCCCAGGGACGATCTTCGACGGATCCCTTCCTGGCGAGGACCGCCAGGATCGGCACGGCCTCCTTTTCGCGATTGTGGTTGATGAGAAACACGGCGTAGCGGAACGGCTGGGTAAGCCGGTAGATGGATTCGGCGAGCCGCTCGGTGAGCGCATTCAGTTCGTTTGGCGAACCGGAAACGGTGTCGGAGCCGTTAAAGCTGGCGCGGGCCGTCAAACGGAGTTCCGAAGCGGTCGCGATTACCTCACCGGTGACATGCGTGTCACTGCCAAGTGTGTCGCGCAGAAAGCGGCCTATTTCCGCCAGGGAAATACCCGTCTCCGGAATGTCGAGCTTGATTCCGGTCGCATCCCAACTGTTGCCATAGGTCTTTGCCGCGCGATTGGAAGTGGTCTGCACCTGCATCGCCACCAGATGGTCGAGCAGCTTGGCCGCCATCACCTGGCCGGTGATGCCTTGGGCGGAAAGCGCGGGTGGCACGGAAAAAGGTTCGATCAAGAGGCCGTTGCTGCGCGAGGCATCCCAAATCATCAACCCGGCGCCGGCGGCGGCGGCGATGCCGACGATTAGCGTCGCCATCCGCAACAGCACGCCCAGCCACTTCTCGAAGATATCGAGATGAATCTGCTTCAGCTGCTCATGAATGTGGTGGCGCTGGTCGCGCAGGAAGGCATCGGCTTCTTCGCGGCTGGCGCCGGCCAGTGCCAGCGACAGGGCGGCGGGATCGGCATTTTCGGAGGCGGCGGCGATGTCTTCAGACATGGCGCGGGCCGCTTAATGGGGGGCGGAAGAAAGCGTGGTTTTCCCGGACACGGCGCCCGGCGCGCGGGCCAGCCAGGCCGGGCCGCCATCCTCCCACTGATTGTCGGTCAACTGTTGCAGGCCGGTGCCGTCGGACCGCATCAGGAAGATCTCGCCATAGGGCTGGGGCGATCCGGTGTAGAGCGCTTCGTCCTTGAAGCCCTTCATCGAGCTGGTGAAGAGCAGATGCTCGCCGTCCGGCAGCCACGCCAGATGCGCATGATTGCCGCGCACATGGGTCAGCTGCTTTTCGCCTGAGCCGTCCGGCTTGATGGTGAAGACCTGGAAATCGTGGCCCAGGCGCCGGACAAAGGCGATGCGATCGCCTTTCGGCGACCAGAGCGGGAAATTGTCCCAGACATTGGTCAACCTAGTCACGGACTTGTCGGCAAGATTCATGATGCGAAGGCCCAGCCCTTCGGGCCCGATGGTGCGGTAGACGATGCGCTTGCCATCCGGCGCGAAGGAGGCAAAGGCGTTGTTGTTGGCGCCCGCGGTCAACTCGCGATAGCCACTGCCGTCCGCATTCAGGAGGGCGACCTGGGCGCCGCCATTGACCGGCGTGACGGGCTTCTTGTTGCCGACGGTGAAATCCAGAAAGCCGGTGAAGCGGCCGACGCCCGCCACGATTTCCTTGCCATCCGCGGACCATTGCGGCGCCAGGATCAGCGCATCGTCGCGGTGCAGGATCGATTGCGCCGGCTTGTCCTCGTCGATCACCACCAGATCGGCGCGATGGCCATCATACCGCATGGTGGCGATGCGCCCGGTGCTGCTGACCGATGCCAGGAAGCTGGTGGAATAAAGCTCGAATTTCGGGTCCTTGCTGAACACCCGCATGGGCTCGGAGGGGCTGCGGCCGGAGAAGCGGCTGTAGACGACCTGGCCGCCGTCGGGCGACCAGGACGGCACACGGATATCCGTGCCCTTGGGCCCGCGCGTGCCGCTGGCGTAATAAAGCCCCTGTTCGGCGCCATCGCGGCGCAGATAACCGATCTCGCTGCGGGCAAGAGGGACCGGTGCTTCCTTCAGGCCCGGCCCTGCCGCCAGCGGCTGCACCCGGCCCGTTGCGACATCGATCCGCACCAGGTCATCGGCGGTGGGATCGTTGCCCACCCGGTTTTCCCAGGTGTCCTGGCCCTTCATGCAATAGGCGATCAGGCTCTTTCCGTCGGCAGCCCATTTGGGCGAGCCGCAGAAATTCTCGTCCTTGGCCGTCAGGCGCTTCAGCCCGCTGCCGTCGGGATGAACCAGGAAGATGCCCGCGATATGCAGCCTTTCCCAGCGGCCCTTGGCGTCGGGCAGATCGCTGTCGCGATCGGAGGAAAAGGCGATCCATTGGCCGTCGGGTGACCAGGCGGGGCGGAAGTCGCCGCCCTGGCCCGTGGTCAGGGCGTGTTGCTTGCCGCTGGCCAGGTCCAGCAGCCAGAGGTTGGCGTAACCGCCGGCGCGGCTGGAGACGAAAACGATCTGCTTTTCGTCGGGCGAGAAAGCGGCCTGATCGTCATAGGCGGCGTTGTCAGTCAGCCGCTGAAGTCCCATGCCGTTGGGGTGCACCCGATAAAGATCGGCCGAGCCATTGCGTTCGGAGGTGAAGGCGATCCAGTCGCCCCCCGGCGACCAGGCCGGATCATAGTCCAGCGAGGTGGCGGCAAGCAGGGGATGCTCGCCGCGGCCGTCGGACTGGGCGATGAAAAGCCCGGCCCCGGTGGGCCCGAGGCGCGAGAGCAGGACGCGGTCGGCGGCATGCGCGAAAGACGGAAGCAACAGGGTGAGACAGCAAGCGGCAAGCCAGACAGCGCGCATGATGATGTGCCCCCGATTTCAAGGAATGGATGCAATCTCCGATTTTGCTGATGACATGATGGAAAGCGCGGCCGCGCCTGCGTGCAGCGCCGCTAAAGGACCAAGCCTTCTGCCTGTTCCGCCACCCACCCCGGCCCCCACCGCGAGTTCGACCCGGATTCAGGCATATCCCTGTAACGCTGGCAACATGCAGAGATCGCGAGCCAGTCTCAAAAGCGACGGCCGGCCCATTGAAAATTTGTCAGATGCGTCAGGCCCTGAGCAACGGCGGCAGCTGGCGCGTCCAGTCGGACGCCTTTTCGAAGGCATAAGCCAGCTTCAGGCAGTCCATTTCGTGATGGATAGGGGCGACGATCTGCAGGCCCATGGCGCGGCCGCGCGCATCGAAGCCCGCCGGCACCGCCAGCGAGGGACAACCTGAAAGGCTGACCAGGCAGGTCGCCTTCATCCATTCGTGATAGGTCTGCATGGTGTGGCCGGCGATCTGGTGCGGCCAGTGCTCGTTGATGTCGAAGGCGAAGGTCTGCGAGGTCGGCATCACCAGATAATCGAAGCGGTCGAACAGGCGCCGCACACTGTTGTACCAGCGGGTACGCGCGGCCGAGGCGCCGCTGATATTGAAGGCGGTCAGCTTCCTGCCGCCTTCCACTTCATAGATGGCTTCGGGCTTGAGCAGGGCGCGGGTTTTGGGATTGTCGTAGAAGACCTGCAGCGAGGTGCCCTGCTGCCATTGGCGGATGGTGACGAAGCTTTGCCACGCCGCATCCAGCGCGCCATCGGGCAGGGCGGGTTCGACGTGGCAGCCCATCGTCTCGAACTTCTTCAGCGCAGCCTGGCAGACCTCCAGCACGTCCGGTTCATAGGGCGCCCAGCCGCCGAAATCGCCCAGCCAGCCGATGCGCTTGCCTTTCATGTCGGCATCGAGGGGCGCGCGGAAACGCGAACCCTCGCCATCGGGCGACAGCGGCGCGCGGGCATCGTGGCCCGCCATCACCGACAAAAGCAGCACCAGGTCGGAGATGTTGCGCGCCATCGGCCCGGCAACACTGATGGATGGCAGCCAGACATCTTCACCCGCCACCGGCACGATGCCATGACTGGTGCGAAAGCCGCAGACATTGTTCCAGCCGCCGGGATTGCGAAGGCTGCCGCCATAGTCGCTGCCGTCTGCCACCGGCAGCATGCGCAGCGCCAGGCCGACCGCGCCGCCGCCGGTCGAACCGCCGGCAGAGATCTTCGGGTCCCAGGCATTGTGGGTCATGCCATAGACGGGATTATACGTGTGCGAGCCAAGGCCGAATTCCGGCGTGTTGGTCTTGCCGATGAAGATCGCGCCAGCCTTGCGGATGCGCTCCACATGCAGCGCGTCGGCGGGCGCCACGAAGTCCTTCATGATGGGCGAGCCCATGGTGGTGGGCAGGCCCTTGACGTTCGACAGATCCTTCACCGCATGCGGCAGGCCGTGCAGCGGGCCCATCACCTCGCCGCGGGCGAGCTGCGCGTCGCGCTCGCGGGCCTGAGCGAGAAGTCCGTCGCGGCCCTGCAGTGCCACGATGGCGTTCACCTTGGGATTGATGGCTGCAATGTGATCGAGATAGGCCGTCATCACCTCGACGCAGGAGATCTTCTTTGCGGCGATGGCGGTTGCCAGGGCATGGGCGTCCATCATCACGATGGCGGAGGGGGCGGCCTTGGCGGCGCCGGACGATGCCAGCACGGCGGCGGCGCCGGCTTCCAGAATGACGCGGCGGTTGGGATCGCTCATTGCAGCCCCAGCACCTTGGCCGGATTGGTCTTGGCCATCGTATCGATGTCGGCGACCGAAAGGCCCAGCGCGTGCAGCTTTTGCATGAATTCCAGCATGCCCGCCGTCGGCAGCGGGCGCGGATAGGCACGCTTGCCGCCAAGGTCGGTCGAGAGGATGCAGTGTTCAGGGCCAACCGCGCGCATCCAATTGGCATAATCCTGAAGCGTGTACTTGCTGCCTTTTTCCAGGGTGGCGCCATAGACGAACTCGATATAACCGCCTTCTCGCGCGAATTCCTGCGCCTGGGGCACCGTCAAATTGGTCGGCCCGGTCATGCCGTGGGTCGCCACCACATGCGCGATGCCGCGCGCCTTGGCCGCCTTGATCACCATCAGCGCCTCTTGCGCCGAGACATGGCCGGTCTCCAGCGCCAGCTGCTTGCGGGTGGCGATATAGTCCAGCAGCGCCAGCACGGAGGGCAGTAGCTTGCCATTCTCCGACACTTTGACTTCCGGGCCCTTGTCCTTCTGCTGGTTCTGGGCGTCGAAGGTCGGCAGCCAGACGATGCGGCCATAGCCGCCCTTCATGTCGGCCATGTGCTTGACGGCCTCGATATTGATGCCGCCGACCGCCAGATCCTGGGTGATACCGCCATAGGTTTCGAAGCCGGGCACGATCTTGCGCACCATATAGGCGAGGGAGGCGGTGTCCTCCCAATGGTTCTTGAACACCACCGCGCGCATGCCGGCGGCCTTGGCCTGGCGGGCGACATCGTCGGCATCTATCACGCGCGGGGAGCTGTCGGGGTCCTGGTGGACATGGATGTCGATCGCGCCCTTGAGCGAGACGGTGTCGTTCTGTGCGAAGGCTGGCGTGGCGCAGAACAGCAGTGCAGCAAGCAATAGTTTCGGTTTCATCCCCATCCCCGTTTGTCACCATGGATGGCCGGCTCGGGGCCGGCCATGACATGGAGGAATTACGTCGTCGCGTCCTTATCGTAAGTGGCCCAGTAGATCATGCCGAAGACCACGATCAATCCGCCTGCCACCAGATGGCGCAAGCCTCCTGTAATCAGCCTCTCCGCCGCGAAGGCGCCGCCGAAACACACCAGCGTGACGGCCGCACCCTGCCAGCTTGCGATCCCGGTGCCGCCTCCGGAGTCGTTCTTCGGCCCGAACCAGGAGCGCTCCCTCAAGACGGATACCATTCCAGCAACCGCACCTCGATGCCGCTGCCGGCCAGCGCCGCCTTGAACTGGTTTATGTCCTGGCCCTTGTAGTGATAGGGGATCGCCACCTTGGGATGGAACGCCTTCACCGCATCGGCCGCCTCGGCCGGGGTCATGGTGTAGGGCAGGTTCATCGGAATGAAGGCGACATCGATGTTCTTCAGGGCCCGCATCTCCGGCGTGCCTTCGGTGTCGCCGGCGAAATAGAAATTCTTGCCGCCGTAATTCAGCACATAGCCATTGCCGCGGCCCTTGTCGTGATAGGGCTGGCCGTTCGGCTGGTTGTGGTTGATGTTGTACATGGGCACCGCCGTGATCTTCCAGCCGTGCCAGGTGGTGGTGGCGCCGTTGGCCAGGGGCTTGGCCTGGGTGATGGTCTTGGCCACCGCGGCGGGCGCGATCACTTCGGTGCCGGCATTCGACAGCGCTTTCACATCGTCGGCGTCCATGTGATCGCCATGGATGTCGGTGATCAGGATCAGCCCGCCGGGCGCCATGCCATCGACCTTCGCCGGCTTGGCGGGATCGATATAGATGGTGTCGCCGCCGGCGGTGATGCGGGCGGTGGCGTGATAGATGGGCGTGATCGCGACCGCGCCTTTTGACGTCGTGAAAGTCTGGGTCTGGTCTGCGGCGAGCGCAGGCAGCGCCAGCGCCGCGGTGAAGAGAAGGGCAGTCGCGAACTTCCGCATTGTCGTCTCCTTATTTCACGGGATTCGTCACCGGGCCGACATGGCCGGTATATTTGGGGCCGTTGACCTGGACGACGAAGCCATCGGGATCGTTGAACTTGAAGCTTTCGTCATCGCCACGCGAGCCCGATGTCAGCTTCAGGCCGGCGGCCTTGACCTTGGCGCGCATCGCGGCAGCGTTCCAGCCTTCGATGCCGAAATCGAAATGATCCAGCGCCGCCACGTCCGGTTTCTGCTCGATGCCGAAGAAGCCGTCGCCCACCGACAGGATGTGGATGGTCTCGGACTGCTGCGCCAGCTTCATGCCGAAGAACTGCTGATAGAAGTGTGACGTCTTTTGCAGGTTCGGCACCCGCACCGTGACATGGTTCAGGCTGATGGCTTTCAGGCTGGGCGCTGCCCGGGCCGGTGTGGCCACGCTGGCGGCGCCGGTCGCCAATCCCGCCAGGGTCACCGCCAGATCCCGGCGGCTGAGGGTTCCCCGCTCGAAATCGTTGAGCATCCGTTCGACCAGCATCCGCATGGCGTGAGCCCCACTTATTAATTGTTGGGCGGCAGCATAGCCCAGCTTGCGCCTGGAAAAAGGCCGTAAACCGGGCTTCGGCCGGCCCAAGGTTGGGGGGATTTAACCTGGGCGGGGGCGGGGCACCCCTGTACTTGAGAATTAATCGCACCTATAGGAGAGGCATGTTATCCCACGGGTTTCTCGCCGGCCTGGCTGTTGCCGTGCTTTCGTCCGGGCCTGGCTTTGCCAGTGTCATCGGCGAGCCGTTGCAGCGCGAGGGGCTGGAGATCACCGCCCGCGCCGAAACCGGCGGCACCCTGGACCATACGCCGGGCGGCATGGCGCGTGGGCCCGACGCCCTGTTCCTGGTTGCCGATGTGCGCGCGGGCAAGGACGAGGCGCACGGCTTTGCCGAGCACAGCTTCATTCCGTATCTGTCGATCAGCTACACCCTGACCAAGGACGGAGCGCCCACCTTCAAGCAGGCGGGGCTGCTTTATCCCGCCGCCAGCAAGACGGGACCGCATTATGCCGCCGGCGCCCAGATGGCGGGCGCGGGCACATACCATCTCACCTACATCATCTCCCCGCCCTCCACGCACGGCATGATGCGCCGGACCGACAAGAGCGGCGGCGTGCCTGACTGGTGGAAACCGATCAGCGCCAACTGGACCTTCACCTATCCCATGACAGCGAAATGACAATGAAAAAGCTCGCCGCGCTCGCCATCCTTGCCGCCTCAGGCCTCGCCACCGCCAGCCTGGCGCAGGCACCGATCGAGGTGCATCTGAAGAACCATCGCTTTACCCCGAATGTGATCAAGGTGAAGGCCAACCAGACCGCCGTCATCATGCTCTATAACGACGACGATACGGCGGACGAGTTCGATTCCTCCTCGCTCAAGGTCGAGAAGGTGGTGCCGGGCCATGCCAAGGGCGCGATCCGCCTCAGACCGCTGCCGCCGGGCAAATATCCCTTCATGGGCGAATTTCATTCTGCCACCGCCCAGGGAATGGTCATCGCCCAATGATCTCCGCTCTCATCATCGTCTTCCGGGAAGTCATCGAGGCCGGGCTGATCGTCGGCATCGTGCTGGCCGCCACCGCCGGCGTGCCTCATCGCAGCCGCGCCGTGAGCTTCGGCGTCGGCGCGGGCATCCTGGGCGCCTGCCTGGTCGCGGCCTTTGCCGGCGAGCTGGCCGGTCTGTTCCAGGGTTCGGGGCAGGAGTTCTTCAACGCCACAATCCTGTTGCTCGCGGTCTTGATGCTCACCTGGCACAATGTCTGGATGGCATCCCACGGCCGCGAGATGGCGCGTGAGCTGAAAGCGGCCGGCCACAAGGTCAAGACCGGTGAGCGCACCTTGCTGGCGCTGTCGGTGGTGGTGGGCGTGGCGGTGCTGCGCGAAGGCTCCGAAGTGGTGCTGTTCCTTTATGGCATCGCCGCCCAGGGCGGCACATCGGCCAGCGGCATGGTGATCGGCGGCGGGCTGGGATTGCTCGGCGGGGCGGCAGTTTCGGCGCTGATGTATTTCGGCCTTCTCACCATTCCGGCGGGCAAGTTGTTCCAGGTCACCAGCGGGCTGATCACCTTGCTGGCGGCCGGCATGGCGGCGCAGGCGGTGATCTTCCTGCAGAATGGCGGCTGGCTGGAATATTTCACCACAACCGTCTGGGACACGTCCTGGTTGCTGAAGGAAGACAGTATCGCCGGCAGGCTGCTGCATACCCTGATCGGCTACAGCCAGGCGCCCAACGGCGCCCAGTTGATCGCCTATATCGTCACCATCGTGGTGATTGTAACTCTCATGCGCGTCGTGCCGCAGGGCGGGCCCAAGCGCACGCAAATTGCGCCAAAAGCACACAGCGCCTGACGTTTTCAATGGGTCGCGCCGCGAGGCCCTCGCTCCGTTGTGCTCGCGTTCCCGGTCGCTCCGGGTTGGTCGCGCCGGGCTGCACGCGCGCTGCGTGTGTTTTGGTGCGCGCGGCGGCGATTTCTAAAATTCGATTGAATTGGCTGGTATCGGCAACACCATCCAGTAAGAGGGTGCCTTTAGCTTCGTGACCGGGGTTTGTTCACGATTTCGGTCATGGAGCGGGAAGAGGCAATCCAGGCGACGGACGAGCGGTCGCGGCTGCTTGCGGCCGCGCACGCCATGGTGCTCAAGGGCGAGAGGATGTTTTCCATCTCTCACCTTTGCGGCCAGGCGGGATTGCCGCGCGCGTCCTTCGCCGAATGTTTTTCCAGCCGGGCGGAGTTGATGGCGGCGCTGATGGCGGATTCGCCCGCATCCGGCCTCGGACAGAGCGTCGAAATCATTGCGGAAGATACGGATGAAGAATCCGGCGAACCCTCCGGCGCGGAAACCGCCGCAGCATCCATCGCGCCCGCCGTTCAAGGTCATCCGGCTGAACCGGCGTCTGCCGCCGCAACTGTCGGGACACCGGTCAAGGCACATCCAGAGGCGGGCGAAACTCTCCCTAAGGCGGCGAGCGAGCCGTCTGTTTCAACACCCGACGCATGGCTTGAGCGCCGTCTTAGGGTCTTCGAACGCGCCCTGTCGGTGCTGGAAGCCAAGTCCGAGGCCAAGGAACGCGAACAGGCGCGCGTCATCGCCGAGCTGGAAGAAAAGCTGGCGCAGTTCCGCGCGCCTATGGGCGCACAGCCCGCGGCGGCAAAAGGCGCGGTGTCTGCTCAAGAGGCAGCGGGTCCGGCTGGCGCGGCAGAGCCGGCGCCGAAGCCGACCCTGCGCAAGGCCCGCGTCGCGCCGATCGAAGACATGATCGTGCGTGCCGAAAATCCCGTGGCCGCACCGGTGGAAGCGGCGCCGCAGGAGACCGGACAGCCGGAGCCCGAAAAGAAGAACGAGGCGCTGCTGGAAGTCACGCCGGCGCGCGCCGTCAGCCTGTCGCGTCAGGAGATGGCTGAAGTGGTGAGCCTGGCGCGCGACCGCGTCAAGGCGGCGGCCGCCGCCGAGCTGGAGGCCATGCCGCCGGACCGCACGCGCATCCGCTGGCTGGTCGTGGCGGGCCTTTCCCTGCTGGTTCTGTGCCTGTTCATCGGGCTTTCGCTGGACAGGAATTCGCTGACAAGCGGGGCCAATGCCGCGACGGCGGACACGGTTCAGGCTGATGGCGTTTCCCATCGCCGGGATGCGGCGACGGGCCTTGCCCGCATGACCGCGCTGGGCGATGCGGGCGATGCGAATGCACAGGCCCGGCTGGGGCTGGTCTATCTGAAAGGCGATGGCATTGCCGCCGATCCCGCCGCGGCGCTGCGCTGGACCCGGGCCGCGGCCGATGCGGGCCAGCCCGTGGCCGAAGATCTGATGGGCAACTTCTATCGCGAGGGCAAGGTCGTGGCGGCCGACGAGGAGGCTGCCTTCACCTGGTTCTCCGCCGCCGCCGCCAAGGGCA
>CAYQZM010000130.1:0-3452 GCA_964421935.1 uncultured Rhizobium sp. | reverse complement strand
GACGCGGGGCGGCCGCCTTGTCGCGCACGGAATGGACATTGGGGGTGGCGTTTTCGTCCTGATAACGCAGTTCGAGCGTGAAGGTCAGACCGTCGGGCAGCCACTGGAAATCGGTGCGGCCGCGATGGCTGCCGCCCAGGCTGGAGATGATCTTGGTACCAAAGCCGAACTTCTTGGGCACCGAGACAGGCGGACCGCCGCTTTCCCGCCAGGCCAGGGTCAACACCCCTTCGAAGGCCGACCAGCTGACATCCACCTTGCCGCATTCGACGGAGAGCGAACCATACTTGGCCGCATTGGTGGCGAGCTCATGCACCGCCATGGCCGCGAGCTGAGCCTGTTCGGGCGCCAGCACCAGCGAAGGTCCGACCGCGCTGACGCGCTGGCGTCCGTCGCTGTGATAGGGCGCAAGTTCATCCAGCACCAGCCGCAAGATATCGGCGCCTTCCCATTTGGACTGGGACAGAAGTTCGTGGGTCTGGGCCAGGGCGCCGATGCGGCCCTCCACCGCCTTCATGTAGTCGTCGATGCTGTCGCGCTTGGCCATGCGCACAATGGCCTGGACGATGGCGAGCGTGTTCTTGGCCCGGTGGTCCACTTCGCGGGCCAGCAGCGCCTGGCGGCTTTCGGCTTCCTTGCGATCGGTGATGTCGGTGGTGACCCCGCTGAAGCGGATCATTTTTCCCGCGCCGTCAAAACTCGCCACGGCGGCGGCGGTGCACCAGCGGGTCTCCCCGGTGGGGCGCACGATGCGGAATTCCAGCTCGCAGGTGGGTTTGTCGGGCGTGAGACTGTCGAAGCACCGGAGCATGTTTTCCATGTCTTCCGGATGAATGCCCTGGCGGATGGCCTCCAGACCGGGGGTGAAGGAATCATGGTCCACACCGAAAATGCGGCTTTGCCCCTCGTCCCAGAACCAGGAGCCGGAGCTGGCATCGAAATCCCAGGAGCCCATATTGCCGGCCACCAGCGCCAGGCTGCGCCCCTGTTCGCTGCGGCGCAGGCTGTCGGCCGACAAGGCCAGCGCCTCGGTGCGCTCGGTCACGCGCCGCTCCAGATCCTCATTGAGATGCTGCAGAGCGCGCGTCTTGCGATAGAGTTCGGCGAAGACGCGCACCTTGGCGCGCAGCAGCTCCGGCACCACGGGCACGGAAATATAGTCCACCGCGCCCGCCTCATAGCCGCGCAGATAATCGCTCTCGCTGAGGTGAATGGCGGAGATGAAAATGATGGCGGTCTTCTGGAACCGGGGATGTTCCCGGATCATCTTGGCCAGCTCGAAGCCGTCCAGATCGGGCATGCAGACATCCACCAGGATGACCGCCACGTCCGACTTGAGCAGAAAGGCCAGCGCTTCCTGGGCCGAGGACGCCTTGACCAGGTTTTCCCCCAGCTCACCCAGCATCACTTCATAGCTGAGCAGCTTGCCCGGCTGGTCATCCACCAGCAGGACATTGACCGGATTCTTGCTTTCTGCCGCCTCGTTCACCGGTGCAACCACATCCGCAGGGCCGACAAGAGCTGTTCGGTGTTGACCGGCTTGGCCAGATAGTCGGAGGCGCCCGCTTCCAGGCATTTTTCCCGGTCGCCCTTCATCGCCTTGGCCGTCAGGGCGATGATGGGAAGACGGCGATAGGCAGGATTTTCCCGGATCCGCGCCATGGTCTGATAGCCGTCCATTTCCGGCATCATGATATCCATCAGCACGATGGCCAGCTCCGGCGTGGACTGGACCAGGTCGATCGCCTCCATGCCGGTGGTCGCCGTCAGCACCTTCATGCCGCGCCTTTCCAGCGCGCTGGAAAGCGCGAAGATGTTGCGGGCGTCGTCATCCACCAGCAGCACGGTCTTGCCTAGCAGGTCCTCGTCAGAAGAGGTCAACCGTTCCAGCATGACCTGCTTTTCGCGCGGCAGTTCGGCCACGTTGCGGTGCAGGAACAAGGCTGTTTCATCCAGCAACCGCTCCGGCGATTCCACGCCCTTGACCACGATGCTGCGCGCCACGGTATGCAGTTGGGATTCTTCCTCCGGCGAGAGCTCGCGGCCGGTGAACACGATCACCGGCAACTCGCTCAGGACGGGATCGGCGCTGAACTCCTCCAAGAGTTCGAAACCGGTGATGTCGGGAAGCCTGAGATCCAGCACCACGCAGTCGACCGGCGCCTTGCGCGCCATTTCGAGCGCACCCATCCCGGTATCAACCGACACGATCTCGATATCGTGATGTTCCAGCAGCGCGGCGATGCTGAGCTGCTCGGCGGGATTGTCCTCGACTACCAGAAGACGCTTCTTGCGCGGCTGGACATAGGCCTTGATCTTGGCAAGAGCCATGCGCACGCCATCCGCGGAAGTCGGCTTGGGAACAAACGAGAAGGCACCCCGCGCGAGGGCATGCTGGCGATCCTCATCCAGGGTGATGATCTGAACCGGGATATGGCGGGTCTTGGCGTTCTGCTTGAGCTGGCTCATCACCGTCCAGCCCAGCATGTCGGGAAGGAAGATATCGAGCGAGACCGCGGCGGGATTGAATTCCTCCGCCAGATCCAGGGCTTCCTCGCCGCGGCTGGCCACCAGCACCTTGAAGCCCTCCTCATGGGCGATATCCATCAAGATGCGCGCATAATGTGGATCGTCCTCCACGATCAGAAGCAAGGTGTCGCCGGCCGCGATGGCATTGCGATCGTCCACGATCTGTTCGGCGGAAGAGATCCGCTCGGCCGGCAATGAAGAGGTCTGGGCGGGACGGACAACGGTGGCGGCGCCGACATAGCGCAGCGGCAGATAGAGCTTGAAAGTCGAGCCGATACCGGGCGCGCTGCGCAACTGGATTTCGCCGCCCAGAAGGTTCGAAAGCTCGCGGCTGATGGCAAGACCCAGACCCGTGCCGCCATATTTGCGGCTAGTGGACGCGTCGGCCTGCTGGAAAGCTTCGAAGATCAGCTTCTGCTTTTCCGCCGGGATGCCGATGCCGGTATCGGTAACTTCGAAGGCCACCACATTCACGGCCTGGTCCAGCACCGGATGGCCCGGATTCCAGCCTTCGCTGACCGCGGTGACCGACAGGCTCACCTGTCCCTGGGCTGTGAACTTGAAGGCGTTGGAGAGAAGGTTCTTCAGCACCTGCTGCAATCGCTTGGAATCGGTGAGCATGGAGCGGCCCAGCTTGGGATCCAGCGTGACGCTGAAATTCAGGTTGCGGGCTTCGGCCTCATGCCGGAAGGGCCGCGCAACTGCCTCGATCACATTGGCGAAGGCAACCTCGTCCGCTTCCACCGTGACCGTGCCCGACTCGATCTTTGAAAGATCGAGAATGTCGCTGATCAGATTGAGCAGATCGGTGCCGGCGCCATGGATGGTGCGGGCGAAGTCCACCTGCTTGGCCGTCAGATTCTGGTCCGGATTGTCCGCCAGCTGCTGGCCCAGGATCAGGATCGAGTTCAGCGGCGTGCGCA
>CAYQZM010000129.1:0-2898 GCA_964421935.1 uncultured Rhizobium sp. | reverse complement strand
ATTCAGCAGATGCCGCCCGGGCAGGAGAATGGGGGCGCCGCTCATATTGCCGTTGAGCTTGGCGAAGGCGATCAGAGAGCCGGCAAAGGTGATGATGCCGATGGCGACGCCCAGGCTCATCTCGATCAGGCTCTGGGTGCGGATGGCGCCTTCGGTGCCGATATGGAAGGCCTCCGGCGAATAGAGCGCTGCCGCCGCGGTCAGCACCGCGGCGAGGCCTACCAGCGAGTGGAACGCCGCCACCAGCTGGGGCATGGCGGTCATGGAAATCTTCTTGGCGGTGATGGCGCCAATGGCGCCGCCGATGGCGAGGCCGCCCACGATCAGGCCGATGGTCAGCCCATCGGCAACGCCAGCCACCCACAAGGTGGTGGCGATGGCCAGCGCCATGCCGATCATGCCGTTGCGGTTGCCGGCCCGGCTGGAGGCCGGCGACGACAGGCCTTTCAACGCCAGAATGAAGAGGACGCCGGCGGCGAGATAGAGAAGAGCGGCGATATTACCGTTCATCTATTTGGCCTTCTTCTTGTACATCGCCAGCATGCGGGCGGTGACCAGGAAGCCGCCGAAGATGTTCACACTGGCCATGGCCAGGGCGAAGAAGCCCAGCACCTTGGACGTCCAGGAAGCGTCCGAGATCACCGGCACCGCCACCGCGATCAGAGCGCCCACCACGATCACCGAGGAAATGGCGTTGGTCACGCTCATCAGCGGGGTGTGCAGCGCGGGCGTCACGCCCCAGACGACGAAATAGCCCACGAAGATCGCCAGCACGAAGATCGAGAGGCGAAAGACGAAGGGATCAATCATTTCCATGGATCAGCCCCGTGAAACCGGCTGGCCGTCTTTAGTCACGGCCGCGCCTTTTACGATCTCATCATTCCAGTCGAGATTGAGCGTGCCCGCCTTCTTGTCCACGATCAGCGAGACGAAATTGAAAAGGTTGCGGGCATAGAGCGAGGAGGCATCCACCGCCAGCGCGCCCGGCAAGTTGGTAGGACCCATGATGGTGACGCCATGCACCTTCACGACCTCATCCGGCTTCGACAAGGGCGTGTTGCCACCCG
The DNA here is from genome assembly GCA_964421935.1 of uncultured Rhizobium sp. Classification (GTDB taxonomy): domain Bacteria; phylum Pseudomonadota; class Alphaproteobacteria; order Micropepsales; family Micropepsaceae; genus Rhizomicrobium. The sequence goes on along the minus strand of CAYQZM010000129.1, from coordinate 1,831 downwards.
CGCCCGCCGCCAGGTCCACGATCACCGAGCCCGGCTTCATGGAGCGGATCATCTCCTCAGCTACCAGGATCGGCGCCTTGCGGCCCGGGATCAGCGCGGTGGTGATGATGATGTCCTGCTTCTTGATGGTCTCGGCGATCAGGGCCGCCTGCTTCTTCTGGTATTCCTCGCTCATCGGCTTGGCATAGCCGGCGGCGGTCTGGGCGTTCTTGAATTCCTCGTCCATCACCGCGACGAAAGTGCCGCCCAGGGATTCCACCTGCTCCTTGGTGGCGGGACGCACGTCGGTGGCGCTGACGATGGCGCCAAGGCGCTTGGCGGTGGCGATGGCCTGAAGGCCGGCAACGCCCACACCCATCACCAGCACGCGGGCCGGCGCGATGGTGCCGGCCGCGGTCATCATCATGGGCATGGCGCGGCCGAATTCGGCGGCCGCATCGATCACCGCCTTGTAGCCCGCCAGATTGGCCTGGGACGACAGCACGTCCATCGCCTGGGCGCGGCTGATGCGTGGCAGAAGTTCCATGGCAAAGGCGGTGACGCCGGCATCGGCCAGCGCCTGGATGTTTGCCTGTTCGCTGTGCGGCGAAAGCAGCGCGGCCAGTACCGCACCCCGTCGGAGTTGTGAAATCTCGCCCGGCTCAGGTCCCCGGACCTTGAGCACGATATCGGCTTCTCTCAGCGCGGAAGCGGCGTCGGGTGCCACTGTCGCACCGGCTGCGGTGTAATCGGCATCGGTGAAATGAGCGCCTTCGCCGGCGCCGGCCTGGACCACGACGTCCAGTCCCAGTCCCTTGAACTTCTTGACCGACGCGGGAGTCGCAGCGACGCGCGTCTCTCCCTCTCGCGTTTCCTTGGGGATCGCCAGGCGCATCGGAGATGCGGCTTAGCCGTGTGTACGGAAAAGGGCGAGGAAGACCATGATCAGCAGGACGAAGCCGAAGGTCCACTTGCTGCCGGTCAGAAAACCCGCATACGCCTTCTTGTGCGCGCTGATATCCATGGAGCCGTGCTGATATTCGGATTCATGCGCCATGAAACTATTCCCCTTATGTCTGATGGAGGCGTTTGCCGGAAAGAGGGCCGGAATATAGCAAAGGCCAAGGCCCCGGCAACGTGGTTTCTGAAGCCTTACCGCGCAATCCTGGCACTGCGTAATCGCGGGGTCAGCCCGTCCCGACGGCCCTTTCAGGCTTCCTTAAGCACTGTAATCCGGGCTTTTCGCCTGTACCGCAAAGAAACAGGCTTAAACGCCACATTTACCTGTGGCCGCGCAAAATCTGGCCAGTTTCGAAAAGGCTTACAGCGCAATGCCCCAGACCATTCTTGTTGTGGATGACGATCCCGTACAGCGGCGGCTTCTGGAAACCGCCATCAGCCGCTCGGGCATGCAGGTCGTTACCGCGCCTGGCGGCCAGCCAGCCCTGGACCTGATCAACGGTCCGCGCGGCGAGCAGATCACCCTGATGCTGCTGGATCTGGTGATGCCGGACATGGGCGGGCTGGACGTGCTGGGCAAGCTGCGCGCCTCCAATCCCGAACTGCCGGTGATCGTGCTGACCGCCAAGGGCGGCATCGATTCGGCGGTGGAAGCCATGCGCGCCGGCGCCAACGACTTTCTGGTCAAGCCGGCCAGTCCCGAGCGTATCGCCGTTTCCATCCGCAACCAGCTCAAGATCGGCACGCTGTCCGGTGAGGTGAAGCAGCTCAAGAAGAAGGCGGACAACCGTCTGACCTTCGACGATCTGATCGCCGGCTCGCCGGAGATGCGCCAGGTCTTCCGCCTGGGGGCGCGCGCGGCGCAGAGCGACATTCCCGTTCTCATCGAAGG
>CAYQZM010000128.1:0-5988 GCA_964421935.1 uncultured Rhizobium sp. | reverse complement strand
TGGCCAACAGCCGAACAACCCAGTCGCCGGGCACGTCCCAATCCTGCAGGTCGAACTGATAGCTGGCTTCGATGTCGAAGCCATCCGTCACCGTGGAGGCGAGATTGAAGCTTGTCGCGATCACCTGGGATATGACCGTTGCCGGATTGGCCAGGTTGCCGCCTGTCGGATTGGTGATGATGGCGGCGCAGTTGGCGGTGAAGCCCTGGAAGCACAGATCCATCGACTGCTGCGCGTTGAAGCTGCTGATCTGACCCTTCAGCGCGATGCGGTAATAGTCGATCGACGAGCTGAAGCCGGGGAACCAGGAGGGCTGATACACGATGCCGACCTCGGTGGTCTGCGCCTTTTCGGGCTGCAGTGCCGAATTGCCCCGGCTGACATTCTGGATCTGCTGGGACTGGGTCGTGAAGTCATTGACCACGGTGCCGGTGGTGACCGTCTGGGCCGCGAACAGTTCGCTCAGGTTGGGCGCCCGTATGTCGCGCGATTGCAGCGCCCGGACGCGCAGGCCATCGACCGGCGTATCCCAGGTGGCGCCGACCTTCCAGGTGTTGACATAGCCGGAGGTGCTGTAGCCGGTGGCGCGGCCGGCCAGAGACAGGTTGACCTCGCCCCAGTCCTGGTCTTTCAGCAACGGCACCAGGGTTTCGAGGAAGCCTTCTGTGACGGTGTAGCTGCCTGCGCCGCTGAAGAAATTGCCGTTGAACCAGTTGCCGCCGGACACGCAGTTGAGCAGCGGATCATTGCAGCCCGGTCCACCGGTGGAGACGGGGTCCCCGGTCACATCGTAGCTCTCTTCGCGATATTCGAAGCCTGTGGCGATCGAAACCGGTCCCGCCCAGGTCGAGAAGGGCTCGCCATTGGCAGCGATGCTGAACGCATCTTCCTGAAGATGGGTGAGCTGCTCAGTGCCCGCATTGTGTGAGCCGCCATAGAGCCAGTTTATGGTCGCCTGTGACACCGGAACATTGCCGAAGACATTGTAAGGCACGCAGCCCTCGGCCCGGGCGTTGGTGTTGCGGCAGACGACGGTGCCGTTCGGCCCCGCCACCGCATCCACGGCGGCATTGAAGTAGGGGTTGAGGAAGGTGTGGACGTTGATCTTGGAGTCCACCTCGCCATGCTCGTAATAGGTGTTCCAGGTCCAGTCCTTGCCGAACAGGCCGAAGGAACCGTCCGCGCCCACGACGAAGCGGCGCTGGGTGCGGGCCGTCCGGATGGTGGCACCGTCGGGCACCGCGCCATTGTCGGTGCCGATCTGGAAGCTGGTGACACCGGCATTGACGCAGGCCTGATTGAAGCCGGCCGGCAGGAATGCATTCGGCCCGCCGGCAGCGTTGCCGCACTGGATGTTGAGACCGCCGAAAATCGGGATGTCGCGCACCGAACGGTTCTGGGTATGCACATCGCCGAAGTTGGCCGTCGCCCAGATGTTGAGGTTGGGCAGCAGGTCATAGGAGACGCGGCTATAGAGATCGAGGCGGTTGATCGGGCTGACGGCGGTGACGCCGCCGGCGATGGCGCCGCTGTTGTCACCCCCGATGCACCAGGGCGAGACGCAGTTGGCCACGGTGCCGGAGGCGTTCTTTCCGGGAACGGGCGGGCCGCCATAAATGCCGGTGCCGTAGTTGAAAGGAAAAGGCGTGCCGCCATCACCAAAGGCGGTGCCCTGCAAGGGCCCGGTGGTGACGATGCCATAGAGGCCCAACTGATAGTCCGTCGCGTTCGCGGCGACGACATATTCCGGAAATCCGGGCGGTGTGGCGGCGATGGAGTTCCTCAGCAACGCGGTCGAGCTGTACCAGCTGCGTCCGTGCGGGCCCTTGCCCACGCCAAGTTCGCCGGAGCCGACGCCGTCCTCGAAATTATATTCCGCGGAGCCTTCGATATGACCGCGCCCGCCTGCGAATTCCGTGCCGGCGGCCATCTGCAGCAAGACGCTGCCGTCGTCGCCATAGGTGGACATGCCGCCCTGGACGTTGGCTTTGAAGCCGGTGAATTTCTTGTCGATGATGATATTGACCACGCCGGCGATCGCGTCCGAACCCCAGGAAGCGGAGGCGCCGCCTGTCACCACGTCGACGCGCTGAATCAGAAGCTGCGGCAGCTCGCTGACGTCGGAAATGCCCTGCACGTTCGAGGGCACGATGCGCTGCCCATCGATGAGCGTCAGGGTGCGAATGGTGCCCAGGCCCCGCATGGCGAAGGTGGAAAGGCCGTTGGTGCCACTGCCGGTGCCGCCCGTGCCGGTGGTGACGCCCTGACTGCCCAGCAGGGAAGGCAATTGGGCCACCGACGCGAGAACGTTCTCCTGCGCCTGGTTGGCGATGTCGTCAGCGGCGAGCACCGTGGTCGGCGTGGGCGCCTTGAAGCCGTCGCGAATAATACGCGAGGCGGAAACCGTGACATTTTCGGTTGCGGTTTCCTGCGCCTGGGCGGCGCCGATCACGCCGGGGGCGAAGACGGCCATCAATGCGGCCCTGCTGGCCATCGTCAGGGTGCGGCGTTTGAAATATGTGCTGCCGGACGCACAGGCAGCAGCGTTCGTTCCGGTCGAGATCATGGTTTCCCCTCTTGGTTGTTTATTGGTTCGCTTGCGAGCGAACATCCTGTTCTACAGGCGTTCTGAACTACCAATTATTGATACATTCTATCACATATTAATCAAGGATTGAGCCCACCCCGCAGAGGGCGTATTGTTTTTCGCGTGACCGGCAGAACACAAAGCCGGCACGAGCCGTTAGGAGGATGCGTGCGCAAAAGGGTCATATTGGCTGTTGCGGCCTTTCTTGCCTGCGCCACGTCCGGCGCCCCGGCCTGGGCGGCGGCCAGCGGTCAGGTCGTGGGCCTGCGCCGTCTTTCCGAGCGGGAATATCGCAACTCGATCGCAGACATATTCGGCAAGGACATCGCGGTGCAGGGCATGTTCGAACCGCAGGTCCGGATGGGCGGCCTGGTCGCGACCAGCACCGGCGTCCTGTCGGTGACGCCTGTCGGCTTTGATTCTTTCTCCAAGATGGCCGACAGCATTGCCGTTCAGGTCACCTCGCAAAAGTTCCGGGACAAGCTGGTGTCCTGCAAGCCACAGTCCGCCAAGGAATTCGACGAGGCCTGCGCGCAGGGTTTTTTCAGCCGCTACGGCCTTCTGTTATTCCGCCGCCCCTTGGCCGACTCAGAGCTCAAGGCGCGGGTGAATCTGGCGCGCACCATGACCAAGTCCACCGGCGATTTTTACGCTGGCCTGCGTTATGGCCTGGCGGAAATGCTGCAGTCGCCGAATTTCCTTTTCCGCAAGGAGGTCGCCATGCCGGCCGGCGGCAAGACCCTGACGCTCGAGCCTTATAGCCGCGCCAGCCGCTTGAGCTATCTGATGTGGGACACCACGCCCGACAGCGCCTTGCTGCAGGCCGCGGCGAGCGGAGACCTCAACACCGCGGCAGGCCTGGAAAAGCAGGTCACCCGGCTGATGGCTTCGCCCCGGCTGGACGACGGCATGCGCGCCTTCTTCACCGACATGCTGGAGTTGGACACCTTCGACACGGTCTCGAAGGATCCCCTGATCTATCCCAAGTGGGGCGGTCCGATGGCCGCTTCGGCCAAGGAAGAGACGCTGCGCAGCACAATCGATCTTGCGCTGCATCAAAACGGCGACATGCGCGATCTGATGACCACGCGCAAGACGTTCATCAATCGCAGCCTTGCGGCGATTTATGACGTGGACTTCACGTTCGACAGCGAATGGATGCCCTATGAATTTCCGGTCGACTCCGGCCGCAGCGGCATCGTCACCCAGGTCAGCATGCTGTCCATGTTTTCGCATCCCGGGCAGAGTTCCCCTACCAAGCGCGGTGTGGCCCTGATGGACATCTTCCTGTGCGAACCGACGCCGACCCCGCCCGCCAATGTGGACTTTTCGGCCATCAACGACACGCATGGCCCGCTCAAGACCGTGCGTGAGCGCCTTCTGGCCCACGCGACGACGCCGACCTGCGCTTCGTGCCACACACACAGCGATCCGATCGGGCTTACCTTGGAAGGCTTCGACACGATCGGCCAGCGGCGGCTGACCGAAAATGGTCAGCTCATCGATCTTTCGGCCACCATAAAAGGCAAGAGCTTCAAGGATGGCGTCGGGCTCGGCCAATTCCTGCACAACGATCCCAAATACCCGGCCTGCCTGGCGCGTAAGCTCTATGCCTATGGCACGGGTGCCAATAGCGAGGATGTCGAGACCGCGACCTTCAAGACCGGCTACAAGTCGTTCGTCGATTCCGGTTACCGCATGCGCGCCCTGATCAAGGGGCTGGTGGAAAGCCCCGAATTTTTCAATACGGCCGCGCCGCAGCAGGACGCGTCCGACGCCCCGCCGACCAAGCTGGCATTGCACTAGATTCCAGGAGGCATGTCATGAAGCTTCATCGCAGAACTCTCCTTCGCGGCCTGTTTCAGGGCTCTGCCGCCGTGGTGGGCGTTCCGTTCCTGGACTGCTTCCTGGACAGCCACGGTCAGGCCCTGGCAGCGACCGGCCAGCGCCTTCCCACCCGCTTCAGCACCTTCTTCTACGGTCTTGGCCTCACCACGCAATTATGGGTGCCCAAGAAGGCCGGGCTCGACTATGAGACGACCGGTCAGCTGAAACCGCTCGAGCCGTTCAAGAAGAAGATGAATGTGTTCAGCGGCATGCGCGTCATGGTGGACGACAATCCCAATTTCCAGCATTGGTCCGGCAATGCCGCCATCGTCACCGGTATTTCGCCGACCAAGGCCTCGCAATTCGATTCCAAGACCATCGACCAGACGATCGCGGATGTGATCAGCCACGGCTCGCGGTTCAAGACCGTTGCCGCAGCGGCATCCGGCGATCCCAAACATTGTTATTCCAGCCTGGGCGGCGCCAACACGCTGCCGGCAGAACCCACGCCCCTTTCCCTTTACAGCCGGCTGTTCGGACCTGGATTCCAGGATCCGTCCAAAGCCGATTGGAAGCCCGATCCGCAGGTGATGCTGCAGCAAAGCGTGCTGTCGGCCGTCGCCGATGAGCGCAAGGATTTCATGAAGAACCTGGGCACGACCGACCGGGACCGCATGGATCAGTATTTCACCTCGGTTCGCGAAGCCGAGGTTCAGATCGCGGCGGAATTGCAGCGCCCCACGGTGGTGGCCAAGGTCGCGATTCCGTCGGCACCCGACGACATGGTGGTGAATTACGCGCTGCCCAATGTGCGCAAAGTCACGCCGCTGATGGCAAAGCTGGGCGCTCTGGCCATGGCGACCGACCAGACCCGTGTCTTCAACCTGGCCATTTCCGAACCCGGCTCGAACATTTATGTGCCGGGCGATCCGCTGGGCTATCACATCACCACGCATATGGAAGCGATCGATCCGACCTTGGGCTATCAGCCGCGCGTCGCCAAATATAACGTCTACAGCATGGAGCTGCTTGCCAGCACGCTGCAGGAGATGGATGCCATTCCCGAAGGCGATGGCACCTTGCTCGATCACAGCCTGGTGATGGCCTATAGTGACCAGAGCTATGCCAAGATCCATGCCGTGGATGGTATTCCGATCATGCTCGCGGGCAATGCCAATGGCCGCATGAAGACCGGCTACCACATTGCCGGCGGCGGCGCGCCGGTATCGCGCGTGGGCCTGACCGTGCAGAAGATCATGGGCCTGGGCGTCGATGGTTGGGGCAAGGGCTCCATGGAAACCAAGAGTGCCTATACCGAACTGCTGGCCTAGCCGCGGGTTTGAGGAGAGGGCAATGATCCTGCGCCACTTGCTTCTGGGTTCCACGGTCGCGATCTCGGCGTTGGCCGTACTGGCCCAGCCGGCAGCGGCCGCGCCCTGGAAGCGCGGCTTTGTCGTCCGCGAATATGGTTTTGCCTTCCATTATGGCGGCCGCTCGGAAGCGGCGGAGACCGATCCGGCCGCCGATTGCGCCCGCGGCAGCTCGGTGCACTTTGCCGACGAGACCGAGATGCG
>CAYQZM010000127.1:0-8691 GCA_964421935.1 uncultured Rhizobium sp. | reverse complement strand
TGGTGCCTGAAGGCAGCGAAGGCGTGAAGGTCAATGCGCCGATCGCCGTGCTGCTGGACGAGGGCGAAAAGCTGGGCGATCTGCCGGCCGCGGCACCGAAGCATGATATTTCCGGCGCCATGAAAGACATCGGCGCGGCCGTGAAGGCGGAAAGCGCGCCGAAAGCGGCCGCGCCCGCCGCCGCACCGGCCCCTGCCGCCGGCGGCGGCGGAGCCGCCCAACAGACAAAGTCCGATGGCGGCCGCATCTTTGCATCGCCCCTGGCCCGCCGCATCGCCGGCCAGAAGGGTATCGATCTTTCCGCCTTAAGCGGCAGCGGCCCGCGCGGCCGCATCGTCAAGGCCGATGTCGAGAACGCCAAGCCGGGTGCCGCGAAAGCTCCCGCTGCCGGCGCGCCTGCTGCGGCTGCCGGTGGTGCCGGCATTCCCGGCGTGGCGCCGCTGCCGGATGCGCGGCTGCTCTATCCGGCGGGCTCCTACGAGGAAATCCCGCACGACAATATGCGCAAGGCCATCGCCAAGCGCCTGACCAGCGCCAAGACGCTGATCCCGCATTATTACCTGACGATCGATTGCAACCTGGATGCGCTGATGGCGGTGCGCGAGAAGATGAATGCCGCCGCGCCGAAAGGCAAAGACAAGGTCCCGGCCTACAAGCTGTCGGTCAATGACTTCATCATGAAGGCATCCGCCATGGCGCTGATGAAGCATCCGGCGGTGAATGCCTCCTGGACCGAGACCGCGATCCTCAAGCACAAGGACGCGGATGTCGGCGTCGCCGTGGCGCTGGATTTCGGGCTGATCACGCCGATCATTTTCAAGGCCCAGACCAAGGGGCTGGTGGAGATCAGCAACGAGGTCAAGCAGCTGGCGGCGCTGGCCAAGGAAAAGAAGCTCAAGCCCAACCAGTATGAGGGCGGCGGCTTCTCGGTCTCCAACCTGGGCATGTACGGCATCAAGAATTTCACCTCCATCATCAACCCGCCGCAGAGCTGCATCATCGCGGTCGGCGCGGGCGAGGAGCGGCCTGTCGTGCGGAACGGCAAGATCGAAATCTCCACCGTCATGACCGTCACCATGTCGGCCGATCACCGGGTGGTGGATGGCGGCACTGGCGCCAAGTTCCTGGCAACCCTGAAACAGTTCATCGAGGAACCAGCCTCGATGTTGTTGTGAGGGGCTTAGCCAATGGCTGACAATGCTTATGATGTGATTGTCGTTGGCGGCGGACCGGGCGGCTATGTCTGCGCCATCCGCTGCGCCCAGCTGGGCCTGAAGACCGCAGTGGTGGAACGCGACCGCATGGGCGGCATCTGCCTGAACTGGGGCTGCATCCCGACCAAGGCGCTGTTGCGGTCCAGCGAAATCTGGCACCTGATGCACCGGCTGGGCGAGTTCGGTTTCTCTGCCGACAATCTGAAGTTTGATGCCGCCAAGATCGTGGCGCGCAGCCGTGCCGTCTCCAAGCAGCTCTCCGATGGCGTCAGCTTCCTGATGAAGAAGCACAAGATCGCCGTTATCCCGGGCGAGGCCAAGCTGGCCGGCAAGGGCAAGCTCACCGTCACCAAGGACGGCAAGACCACCGACGTCACCGCCAAGAATATCGTGCTGGCGACCGGGGCGCGGGCGCGCACGCTTCCCCATCTGCAGCCCGACGGCAAACTGATCTGGACCTATCGCGAGGCGATGGTGCCGGAAAGCTTCCCCAAGTCGCTGTTGGTCGTGGGCTCGGGCGCCATCGGCATCGAGTTCGCCAGCTTCTACCGCACCCTGGGTGCCGAGGTGACGGTGGTGGAAATGCTGGACCGCGTTCTGCCGGTGGAAGACGAGGAAATCTCCGCCTTCGCCGCCAAGGCCTTCACCAAGCAGGGCATGAAGCTGAAGGTCGGCACCCAGGTGACCGAACTGAAGAAGGGCGTGGGCGACGTCACCTGCACCTTGCAGGACAAGGCGGGCAAGACCGAGCAGGTCACGGTGGAACGCGTGATCCTGGCCATGGGCATTGTTGGCAATGTCGAGAATATCGGCCTGGAAGCCGCGGGCATCAAAGTGGACCGCACCCATGTCGTCGCCGGCAAGTATGGCGAGACCGGTGTCGAGGGCGTCTGGGCCATCGGCGACCTCGTGGGCGCGCCCTGGCTGGCGCACAAGGCCATGCATGAAGGCGTGATCGTGGCCGAAAAGATCGCCGGGGTGAAAGGCGTCCATCCCCTCAACACCTCCAACGTGCCGGGCTGCACCTATTGCTGGCCGCAAGTGGCGAGCGTGGGCCTGACCGAAGCCGCCGCCAAGGCGACGGGCCGCAAGATCAAGGTCGGCAAGTTCCCCTTCATCGGCAACGGCAAGGCGATCGCGCTGGGCGAGCCCGACGGCCTGGTCAAGACCGTGTTCGATGCCGCCACCGGCGAGCTTCTGGGCGCGCACATGATCGGGGCAGAAGTCACCGAGCTGATCCAGGGCTATGTCGTGGCCAAGACCGGCGAGCTCACCGACCAGGAACTGGCGCACACCATCTTCCCGCATCCGACCTTGTCGGAAATGATGCACGAGGCGGTTCTCGCCGCTGACGGCGCGGCGTTGCATATCTAGCACTGTGGCGGGGCCCGGGGAAAACCTCACCGGTGTCTGGCAGGGGCTTTTCACCTATCCCAGGTTTTTCCGGGCGGGTAATTTCAGCGCGACCCTGATCGAGACGGCGAGCTATCTCAGCGGTTCGACCAGTGAGCTTTATCCCTTCGCGCCCCGCAAGGGTGAGACGATCCTGGCCATGCTTTCCGGCCATCGAAGCGGCGCGTCGGTGCGCTTCACCAAGACCTATGAGGGACCGGAGAAGCCCGATCACTCCGTCGAGTATGAAGGCACCCTCACGGATGATTTTCTCGAAATCGAAGGCCGCTGGATCATTCCCGGCAATTGGGCCGGCCGCTTCCTGATGATCCGCTCCGGCGGTCGCTCCGTGGAAGTGGCGCGGGAAGAATTCGAGCGCGTCGGACGTTAACGCACCGCCATGGCCTGCCGCCCGCTCGAGCTCGCGGCGTTCGCTAGGGCGGGCTGTGGGCGGCCGAAGACGCGCTCAGCGCGCGGGCAACAGCACCGTGCAGGCTTGCCACGGACACTGGCTTGGCGAGATGGAAATCCGCCCCCGCGGTGATCGCCTCGTCGACGTGATGGCGCATGGCATTGGCACTCAACATGATGATCGGAGTCCGTCGACGGTCTGGATGCCCGACCTCGAACTCCCGGATGGCCCGCGTCGCCGCCAAGCCGTCCATGACCGGCATTTGCATGTCCATGAGAACCAGGGCGAAATCCTCGGCCATGTAGGCGCGGAGTGCCTCGTCACCGTTTTCTGCTTTCGTCAGGCTCACGCCCATCGGGCCCAGAATCACTTCGACGAGGCGCTGATTGATGACGTGATCCTCCGCCAGGAGTATTCGCAGGGGCGCGCCTTCGGATGCAGCGCTCGCCACAAGCTCCGCAGCGCCGCTGGTCGCGTCCCCGGGCATCACTGGACCGAGGCCTTCATGCCGCGGCAATGGCAGCTTCACCTCGAACTCGCTTCCATGGCCAGGTTCCGAGGTGGCCCGGACTTCGCCCCCCATCATCGCGACAAGCGCCTGACAGATCGAGAGCCCCAGGCCGCTTCCGCCAAAGCGGCGCGTGATCGACCCATCGGCCTGGCTGAAGCGCTGGAACAGCTTGTGCGCCGCGTCCTCATCGAAGCCGATTCCGGTGTCGCATACCTTCAGGGTTAGGACTGGGGCGTCCGGGAATGGCCGGTCGTGAACGTCGGCCGCGATGCGGACCTCGCCTTGGGTGGTGAACTTGATGGCGTTGGAGACCAGGTTCCCCAGCACTTGCTTGATCCGGACGACATCGCCGCAGAACCAGCCCTCCACACCAGCCCCGCACGTGACGGAGAATGTCAGCCCTTTCTCCTCGGCGCGCGCCCTGAAAAGGTCCGCCAGACCTTCGAGCTGCGGTCGCAGCTCAAAGGGCTGAATATCCAGCTCGAGCCGTCCCGCCTCGATCTTGGAGAAATCCAGCACGTCCGACACGACTCGCTCGAGCGTCTGGCCCGAGGTCAGGATCAGCTCGACAATCTCGCGCTGCGGGGCTGAAAGTTCTGTCTGTGCCAGCGCGCTCGCAAGACCGATAACGCCGTTCAGTGGGGTGCGAATTTCATGGCTCATGTTCGCCAGGAATTCACTCTTCGCCTTGCTGGCCGTTTCGGCTGCAGCTTTCGCCTCGACCATCTCGGCTTCGATGGCCAGTCTCTCTGTTACGTCACGGGCCACCCCATAGACCAGATCGCCTTCCTGGTGGGCACGCCACTCGAGGTATCTGTAGCCGCCGTCGCGACAGCGGTAGCGATTGATGATGCCCTTGACGTCCTTCTCGGTCCCGACCCGCTGCATCTGCGAATGACTGGCGGCGACGTCATCGGGATGGATGAATGAGAGCATGGGCTGGCCCTCGAGTTCTTCCGTCCTGTAGCCCAGCACTTTTTCCCAAGCCTGGTTGACCTTGACGATCTTGAAGTCAGCGTCGCGGATGACCAGCAAATCCAGCGAGGTCGAGAAGAAAGTCTCAAAGTCGAGCGTTGGTGTCATTGAAGGTGGGTCGGCACATACCGAAACATGTTGAGATGGCTGGACATGAAGCTCGAACTCCAAATCGGAGTTTGTCCTCGTGCACCTGATAAAATGGTTAACAAAATTTAGCCAGGCCGAAAAATTGGCTCCGGTGCTCAGGTTGGACCAGGGCAAAACGCCGGGGCACTAAGACATCAGAGCTAGTTGAGCAGCCGCCTCACATCTTCCGCCATCGCGGCGGGATCGTTGGTGTCGGTGGTGACGAGCCGGGCGCGGCCGTCGCGGTCGAAGAAGAACACCGCATTGGAGTGCATCACTTCGTAAGGCGGCCCCTTGGTCACCGTATAGGCGACACGATAGCGGCGGGCGAGATCGGCGAGCTGGTTGGCGCTGCCGCGCAATCCCACGACCTGTGGCGAGAAGGCCTTGGCATAGTCGTTCAGCACCGCGTCGGTATCGCGGTCCGGATCCACGGTGACGAACAGGATGCGGATGTCGGGTGAGTTCACCTTGCCCGCCATCTGGGTCAGGTTGGCCAGGGTGGTGGGGCAGACATCCGGGCAGTGGGTGTAGCCGAAATAGAGCGCCACCACCTTGCCGCGGAAGTCTTGCGCGGTGATCGGCTTGCCATTTTCGGACAAATGGAAATCCAGCCGCGGCATGCCGCCGGAAATGTCGGTCATATGCCAGGGCGCCGCTTTGGAACAGCCGGCCAGAACCAGTGCGATTATCAGGGCAGCCATGCGCATGGCCGCGTCCATATCACGCTGGGCGGAGAGGGCGTGAGCGCCATATTATCGCGGCCTCGAGGACCACAGGCATGTATGTGCCCGACCATTTCCGCGAAGACCGCACCGAGGTGCTGCATCAGGCGATGCGGCAGATCGGCTTTGCGACCTTGGTGACGCAGGGCCTGGACGCCAATCATCTGCCCATATTGCTCGACGGTAATGTTCTGCGCGGCCATGTCGCGCGCGCCAATCCGGTGTGGAAGCAGGCAGAAGGCCCGGCGCTGGCGATCTTCCTGGGTCCGCACGCCTATGTTTCGCCCAGCTGGTATCCGTCCAAGGCCGAGACCGGCAAGGCGGTGCCGACCTGGAACTACATCACGGTGCATGCGCGGGGACGGATTGCATGGCGGCAGGAACCGGACTGGCTGCGCGCCCATGTCACGGCGTTGAGTGACGCGCATGAAGCGCAGCGGGCACAGCCCTGGGCGGTGGGCGACGCGCCGGAGACCTACATCCAGACCATGTTGCGCGGCGTCGTCGGTTTCGAGCTCACCATCGAAAGCCTGCAAGGCAAGTACAAGCTCAGCCAGAACCGCGACGCCGCCGATCGCGCCGGCGTCCGCGAAGCCTTCGGACGCGAGGGCCTGACCGATCTCGCCCGATTGATGGACGGCTCATGAAATCCTGGGCCTGGTATGGCGCGCTGCTGGTGCCGGGCGCGGCGCTGGATTTGGTCTGCCGTTTTTTTCCCGCCGATCTGCCGTTTTGGATGCCGTGGGAATTTTCCTGGCCGGAATATCTCGCGGTGGCGCTCACCTTCGCTTGGTTCGCGCGCGGCCTCAAAGTTCTGCCGAAAGACCGGCATCCGCCGCTGTGGCGGCTGATCTGTTTTGTCGCCGGCGTCGCCAGCTTCTGGATCGTGCTGCAGACCCGCATCGACTATTACGCTCAGCACATGTTCTTCGTGCATCGCTGGGCGCATTTCGTGCTGCATCATGCGGGCGCGTTCTTCATCGCCATGGGCATGAGCGGTGAACTGCTATTCGCCGGGATGCCGGACTTCCTGAAGCCGGTGGTCCGATCGCGGCCGGTGCAGGCGACCATGCGCTTCCTCCAGCATCCGGCCATGGCGCCCTTCCTGTTCGTGGGGCTGCTCTATTTCTGGTTGATCCCCGCCATCCACACCCGGGTGATGCTGGACCGGAACCTGTATGATCTGATGAACTGGACCATGGCCCTGAACGGGGTGATGTTCTGGTCGCTGATCCTGGACAGCCGGGCCAAGCCGCCGGCGCGGCTGTCGCATCTGATGCGGGCCCTGCTGATCCTGGTGATCGAGCTGCCCCAGATGGTGCTGGGCGCCATCCTCTCGCTCAGCGAGCATGACATCTATCCGGTCTACACCATCTGCGGCCGGGTGCTGGACATGACGGCGCTGAACGACCAGCATTATGGCGGGCTGATCATCTGGCTGCCGGGCACCTTGACCAGCTTTGCCGCCATGATCGTGGTGCTGGTGACCATGCGGCTGAATGAGGAGAAACAGGAACGTGAAGCCAACAAGATTGAAGCGGCCTGATCTCCCGGTTTCGGGTCTTTTGCTTTTGCTGGCGAGCACGATTGCCGCCAGCGCGGCGCCTTTCGACGTCACCGATGCCTGGTTCCGCAGCCTGCCGGGCGGCGTGCCGGCGGGCGGCTATTTCACCGCCCAGAACAACAGCCGCAGCCAGATCGCCATCACCGGGGTCCAATCCAATGCCTGCGGCATGCTGATGATGCACCAGTCCTCCAACAAGGGCGGCATGAGCGGCATGGACATGGTGGACAAAGTGCCGGTGCCGCCCGGCGGCATGGTGAAGTTCGCCCCCGGCGGCTATCACCTGATGTGCGAGCAGCCCAAAATGAAGATCGGCGCCAAGGTACCGGTGTCGCTGTCGCTGTCCAACGGCACCACGGTGGTGGTGGCGTTCCAGGTGAAAAACGCGGCGGGAAAGTGAACCGGGGCGCCTCGCTCGCTACGCTCCCGAGGGGCAAGCTTTTCTAGGCTCGCGACGCTCGCCAAGAAAAGCCAAGCCAACGCCGCGGGCAAGTGAGCCGCGGCGCGCCAGGGCGCTTTGCAATGCGCCGTGCCATGCTAGGGTCGCCCAAAAAGGGGCGGGGCATGGCCGAACCACAAGAACAAGAACAGGTTTTTGCCAAATGCGCGGGGCGGCTGATCCCGTTCCTGATGCTGCTCTATTTCTTCAATTATCTGGACCGGGTGAATGTCGGCTTCGCCGGCCTGACCATGAACCGGGACCTGGGCTTTTCGCCGTCGGTCTATGGCCTGGCCGCCAGCATGTTTTTCGTCAGCTATGCGATGTTCCAGATCCCCGCCACCATGTTTCTGGAACGGCTGGGCGCCCGGCGCGCGGTCGCGATCATCATGGCGGCCTGGGGGATGATATCGGCGTCGACCGCGCTGGTCAGCGCACCGACCGGCTTTTACGCCGCCCGCTTCCTTCTGGGCGTTGCGGAAGCGGGATTTTTTCCGGGCATCATCCTCTATCTCACCTTCTGGTTTCCGAGGCGATACCGCGCCCGCTTCACCGCCATCTTCATGACCGCCATTCCGCTGTCCTCGACCTTCGGCGGTCCACTTTCCGGCCTGATTTTGGGCGCGGATGGGATGGGCGGACTGCGCGGCTGGCAATGGCTGTTCCTGATCGAGGGACTGCCCGCCTGCGTGCTGGCCTTGGCGGTGCTGAAATTCCTGCCTGACGGTCCCGCCAAGGCTCCTTTCCTGTCGGAGACCGAAAAAGCAACCATTGCCAGACGCCTTGCGGCGGAGCGGCCGGCGGCGCCCGCCAGCCCCTGGCCGGGTCTCTACGATCCGCAGGTGCTGCTGCTGGGCCTGGCAGGGACCGGCGTCAATGCGGCTATCTTCGGAAACCAGCTCTGGCTGCCGCAGATCGTCAAGTCGCTGGGTTATTCCAACCTGGGCACGGGCTTCATCGTCGCGCTGCCCTATATGCTAGGCATTCCCGTCATGCTGCTGGTGGCCCGCTCCAGCGACCGGCGGGGCGAACGGGTCTGGCACACCGCCATATCGTTGCTGGTGGCCGCGGGCGGCTTTGCCGTCGCGGCGATGGCGGCAAATCCCTTTGTGGTGATCGCGGGGCTGACCGCCGTCGTCTTCGGGCTGGTCGGCACGTATGGGCCTTATTACAGCCTGGCGTCCTCCTTCTTCGCCGGGCCGGCGGCGCCCGGCGCCATCGCGCTGGTGAACCTGATGTGTACGGGCCTGGGCGGCTTTCTCGGTCCCAACATCGTGGGCCTGCTCAAGCAGGGCACCGGCGGCTATGCGGCCGGCATGCTGGCGCTGTC
>CAYQZM010000126.1:0-15094 GCA_964421935.1 uncultured Rhizobium sp. | reverse complement strand
CCGGGGCCGTCATCCTCGACAGAGACCCGCACGGTATCGCCGTCATGCCGGGCGCTGAGCCGCGCAACCTTTCCATAGCGAATGGCATTGTCCGTGAGGTTCGACAGCATGCGCCGGAAGGCAAGCGGCGCGCAGCGGGCGCGCACAGCCGCAACCCGAGGATCGAGCTGCGTGACGGGATCGCCCATTTCCTGGCGCAAACTTACAAAGTCATGAATTTCCTGCGTCACGTCCAGCGCCGCAGCTTCGGCTTGGGGCCCGGTCGCTTCACGCGCAAACATCAACGTGTCGTCCAGCAACAGACCCATTTCGTCCAAATCCCGGATCGCCCGTTCCTGCTGATCGCCATCGGCGATGAAATCGGTCCGCAGCCGCAGGCGCGTGAGATAGGTGCGCAGATCATGCGCGATGGCGGCAAGCATTCGGGTTCGCTCGTCGATGAGGGCCCTGATGGTGTGCTTCATGTCGTTGAAGGCCAGGGACACGGTACGAATTTCGGCGGCGCCCATGACCGGCAGATCGGGCGTATCGATATTGGCGGCGATATCGCGGGAGGCCTGCGCCAGCCTTTGGGTCGGCTTGACCATCTGCTGGATGCAGACCAGCATCACCAGAAGCAGAATGATGGCTGCCGCTCCGGCAATTACGGCAAAGCGCTCGAACAGCCGCTGGATGAGAACCGGCGCCCGCTCTATGACCACCACGCCACCGGTTTTCAAGCGTACCAGAAGCCGGACCGCACCCGGCTGACCAAGCCAAATGCGACGTACATGAAGTGCGGCATCGCCTTTGGCCTGGACCTGGAAGGCACGCCCTTCGAAGACATAGGCGTAACCACCATAAAGCCCTTTCAAATAGGGCGCGTCGCTTTCTCGCCCCTGGGCAGCATCGGACGGAAAGTCAGGCAGCAGGTGGACAGTCAACGGACCACCGTTCAAGGCATCCAAAATCAGGGGGCGTTGCCTGTCGGAGCTGGCTTCCAGGGCTTTCGCTATCGCGACGGCTTCCCGTGGCGAAACCAGCCGGAAGATGGTAGGCCGTCCATCGGGCCACAGCAGAGCAGCAGCAATCACGGCTTGCAGCAGCACAAGGCCCAGCAGAAAAACCAGACCGATCCGAACCGCAAGCCTTCCGAAAATCGACTGCATCCTCAGCCCCGTTCCCGCTCGACGGCTGGGGCGAAGAGATAGCCGCCGCCGCGGACCGTCTTGATGACGGAAGGCGGCTTCGAAAAATCCTCCAGCTTGCGGCGCAGCCTGCTGAGCTGGACGTCGACCGTGCGATCGAAGGGCGCGGCGCTGCGCCCCCGCGTCCAATCCAACAGCTGATCACGATTGAGTACACGCTGGGGATGGGTAAGAAGGACCATCAGGAGATCGAACTCGCCCCCCGTGAGGTCGACGATCTTACCTTGCGGATTCTCCAACGCGCGCGAGGCCGCGTCCAGCCGCCAGCCGGCAAAACGAAAAACCTCCGATGATCCATTGGCCTGGGGGCGGTGGATATCCCGCGTTCGGCGCAATATCGCCCTGACACGCGCGGTCAGTTCGCGCGGATTGAACGGTTTGGGCAGGTAGTCGTCGGCACCGACTTCCAGGCCGATTATGCGATCGATGTCATCGCCCTTGGCCGTGACCATCAGGATGGGAATGGCCGCTGCATCGGCGCGGTAGCGCCGGCAAATCGAGATGCCGTCCTCGCCTGCCAGCATCAGGTCGAGCACGATCAGATCGACCCGTCGGCGTTCGACCGCGCGGTCGAGTTCGTCGGCGCCGCTGCAAAGCTCGACCTCGAAACCCTCGCGCACCAACACCTTGCCGACCAACGACCGGATTTCCGGATCGTCCTCGACGACGGCTATGAGCGTGGCTTGGTCCATGGCGCGGTTCTTTCGGAAAACAGATACTCGCACGCCGGAGCCGCCGAAAAGACCCAAAATCGGCGGCGTTACATTTCGTTACATTCCGGCACGGCCGGATCACGCTGGATATACCGGGAGGGCGCAAAACCGCCGCGTTCACGTTCCTCACGGAGTCTTCCAATGGCGAAATCCCCGATCCTCTTAACCTCTCTGGCGGCCGCGCTTCTGCTTGCGGGCGGCATGCAGCCTGCCATGGCGTTTCACGGCCGCTTCCTGTCAGCGCAAGGCTGGCGCGGCGGCTTTACCGCCGGCCGCACCGTCAACCGCGTGCCCGGTTCGACCACGGTACATCGCGGTGTCCAGACCGACAGCGGACGCGGCTTCCTCACCACCCGGCAGACCAATTACGGCGATGGCAACCGGACCAACACGGTGACGCGGACCTATAACAATGGCGAGACCGCGACGCGAACCGGCACGGTTACACACAATCCGGATGGCTCGGTGACGCGCGAAGCGAGCCATACCGGCGTCGACGGCAACACGCGGTCGGGTTGGAGCACGATCTACAAAACCGATGGCAGCATCAGCCGCAGCCGGGGCATCACCACGTCCAACGGAAGATCCGCCACGGAAACCGGCAGCGTCACCTATGGTGACGGCAGCATGACCGTCAACCGCGCGATCACGACCGGTTCCGGTGCGTCGGTTTCCGGATCGGCAACCTATACGCGCGGCAATTAACCGGCCCCCTTTGCCGCGCGTTGGCGCGGGCCCCTCAAAAGGCCCGCGCCCCTTCTTTTTCAACCAGGAGAATCTCATGCGCCTCATCCTTGCGCTTTCCCTCGTGCTTTTCACCGCCACCGGCTGTGTCGGCATGGCCGTACGGGCCATTGCGCAACCGGGCAAGCCGGACCTTTCCCAACTGCTGACAAGAGCCGACGCCAATGGCGATGGCATCGTCACCAAGGCCGAATTCACCCAAGCCCGCGCCAAGATGTTCGACCGGCTCGATCGCAATCACGATGGCTATCTGTCGGCAGACGACAAGCCGCGCTTCTCTTTCCGCAAAAGCAGCAATGGAGACCGGCTGCAGCAGATGGTTCTGATGCTCGACAAGGATGGGGATGGCCGCGTCAGCCGGGACGAGTTCGTCAACAGCCCGAGCCTGCTGTTTGAACGCGCGGACACCAACCACGACGGCGTCGTGGATGCCGCTGAGCTGACGGCGTTTCGGACCTTGATGGCCTCCAGAGACAACCGATAGCGGTGCAGATCGACGGTCGCGGTCAGTTTGATTTCCGACTTTCAGGAGCTCTTTCAGGATCGAAGGACCGAACACACAGGAGGCGCGCGCCCGGGGCGCCGTAGTAACTGACCGTTGCGTTCATACGATAAAATAGGCATCACCCGGTTTGGCGCCGTTGAAGAAAGATGGTGGCCCGATCTCGCCGCCGGCGAGGGAGCGGAACAACAACGATTTTAGAGTCGCGGCAGCGCGGTCGATTCCCGAATGACCAGCTTGTGCGCGATGAGGTGATTTTTGACCAGCGGCGGAGTACCGGCGCGGATCCGCCTGATATTTTCCACCAGGATATCGACGGCCAGGCCACCGATCTCGGCAATCGGCTGGCGCACGGTCGTCAGTTCAGGCCAGACCGTGCCGGCGATCGTGTCGTCGAATCCCACGACAGAGATGTCCCGGGGAACATTCAGACCTTTGCGATGCGCCATAGACATCACGGCGGAGGCCATATCGTCGTTGTTCGCGAAGATCGCCGTCACCTTCGTTCCGCTGGACAGAATCTCATCGGCAGCGTTCAGGCCCGAGCGATAATCGTTATAGCCCTGGGCGAACAGCGGCCTGGCGACGCTATCGCCAGCGTTTTTGAGGGCGGCTTTGATGCCTTGGAACCTGAGTTTGCTGGAAAGCACACCGGGATGGCCTTTGACAAATCCGATATGTTCATGCCCAAGGCGGATGAGATAGGTCATCATCTCATAGGCCGCCGTGTAATTGTCGATACCAACACAACTGACATCTGTCCGCGTCCCGCTGGTCGCGACACCCACCACGGATATTCCCTGATCCTGCAATTCCTTGATGAGCGTGACTTCCTCGCTCAGTGGCGTGGCCAGGATCATGCCATTCAGCCCCCCCGCGACCAGACTTCGGACCCTTTCATAGGCCACGTCCATATCGCCCGCCTGACATCGTTCAACCATCAGATGGGCGCTGTTGCGACTGCTTCCTTCGAGCGCGCCGAAAAGCAGTTCCGTAAAATAAGTGGCTGAGGGATTGCTGTATACGAGACCGATCCGGGTCTCGCTGCGGGTCGAAAGGTTGCGAGCAGCGGTATTGGGACTATAGCGCAGCTCCTTGACCGCCTTGAGCACGCGTTCTCTGGTGGCGGGATCCACAGACTTGTTATGGGTGAGAACCCGCGAAACCGTCGATTTCGAAACACCGGCGCGCCGCGCAATATCGTAGATCGTGGCAAATGCGTCCGCTTTGCCGGCCCTCTTGACCTTGTTCTCGCCCATTGGGCCGATTTTGCGCCGAAAACCGACAGGACGTCCACCTGTCGGACCGCGCGTGTCGCGCGGCTGCCTTTAGCCGGTCTTATCCCTTTGAAACCGCGGTCTGTTGCGCGAGCACGCGCCAATGACGCGGGACTATTTCGCGGCAGGCGCCTTCCCTCTGAAAAAATGGGCCGCAGCTGGATGGCTGCGGCCCAAGAGGGGAACAAAGAACGGCGTTTAGAGATTGCCGCGGATACCGATGGTGAAATAGCGGCCCATCACGTCTTCCCCGTTGGGGATGCCGCCAAAGATGGACCCAGGGTTTCCGGACGATCCGACGGTATATGGGGGGACGGCGGCGAAGGCATTCTGCACGTTGATATATGCAGACATGACAGAGCCGTTGTCGAAGGTGATCTGCTTGGAGACGGTAAAGTCCACTGTGCTGAAGTCAGTATAATAGGGCTGGGCATAGAAAGTCTGCCCAGGCCCGTAAACCTGGATGTTGGTCCCGCCACTGAACCAGTGCCACTGGGCGTCCAAGCTCCAGTTGCCGAGCGTATAATCGGCGAACAACGTCGCATGGCCCTTGGGCTGGTTGGTGTGGTTGACGGGGGCGCCGACGAAACTGCTGGTGGTGTTCACCGGGGCCACATTCAGCAGGGCGCGCAGATTGACGATGCCCGCCAGGCTGTCCATGACATCGGCCGTATCGAAGGAATAGTCGACCTCGTAATCCTCGCCTTCCGTCACATTGAACGCCGCGTTGAGGCTCTGGCTGAAGAGCAGCGTGGGATAGTTGGCCGGCGTGGTATTGGTGTACGGGAACGGCCGCACATACAGCTGGCAGAAGGGCGACGACCCGCCGGATGCGATACAGATATTGGCAATCGCCGCATTGCTGCCGCTGATGTTGGCGATCGCGTTGGTCAGCTTGATTTGGTAGTAGTCCGCCGACATGGTCAGACCGGGAATGAAACTCGGCGTCAAGACCACGCCCCCCGTATAGGTGCGCGATACTTCCGGCACCAGTTTGGGATTGCCGCCAGACACGGTCTGGATGCCGCCCGGATTGAAGTTGGTCAGGGGATCGAGGAACGGCCCACTGTTGGAGACCTGGGGTGAAAACAGGTCATTCAGTGTTGGGGCACGGATGTCGACGGAGGTTGTGCCGCGGAAGCGGACACTGTCGTTCACATGCCAGTCCAGACCGACCTTCCAGGTCTGCACCGAGCCGGAGACGCTGTAATCGGTGTAGCGGCCCGCGAGGTCTGCGTTCAAGCTCTGGACCAGCGGAACATCCTTAAGGATCGGGATGCCGATTTCGCCCGAGAATTCCCACACATTTTCGGAGGCATGGACGCCCGGCACGGTGTTGTTGTCCCACAGGGTCTGGGTAACGCTGGCCTGATTGGTGACGAAGCCCGTACCAGCGGCGTTGCCGCACAGGCGAAGGCCCGTGCAGTTGACCACCGCGGTCGGCGAGGCGTTGGAAGTAATCAGATAGTCGAGCCAGCGCATTTCACCCGCCAGCGCCACCTTGATCGGCCCGGCCGGCAGTTGGAAGAGATTGCCCGAAATGTCGGCGGCGATATCGTCCATGCTGTTGGTCTCGGCGAAATGCGTAGACCTAGACCAGTAGTTATACTGCGGGTCCGTCGTCACATTGTTGCCGAATGTGTTGATCGGGACGCACCCCGGATAGAGATCGCCGAATTGCGCAATCGCCTCCGCCGTGTTGTTCCAGCACACCGCCTTGCCATTCACGAGCACGGCGTCCTGCGCCGCATCGTGGAACTGGTTGTTGCCGTTGCGCAGGCCCGTGGTCGAGAGGCGGGTTTCACCATGGGTATAGTGCGCGTCCCAGACATAGTCCCCGAACGCGCCGTTCAGGCCAGTCGTCGAGACGATGTTGCGCGTAACATTGTTGGTTGCGCGGGTGCGGTTCGGCTCGGAATACCATTCCGACACTTTGAAGGTATTGGTGCCGTCGGTCGCCCAGTTGGGGTCTGTCGCGCTGTCATCGCCCAACAACTGCTGGGTGGCCAGCGGAAGAAAGGCATTGTTCTTGAAATAGGTGACGGTCTGACGGCTGGGTTCTTGCTGCGACGGGAAGAAATAGTTGAACTCATTGGATTGCGCGAGCGAGAGCTGGGTGAAGAAGGTGGTGTCATCACTGATCTTATAGCTGAAGCGGCCGAACGCCGTGGCGTTGCGGGTGTTGCCGTAGATCGATTCAGACCTTACAGCGGCTCCATTGCCGCCGATTGCGATAGCGGTTTGGCCCGGGGGGATAGTGCCCAGATTGGCCGGGGTGGGAATGCCGGGCTGGCCGAACTCGTAGCCGTTAACCGAGCAGTTGCTGCAGGTGATAAGGCCACTGAACGTCGAGACCGTCTGGCCGCCGTTCTGAGTATTGGTCACCGGGGCGGCAGCAGTAGCGCCAGTATTATAGCTCGAAAATTGATTCGCAAATATCTTCCGGGCGCCCTGCAGCACGCCGTCGGAGTTGATATAGCCGATGGCGCCTTCGATATGGCCGCGGCCGCCCCACAGGTCGGTGCCGGCCGCCATGTTCACCTTGTAGCGGGCCCCGTCGCCATATCCTGAAATGCCGGCATTGGCTTCGTACTTCACGCCGGTGAAATGCTTATCGAGGATGAAATTGACCACGCCGGTGATGGCGTCGGAACCATAGACCGCCGACCCGCCGCCGGTCACCACGTCCACGCGGCTCATCAGCATCTGCGGCAGGGTGCTGACGTCGACGGCGCCGTTCTGGGCCGAGGGCTGCAAACGCTGGCCATCCAGCAGCACGAGGGTGCGATTCTGCCCGAAATTGCGCAGATTGAGGAAGTCGCCACTGCTGTTGCCGCCGCCGCTGCTGAGGGTACGGTTCGACCCACTATTCTGGAAAACCGGCAGCTTGTTCAGGCCGTCCGCGACGGTGCTCGGGGTGGTGGCCAGCAACTGATCGGTGCTGACGGCGGTGATCGGCGTCGGCGAATTGACGGCGTCGGAAATAACGCGCGAACCCGTGACGACAACGGACTCCGTGGATTCCGGCGTGGCCTGCCCGCCCCCGGCCGCTGCGGGTTGTGCTTGGGCGCAGACCGGCGCGCTGAACAGACTGGCGAGCAGTGCAAGTACCGAAACGGTAGATTTTGAATCACGAAGCATGGCTTCCTCCCCTGGGTCGCAACGTTTTCTCTGCCGGGAGATGGAAACAGCTCCCTGCGCAGTGACATCGCCGGAGAAGCCCGTTCCCAGAAGCATTAACTGCAACGCTTCCGGAACCGTGTACAAACCTTTGACCGGATTGCTCCGGACCTGAGCCAGTTGGTAAGGGTAAAGAACAACCACCCCCGTCTGCCGTGACAAGGCAGGCAAGGCAGTGGTCAGGTCCGCCCCCGAAATATCTACATTATATTTCGAGGTCTGCGCGTAGGTTGGTGCTGCGAAGGCAGGTGTTGAAATTGCCAGACATCCGCAGAGCGCGACCGCCGCGAGCGACTCTCCCCTAAACCTCATTCTCTGACCCAGTGGGTTGGCACAACATATTGCCTTCACACCGGCCTATGATGATTGAGACCGGCAGGAAGGCCAATCCACCTAAGACCATCATCAAAAAATTTGGATCAAGTCGGCGCTGTTGCCCTTTTACAACGCCGCCCTGGCCTCATGCGCGGAAAAGCAGGTCAGTACACAGATAAGTTGGTGCCGCGGTCGCGATGCAGCCGTGCAGTCTTGGGTCACCACATCGACTTGAATGGGCAACGACCGTGCCATGACAAGCCGCAAGGCGGGACATTGCACCGCTATGCAGCGCGCCCAGGAAGCCATTTTCACGACCTCCGCAACGCATTAAGCGCCGCGACTGCAAACGGTTATAAGTGGGGCGCAAATAATCTGGTTTAAGCGTAGGGATTTGTGCCGGTAGTTCGTCTAACATTTCTTAACTTGCGTCGATCACGGCGCACTGCGCCGCACACAGTTTACTGCAAACGCGAGCGGGATATGCAGCACCAGACCAACCGTCGCCACGTCAATGCCCTTTACTCCCTGGCAGATGCCTTCTCGCCGCCGGACGTGAAGCGCACATGCTGCGGATCGATCCATTCTGCGTGTATACCGAAATTGTTCTCCAGCGCGGCGAAAATGGCTTCGATCTGATCCGTCCTGAACGTGCCCCCGACCGGCAAATTCTCCAGCGCCGGATCTGCCAGTTCGATCTTGATGTCGGAATAGCGGCTGACATCGGCAAGGACTTCCGCCAGGGGCTGGCCAGTATAGTTCAGCTCGCCCTGCCGCCAGGCCAGCTTGCGTTCCAGATCGGGGCTGGCGACGACCTTGGCGCGTTCGACTTTCTCACCCAGTACGATATTCTGTCCGGCGACGATGACGCCCAGGCTCTTCACCGGTCCGGAATCCCGCCCGCGATCAGCAGGCCTTACCTCGACGCTTCCCTTGGTAACGCCGACCTCAACCAGGCCTGCTTTTGCCAGATGCACGTCAAACGCGGTGCCGATGTCGCGCACCACATAATTATCCGCATACACCGTGAACGGGCGCGCCTTGTCGTGCACGACGTCGAAATAGGCCTCTCCGCGCCGCAGATGAACGTCCCGGTACTTGCCGGAGAAATTTACATCCAGCCGGCTGTTCGTATTCAGGATCACCGATGAACCATCGGCCAGAGTGATTCGCCTCTGTCCGCCGACCGGCGTCTCATAGGAACCTCTGGTCAGCGGGTGGAAATGCCTGGCGGGAGGATGGCTCTCGGCCTTCGCGATCTCCTGGTGTCTGGGATGGAGAAACACAGCCCCTCCCGCGATCACAATCGCGGCTGCTGCGCAGGCCGCAAGCCAGGGCCTGGATCTTTGCAGCATGCCAGGCTGGTTATCGCGGACGCTCGCCTCCTGCCCGGCTTCTTCGGGGCTGGTGAGCAGCCTCAGCGCATCGAACTCCGACCAGAGCTTGCCATAGTCCGCAATGGCCTCGCGATGGAGTGCGCTGCGATTCAGCCATTCCTGGAATGCCGCCTGATCCTTGGCGGAGACCTCGCCCGCGTCGAAGCGCGCCACCCAGGCTGCGGCCTCGGCCTCGATGCCAGCCGTATCGGGAAAGGTCAGGATCTTGCCCCTGTCGGTCATACCGCTTTCAAACCCAGCACGGAACTACTCTGCCTTCTTGGCTTTGATAAAAGCCGTTGGAATCTGTCCGGAATTTCCGCTTCCCACTTCAGCGCCGCCGCCATGTGCCCGCATATAGGCCCTGCATCGTGACAGGCCGACGGCAACATGGTTTTCAACCGTCCTGACGGAGATATTAAGCCGGACCGCGATCTCCTTTTGCGACAGGCCCTGCATCTTGCGAAGTATGAAAACCTTCGCGCATTGCGGCGGCAGGGCAGCAATCGCCCGCGCCAGCAAACGCACGCGTTCCCGACTATCGACAACATCATCCGCCGCGGCCTGACTGCTATCTTCTAGGACCTCCTGGCTCTCGAAATCCCCTAGAGGCTCGATGGCCATGGAGGACTGCCGGGCGATCTCATTCAGGGCCAAGTTTCTGGAAACCTTGAATAAAAAGGCTTTTGGCGCCTCGATCGCGCCCCGTCCTTCCGCCGCAAAGGCCCGCAGAAAGGCCTCCTGCGCAAGATCGTCGGCAGCCTCACGGGATCTGATAAAGCGCCTCAGATAGCGTTTAAGCGCCACTTCATTCTCGAGATACGCTTCGAGGATAGTCGCCAATTCCCTGCCCGCCTTCGGCCGCCCCCAATAACCTAGCGCGGATCTGACGGAAACGACAGATGCCTAGCGCACCGGATCAGGCCAACGCTTTTTGGTTACCGGTCTTCTCTTGAGCGGCAACCATCGCAGGCCAATTGGCAAGTGCGATCGCGGCGACTTCGCGCAATTCCTTCAACGAAGCACCGGCTGCGGCCTGCACACTGATGCCATTGGCCATCACCATCAGGTAACGCGCCAGCGCCGCGGGATCGCTCGTCTTGGGCAGGTCTCCGCCCTTTCTGGCTTTTTCGAAGCGGGCGCGGAGCATCGCTTCCTTTTCCGCGCGGTGACGGGCCAGGGTGTCGGGAATCACCGTGTCACAACAGGAAAGCCCGCCCTGCAGCATCAGGCAGCCTGGCGGATTGCGGCCACTGGTATCGGCGGCAAAGCCCGCCACGCCCATAAGATAAGCCTCTGCAACCTCTGCGGCTGAAGGCGCCTCCAACACGCTGGCCATGAAGGTCGCCCGCCGCTGGTCGTAATGTTCCAGCACGGCCTTGAAGAGACCTTCCTTGCTGCCAAAACAGGCATAAAGGCTGGGTGGATTGATGCCCATGGCCTTGGTGAGATCGGCCATGGAGGCGCCCTCATAACCCTGGCGCCAAAAAACCGTCATCGCCCTGTCGAGCGCTTCCTCCTTGCAAAAAGACCGTGGGCGGCCCGTCCGCATGGCGTTTCCTTTTTTTGTACTGTCTGCTATATAATTCCCTTGACGGCGGAAGTCCACCGGCATATCTGTATCGATCATTACAGATATCCGGGGTAGCCCATGACTCATTTCGACGTCGCCGAAGCCCAGAATTTCCTCCGCCAGAACGCCGATCAGCCCATCCACAGGCTGCGCCGCCAGCTCACGGGCGCGGCGCTGCTTCTGTTGCTCGGCGGGGGTTATGGCCTCTATCACGCCGCCAGCGCCAAGCCGGCCGCGCCTGAGAGCGCATCGGCCGCCGCCACGCCTGTTTCCGTGGAAACCTTGAAATCCCAGACGGTCCGGCCCTTCGCCCAATTCTCCGGGCGCATCGACGCGGTGGATTATGCCGAAATCCGGCCGCAGGTCGCCGGCCGCATCACCGAGATTCGCTTCAAGGACGGCCAGGAGGTGAAGGCCGGCGATGTATTGTTCGTCGTTGATCCCCGCCCCTACCAGGCCGCCGCCGCCAAGGCCGCCGCCGATCTGGCCAGCGCCACCAACAATGCGCGGCTGACCAGGATCGAGCGCGATCGCGGCGAAAGGCTGATCAAGGCGCAGGCCCTGGCGCAGGAATCCTATGACCAGCGCGTCACGGCCGACGATGTGGCGCAGGCGGCGGTGAAATCGGCGCAGGCCGCACTGGCGTCGGCGCAGATCGATGTCGATCACGCCTTCATCAAGGCGCCCATTTCAGGCCGCATCAGCCGGGCCGAGATCACGGTGGGCAATCTGGTCGGCTCTTCGACCGTGGCGCCGCAGCTGCTGGCCTCGATCGTTTCCGATGACGGTGTCTATGCCGATTTCGAGGTGGACGAGCAAACCTACCTCAACATCCTGCGCCAACGCGGCGCGAACAACGAGCAGGCCATTGCGGTGGATCTGACCGTGCAAGGCGACAGCCAGGCCAAAGTCTATCGCGGCGCCATCGAAAGCTTCGACAACCGCATCAATTCCGGTTCCGGCACCATCCGCGCCCGAGCCCGCTTTGCCAATGAAGACGGCTCGCTGGTGCCCGGCATGTTCGTCTCGGTACGGATGGGAAGCGGCGTACTTCCGAACAGCTTGCTGGTGCCGGAGACCGCCATCGGCAACGACCAGAGCAAGCGCTTCGTCTATGTGGTGGGCGCGGGCGACAAGGCCGAATATCGGGAGGTCAGCCTGGGCACCACCATGAACGGTGAACGGGTGGTGACCGCCGGCCTGAAAGACGGCGATCGCGTGATCCTGGACGGATTGCAGAAGCTGGCGCCCGGCGCCGCCGTTGTGCCGCACCGCGTGCAAACCGCCCGCAACTAAAGGCATCGCGCGAGGGGCGCTAAAGCCATGAATCTATCCAAATTCTTCATCGACCGGCCGATTTTCGCCGGGGTGATCTCGGTCGTCATCTTCCTGGCCGGCCTGATCGCGATGACACAGCTGCCCATCTCGGAATATCCGGAGGTGGTGCCGCCCTCGGTGGTGGTCACGGCGCAGTTTCCCGGCGCCAATCCCCAGACCATCGCCGAAACTGTGGCCACGCCGCTGGAAGAGCAGATCAACGGCACCGAGGGCATGCTCTATATGGGCTCATCGGCCGCCAGCGACGGCACCCTCACCCTGACCGTGACCTTCAAGCTCGGCGTCGATCCGGACCTGGCTACACAGCTGGTGCAGAACCGGGTCAACCAGGCGCTGCCGCGCCTTCCCGACGTCACCCGCGCGCTGGGGGTGACCACGGTCAAGAGTTCGCCCGATCTGACCATGGTGGTGCATCTGAATTCGCCCACCGGCCGCTATGACATGCTTTACCTGCGCAACTATGCAGTGCTGAATGTCAAGGACCAGCTCGCCAAGATCGAGGGCGTGGGCAATGTCCAGCTGTTCGGCAGCGGCGATTATGCCATGCGCATCTGGCTCAACCCCCAGCGCATCGCCGAGCTGGGCCTTTCGGCCAATGACGTGATCAATGCGGTGCGCCGGCAGAATGTCCAGGTCGCGGCCGGCGTCATCAACGGCCCGCCCTATGGCACCAAGAGCCAGCTTCAGCTTCCCATTACCGTGGAGGGCCGGCTCAGCGATCCGGAGGAATTCCGTCAGATCGTGATCAAGAACGACGGCGGCGTGGTCACCCGCCTGGGCGATGTGGCGCGCGTGGAGATCGATGCGTCGCAGTATGGCCTGCGTTCACTGCTGAACAACAAGCAGGCCGTGGCCATTCCCATCTTCCAGGCACCGGGCTCCAACGCCATCGAGATTTCCAACCGCGTGCGCGCCACCATGACCGAGTTGAAGAAGAACTTCCCGGAGGGGCTGGATTATTCCATCGTCTACGACCCCACCGTCTTCGTACGCGATTCCATCAAGGCCGTTGTGCATACCCTGCTGGAAGCCGTGCTGCTGGTGGTTCTGGTGGTGATCCTGTTCCTGCAGACCTGGCGGGCTTCCATCATTCCGCTGCTGGCCGTGCCGGTTTCCATCATCGGCACCTTCGGCGCCATGCATTTGTTCGGCTTCTCGATCAACAATCTTTCGCTGTTCGGCCTGGTGCTGGCCATCGGCATCGTGGTCGACGACGCCATCGTGGTGGTGGAGAATGTCGAGCGCAATATCGAGGCGGGCCTGGCTCCACGCGAAGCCACCTTGAAGGCCATGTCGGAGGTGACAGGTCCGATCATCGCTATCGCCCTGGTGCTGTGCGCGGTGTTCGTTCCGATCGCCTTCATCAGCGGTCTGACGGGCGAGTTCTATCGCCAGTTCGCGCTGACCATCGCCTTTTCCACTATCATCTCAGCCTTCAACTCGCTGACGCTGTCGCCTGCCCTGTCCGCCCTGTTGCTCAAGGGCCATGGCGCGCCGAAGGATCCTCTCGCCCGCGGCATGGATAAGCTGTTTGGCGGCTTCTTCAGGGGCTTCAACCGGCTGTTCCACCGCGGATCGGAAGGCTATGGCAAGGGCGTTGGCGGCGTCCTGTCGCGCCGTGCGCTCGCGCTGCTTGTCTATGGCGGGTTGCTGGCTGCCACCGTCTTCCTGTTCCGGCTTGTGCCGCCGGGCTTCGTGCCGCTGCAGGACAAGCAGTATCTGGTCAGCTTCGCGCAGCTGCCCCAGGGCGCCACCCTGGATCGCACCGAAAAAGTGATCCGTCAGATGTCGGACATCGCCCTGAAGGATCCGGCGGTGGAAGGCGCGGTCGCCTTCCCCGGCCTTTCCATCAACGGCTTCATCAACAGCCCATCTGCCGGCATCGTGTTCGAGACCCTGAAGCCCTTTGACCAGCGCGGATCGGCGGATTCCGGCATGGCGGTGGCACAGCGCCTTCAGGCCAAGTTCGCCGGCATCAACAACGCCATCATTGCCATCTTCCCGCCCCCGCCCGTGCAAGGTCTGGGCACGATCGGTGGTTTCAAGCTGCAAGTCGAAGACCGCACCGACCTGGGCGACGCCGCCCTTGCCAAGGTGATGGCGCAGATCCAGATGAAAGCGGCCAAGGAGCCCACGCTGCAGGGCGTCTTCTCCAACTTCTCCATCGGCGTGCCGCAACTTTTCGCCCGTCTCGACCGCACCAAGGCCCAGCAATTGGGCGTGGGCGTGCAGGATGTCTTCGACACCATGCAGACCTATCTGGGCTCGATCTACGTCAACGACTTCAACCGGTTTGGCCGCACCTATGAAGTGATCGCCCAGGCCGATACGCCCTTTCGCTCGCGGCCGGAAGACATCGCCCAACTCAAGGTTCGCAACGATCAGGGCACGATGGTGCCTTTGGGCGCCGTGGTCCATGTCAGCGATACCACCGGTCCCGACACCGCCATGCGCTACAACGGTTTTCGTGCCGCGGATCTGAACGGCGGGCCCGCGCCCGGCTATTCCACCGGCCAGGCCCAGGCTGCCATGACCAAAATCCTGGACGAGACTTTGCCCAAGGGCATGCGCTACGAATGGACCGACCTGACCTATCAACAGATCCTGGCGGGCAATACGGCGCTTCTGGTCTTCCCGCTCTGTGTGCTGCTGGTCTTTTTGGTTCTGGCCGCGCAGTATGAAAGCCTGTTCCTGCCGCTGGCCATCATCCTGATCGTGCCGATGTGCCTGTTCTCGGCCGTCACCGGCGTGTGGCTGACCGGCGGCGACAACAACATCTTCACCCAGATCGGGCTGTTCGTGCTGATCGGGCTGGCCTGCAAGAACGCGATCCTGATCGTCGAGTTCGCCCGCGAGCTGGAGATCCAGGGAAGCAGCACCGCCGCGGCG
>CAYQZM010000125.1:0-15734 GCA_964421935.1 uncultured Rhizobium sp. | reverse complement strand
AGTTGATCGCCCTCGAACCAGACGGTGGAAAAGCCGCGGGCCTGATAGATGGCGCTGACCTGCGGCCGTGCGCTGCCCGTCTTTGCCAAGCGGTTTTGCAGCGCCTGCGCCATGGTGACGGACGTGGGCGTCCTGGTCGGAGTGGGCGGCGGGCCCCAGGTGCGGAACAGCACCGCGACAATGGCGACACAGGCCACAGCGCCGGCCACATAGGCAGCAATCAGAAGGGGTTTGGGCTTCATGCCGGCTCTTTCCGGGATCAACAAAGAGCAAACGGCAGAAAAAACCTCTGGTTCCTCAATCAGATACTGGGACCGTTACGGGTTGCCGTATCGGTCCCGCGCGTCGTCATAACGCGGATCGGCATAAGAAGGCGAAGGATAATAAGCGCGCGGCGCCGGATAATATGGATAGGCGGGCGGCACTTCGGCTGCCTGCCGTGTCGGATAACTGGAAGGGTTTCCGCGCGGCGGAGCCGTCTGTGGCGCAGGTTCCATGGCGTGCCTGTCATAGGGGACCTGCCTTCCTTCCGACCATTGCCGATAAGATGACATCTCGTCCGCCGCCTGCCGCGGGGGATACTGCGAAGCGCCTTGGCGCTCAGCATGTGGCGCCATTTCCGCATCGCGTGAACCCTGCTGTTGTGCCTGGTCCGGCAGCGGCGGCGCGTAGGACGAGACATGCGGATAGGACGATGCCACCTGAGATGCGGAAGCCTCATGGGGCCCCTGTTCCGGCGTCACGCCACTGCCGGTGCTGACAAAGTCGCCTGCCTGTTCCTGCGGCAGCTGCGGGGCGGCACCGTCCACCTCGTCCACATAGGCGACCTGATCGGCCGCGAAATCTTCGCTGACCCCCGCCGGCTCCGGGGTGCGATCCAGCGGCCGCGGCGGCAGGCCCCGTTCGGCCACCGTCATCACCTGCTTCCACAGCGCCGCGGGCACAAGTCCACCCGTCACCTTGCGCATGGGACTGTCATCGTCATTGCCCACCCAGACCGATGCGACAAAGTCGGGCGTGAAGCCGACAAACCAGGCATCGCGATAGTCTTGGGTGGTGCCGGTTTTGCCGGCCGATTCACGCTCGGGCAGCCGTGAGGCCGTGCCCGTGCCGCCGGTGACGACCTTGTAGAGCATGGCGGTGAGATCGCGTCGCACCGTATCGGCGATCACGGGCTGCGCCTGTGTGCTCTGCCTTTCGTAAATCACTTTCCCGCTCCTGTTCTCGATGCGCGAGACCAGATAGGGCTTCACGGCCTCGCCATTGGCCAAGGTGTCATAGGCTGCCGTCAGTTCCAGCGGCGTGACCTCGTTGGTGCCGAGCGCCAGCGACGCATTGTCCTGGAGCGGTGAGGTGATGCCGGCGCGCTGGGCCGCGGCTGCCACTTTCGAGACGCCGACCTCCTGCGCCAGGTTGACGGTGATGGTATTGACCGAACGGGCCAGCGCATCGATCAGCCGCAGGCGGCCATAATGCTCGTCCTTGTAGTTGGCGGGCTGATAGCCGGCGATGTCCACCGCCCGGTCATCGCGCCAGTCCCAGGGCGAGATGCCCGCTTCCAGCGCCGCCAGATAGACGAACGGCTTGAAGGCCGAACCTGGCTGGCGGCGCGCCTGCGTTGCCCGGTTGAACACCGAACGGGCATAGCTGAGGCCTCCCACCATGGCAGCAACGGCGCCGTCGGGCTTCATCGCCACCATGGCGACCTGTGAGAAATCCAGCTTGCGGCCCCTATGCGCCACGGCGTCAGTGGCGATCTGATCGGCGGCAGCCTGAAGATCGGAACGGAGGGTGGTGTGGACGATCAATTCACCGGGACCGGGATCGCCCGCGACCCGGCGCGCCTCCTCAGCCGCGGCATCGAGGAAATAGCTGTGCGTGTCCACCGGCCGGGCAATCACCGTCGCCGGATGGTGGATGGCCTCGATCGCCTGGTCAGGCCGGATGGCGCCCATCTGCGTCATCGCCACCAGCACGCGGGCCGCGCGTTGCTGCGCCACCGCCAGATCGCGCCGGGGCGAGAAAACGGACGGCGCGCGGGTCAAGGCCGCCAGCATCGCCGCCTGGGCCAGGCTGACATTGCGCGCCGAAACACCGAAATAAGTGCGCGCCGCCGTGTCCACGCCATAGGCGCCGCTGCCCAGATAGATGCGGTTGAGATAGAGCTCCAGGATCTGCTGCTTGCTGAAACTTTTTTCCAGCACGGCGGTGTTGACCAGCTCACGCAACTTGCGGCTGAAGGTCCGTTGGCGCCGATCGAACACCAGCTTGGCCGTCTGCTGACTGATGGACGAACCACCCGCCACCACATGACCGGCGCGCAGATCCACATAGGCCGCGCGCGCCAGGCCGATGAAGTCCACGCCATGATGGCGATAGAAGCGCCGGTCCTCCATGGCCATGAAGGCCACCGGCAGATAAGCCGGCATGTCCTTGAGCTGCAAGGTCTCGCCGGCGACGGGCCCGCGCCGGCCGATGATCTGTCCATCGGCATTCAGGAAGGTGAAGGTTGCGGGCTGTCCACCCATCTGCGGCATGTGGTCCATGGGCTTGGCCACTGCCTCGAGCATGACCGGCGTCAGGAAGATCAGGCTTGCGGGAACGGCGATCAGCGCGATCACGATGGCGAAGGCGCGCATATGCCGGTGCGCGAAACGCAGCACTCCGTCCACAATCGAATCGAAATCCTCACCCATGGCAGAAGACAGAACGTGACGGCCCCACAGGCAGTTGCCCCGTGGCCACAATAGTTTGTTACCCCGCTGATTGCGCCGCCGGTCGGAACGCTTTGCGGGTTCGCCGGTTATCGCGCTTCGCTTTACTGCGGCAGGACAAAGCGGCTGTGGGCCGCCGCAAGAGGGTAATGCCGGCCCTTCCAGATGAAATCACCCGGCAGGTTGACGGGCCGGTCGATCTCGGCGGTCAACTGGCCAGCCAGAACCGCGTAATGAACTGTAACCGGACCACGGGGCGTGGCCGCCGCCGCATCCAGTTGGGTGAGCCCACCCAGATTGGGCGCAACCCGAAGCCGCTTGTAGCCGGCCGCTGCGGGCTGGATGCCGGCGACCACGCCCAGAAGATCGGCGGTGGGGTGGGCGCTCCAGGCATGGGTATCCGAGCGGGTTTCGCCGCGCGATTCCGGCCAGGTCGTGTAATGCAGCGCCAGAAGATCGCGCCAGGTCTTGAGCAGCTCAGGATACCGCGAAGAAAGGCCGGCATGCTCGAAGGCACGCGCCAGATACCAGGCGAAATAATAAGTGGTGGTGAACATGCCCGGCGGCGCATCGATTCCCGCGCCCGCGACTGTGATGCGGGAAAGGATCGCCGGCGCTTGTTCCGGCGTCGCCACGTCATAAAGAACGGCCAGCGCATTCATGTGCTGGCTGTAGAACGTGAAATCGGCATTGTCGGCGAAAAGGCCACGAGCCCTGTCCCAGCAATGGGCGCGGATGGCATCGCGCGCCGCATCGGCCCGGGCCGTGTCGGCGGCAGCTTCCATCTTATCGCCATAGGCCGTTTCCAGGCTGGCGCCCTGGCGCAGCGCGCCCAGCCAAAGAACCGTGGTCAAACAGGAACCGCCATCCTTGCCATAGGAGGGAAAGAATTCGCGATCATTGCTGCTTTGGACCCAGTCGATGAAATTCCATTGCGGGTTCTTGCCCAAGAGGCCATCGGGCCGCAGCCAGGGGACGAACCATTTCAGGATGGTGCGCATGCGCGGCAGATGACGCCGGATCACCGCATCGTCCGGCTGCTGCATGGACCAGTCGCTCAGCATCCCCACCCAGGCCAGTGAAAAGGTGGCGATGACATTGTCGCTGCGGCTGGGATAGGCGCCCTGCTCCAGCCCGCCTTCGGTATCGGATTCCGCGAAAGCGTCGATCGCCTGTTCCGCCAGGCGCGGGTCGCCCGTCACGGCATAGGAGATCAGCATCTGCAGGCGCGTGTCGCCGGTATATTGCAGTTGTTCCCAATAGGCGCTGTCCATATAGGTCTCATGCGCATCCACCTGGGCGGTGCGCCAGCCGACTTCCCAGATGCGGTTCAGCTGTGGATCGCTGCTGGTGAAATGCGCGACCTGTTTGAAGGGATAGCCGGTCTCATAGACGCGAAAACCTTCCAGGGTCAGCGGCGCATGGCCGGTCTGGATGTCCAGCTCGGCATAGCGCCAGGTGCGCCACCAGAGCGGCATGAAACGGCGCCGCGCGCCGTCGGGCAGGAACGTGTCGAAGATGCCCAATGCCCGGCGATCAGCCACCAAGTCGCGGTCGGCCTTCTTGTTGTCGGCGTCGTAAAGCGCCTCGGTATAGGTGAGCTTGATGCTGGCGCCCTGCCCGCCCGAGACCTCCAATTCCGGATAGGCGGAGATCATCGCCTCGCGCCGCAGCAGGATGTGGACATGGCTGTTCGCGGGCACGCTGACAGGATGATCGGGAAAGGCGCTGGCGCCTTCCAGATCACTGCGCACCACCTTGCCGGCGGGCGCCCGGGTAAAGCTTTGCTGCGGCAGCCGGTCTGCCACCAGATGACGCGTTGCGGTTTCCGGCGTCGGGACAGCATCCTGCCAGCCGCTCCCTATTTCCGCCGGCCCGGCCCAATCCCAATCGGCCTTGGCGGCATCGATCACTTCCGGCGCACTGGCCACGTAATAGCGGCCGCGCGGCACCTGGGCGCGGCCGTTCACCGCCATGTGCCCGGCATCCCGCTTCACCCGCCAGCCGGGCTGGTCTGTGGCGATGCCGGCCCCGGCGAGGCGAAAGCCCAAGGCCACGCTTTGCTGTGCGATCGGCGCGACCTGGGGCGGCAAGGCCGAGGCCGCAGGCAAAGCTCCACCGGGCCCCGCGCCTGCGGGTTGACGAACGAAATCCCACACCGTCGCCGCCACGACATTGGCGCCGGGATGAAGATAAGGCGCCAGGTCCACCGCCTCGGTACGCCAATGGGCGATAGTGCCAGTGGACGGGCCGCTGGCGACGCGCCGGCCGTTGACGAACAGAATGAAGCGATTGTCGGCGGTGACGGTGACCGGCAGCGTCCCGGGCACATCCGTCAACGACAAGATACGGCGGAAATGCAGCACCACCGGCCCTTGGACGCCGGCGGCCACCGGATCGGTGATCCAGCCATCCGATTGCGCCAGCGCGGGGCCGGACAACAAAAGAAACAGAAACAACCAGAAGCGCATGCGGCTAGCGAGGCGCGAGGGTGAATTTCTTCTCGGCGACCTGCTCCACTTTCGGCCGCGAGAAGAAGATCGGGAAATATTTCCCCCGCGCCCAATATTGGAACAGGTCGCGATAATGGGGATCGTCCACATTGCCGGACTGGCCGGGATTGTTGAGCCCCACCGAATTGTCCCAATCCTCGAGATCGGAGACGATCTTGAAGGCGCCGCCGGCATTCTGGTTGTCGGCGCCGCCGGTCGCGGTGATGGTGTAAGCGTCGCCGCCACGCGGCAGCGGCCCGACATCGAAGCGCGCTTCCAGGTCGGGGCGCAGCGCCGCCGTCATGTGATGCAGGATCTTGGCATGGTGATAGGCGCCAAGCTTCCAGTTCTCCATATCAGGGCCGAAGCGGCGGGTCAGTTCGGCCACCGCCTCGCTCAGGCTTTTGACCAAAAGCGCATTGCGGCCCGCCACCGGGTCACCGCCAAGGCGGCCATCGGGCGCGGTGAGCAGCGCGATCATCCGCACCATCGGCGGATTGGGGACAATGTTGCGTGCCACCGCGGGCAGCATCGCCTGGAAATTGGCGATCAGGCGGCGCTGGAACATTTCATAAATACCCGCTTCTACCGAATCCCGGTCCAGCACGAAATTCCAGTGCAGCAGCCGTTGCGCCGCGCGGCTGACCGTGGGATCGCGGTAATCCAGATCCTTCAGCAGCGGCACGACGCTGCGCGCCGGAATGGAAAGATCGCTGTTCTGGAGCTGGACCATGTCGGCGACGGTGAATTTGCGGCCCGAGGCCAGGGTCTCCGCCACGGCCTGACCGCGATAAGGGTCGGTCCAGGTGCGGTGAATGGCTTCCATATGCGTGTAGCCGGGCGGCACCTGATAATCGTTCGAGGTGTTGTAGAAGCCCTTGTCCGGATTCTCGACTTGCGGCAGATCCGGAATGGGCAGAAAGCCCTGCCATTCATAGCGGCCATCGCCGGGCACCGGCACCAACCCGCTGAAATTCACCCGCCGCGGCGCCACCACCGCGGCCTGATAGCCGATATTGCGGTCCTTGTCGGCCCAGATGAAGTTCAGCGCCGGCATGCGTGCCTTGGCCATGGCCTCTTCGAAGTCGTGCCAATTGCGCGCCTGGTCCAGCCGCAAGGTGCCCAGATAGGGCGCCCCGCCCTCTTCCAGCCAGGCGGCGCGGAGCGCATAGGCCTTGTGATGGGCCTTGTCCTCGAAGATCACCGGGCCGTGGCGGGTGAACTTCAGTTCAACCGAGACCGGCTTGCCGCTCTTCACCGGGATGGTCTCGTTGATCACCTTCATGCTCTCCCAGCCGCTGCCATACTTGTACTGCCCGGCGGGATTGATGTCGTAGACATAAAGGTCTTCGGTATCAGCGCCGTAAATCGTAAAGGCGAAAGCGCCGAAGTCATTATGGCCATGGGCAACGCCTGGAATCTCCGGCTCGCCGGCGCCGATCACGTTCCAGCCCGGCGCATGCAGATGCACCCAATAGCGCAAGGAAGGAATTTCCTGAATGCGATGGGGATCGCCCGCCAGGATCGGCCAGCCGCTCTGGCTCAGCCGGCCGCTCACCACCCAGTTGTTGGAGCCCATGTCGGCGCGGCGCACGCTCATCTCTTCCATCCTGGGCGCATAGGATTTGCGCTGGGGGGCCGCGCCGCTGGTGCGGCGATAATCCGGCAGCAGCTCGTCCGGCGTGAATTCCAGCTCCGAACGGTGGATGTCGTAGAGCTCCAATATGTCCTTGGACAGCAGCTTGGCATCGATCGCCGGATCGATGCGCAAATCCGGATCGGCCGGCTGGTAATAGTGTAGGTCTTTCACCGCATCCGCGCCGATCTCGCGCACCGCCAGCGCCGTGTTCATCTCCTCGTCCAGATTGCCGCGCAAGCCATTGAAGCGCGAGATCACCACCGCCGGGGTCCATTTGCCGGGTTTGATGCCCAGCATCCTGAATTCCGGCGACAGCAGCGCGGGGTCTTTCGCGGTCTGATCGATATAGGCGTTGATGCCACGGACGAAGGCTTCGACGATCGCCGCGCCATGGGGGTGATACCAGTTCAGCTCCTGGGTGAGATCGCCGCGATACATGAAGAGCCGGTTGGCGATATCGCGCTTCAGCTCTCGCGGGCCCAATATTTCCGCCAGCGTGCCGGTGGCCTGGCGGCGCCAGAGCTCGAGCTGGAAACCCCGGTCGCGGGCGGCGTTGTAGCCTTGCGCAAAAAACAGGTCCTGCTCGTTTTGTGCATAGATGTGCGAGATGCCCCAGCGGTCCTTTAGAATCTCCACCGGCTGGGAAAGACCCGGCGCCGACAGCGTTTCCTCTGGCGCGGCGGCGTCGGCGGCCAGCGGCAGCAGCATCGCGGCGGCGACTATCCCGTATCTGATCATGGCCCCCGCCCGTTTGTCCCCCTGACCAGTTTGTCACGCCAAGCCGGACCTCGCCAGACGCGCCGGGACGCTAAAGAGGCATGTCGGCATTGGCGTGATCCCGCGGTGCGGCCGCCGTCTCCAGGCACGGCACCATGCGGTAATCGGCCATCTCCGCCAGCCGTTTGCGGTCGATCAGGCGCGTCTGGTTCAGATGCGTCTCGATCAGATGCTCGCGCCGGAGCTGCTGCAGCGTGCGGTTGGTATGGACCGTGGAAAGACCCACGGCATCCGACAGCACTTCCTGGGTGAAAGGCAGCACGAAGCTGTCATCCTCGACCAGGCCCACGGCCGCCAGGCGGTCGTGGAATTCCAGCAACAGATTGATCAGCCTTTCCTGCGCCGACTGCTGGCCAAGCCGCACCACCTGATTGACCAGGAAAGATTCCTCCAGACCCAAGGCTTCACGGACGATACGTCCGCAGCCGCTCCCTGGCGCGCGCCGAAGCGCCTCATCGAGCATTGCCAGCGGCGCCGTGACGACAGAGGTCAATGCGAAAGCCGAACAAAGTGCCTCACCGTTCAGGCGGGCGCTGATGCCGAAGATGTCGCCCGGCAGAAGGAAGGAGAAAATCTGACGGCGTCCGTCACTGAGAACACGCTGATGAACCGCCCAGCCCTCCAGCAGAATCTGGGCCCGGTTGAGGCGCGCCCCTTCCGCCAGAAGTTCAGTGCCGCCGGCTTGAGCCTGCATTTCGCCAAGGCTGGCGCGGGCGGCCTGTTCCTCATCGGCGGCAAGAACGCCCCGCCGCGACAGTACCCGCAGGCCGAAGTCCCTGAGCCGCGCCACGTCCGCCTGCGGCAGCCGGGCGCGGTTCATGCCGCACCGATCCGCGCGGATGCGACGTGGCTGTCATCTTTTCGTATATCGGCGCGGTACAGGATTTGCCCTCCTTCGCCGGAGAGACAACTGTCATCGGGACAGTTGCACCTTTCAGTCCTCAAAGCGAACAAGACCCCGCGCCGGTTGCACAGCGAGCACAGACAAGTTCTTGAATACCGATCTGTGTCCTAACCTATGTTAGAGCGCGTTCGCCGCCAGGCACTTCATCAAGAAACCGGCCGGCTTGAAAAGGAACGATGAGGCCGCGGCCGCTTTGCCAAAAGGGCGCGGCGCTCCTTTTCGAAAGACAAAATCATGGCCAGGCAGGACAAATACGAGAAGAGACCATTGGATGGTTGTGCGGCACAGGGCTTCAGCGCCGCTTACGATATGGACCGTGCGCGCGCCGAAAAAGAGCTTGCCGGCACTATGGCCGGGCCCAGCGATGCCTGTGCCGCCAGCGAGAACCTGAAGGGCGACCGGCACCAAGACGTAACAGAGACCGGTGCCGACAACCGAAAGTCGAGCAAGCCCCCTGTCGCGATAGGCGGGCGCACCGCGCACGACACTGCTATAAATGACAGCAAGTCATGAACTTCACGAGTTCCCTGTGGGAACTCACATGCATTTTTTCGATGCAAGAAACCGCCGGAAACGAAACTTCACCGAGATTCGAGGGTTTAAAAAGGCATGGCTGATACAAACTTGCCTCACCCCCTGGAGCCGGATGGCTCCCTGTCCTCAAACCGTCAGCGGCGGCAACGCTTTTTCCCCCTGACCGAGCAGGATGAGCCCCTGCTGGCGCACCTTTCTCCCCGTTATGTGGAGATTCTGCGGCAGGAAGGCCAGATGGCGGACATTGCCGCCCGGCTCAACCTCCCGATCGGAACGGTCAAAAGTCGCCTGCATCGTGCGCGCGCGGCCTTGACGACACTGCGCCGTCAGCAGACAGCGTCCACGCCCCAATAGGCTTGGATTGCACCTGCAGCGGCGACACG
Organism: uncultured Rhizobium sp.; assembly: GCA_964421935.1. Taxonomy (GTDB): domain Bacteria; phylum Pseudomonadota; class Alphaproteobacteria; order Micropepsales; family Micropepsaceae; genus Rhizomicrobium. The sequence goes on along the minus strand of CAYQZM010000125.1, from coordinate 6,291 downwards.
CGGCGGACTCACTTGCCGTTTCGCGGGCATGTCTTTTTTTGTCCCAATTCGTTACCCTGCGGGAACCTTCGCGTCCGGCGCACATTGCTTTTTTGAGGAAGGCATGGCGCGTATCTTTATCATCTCGAACCGGGTCTCGGTTCCTTCCGATCAGGCTGCGCCACATGCTGGCGGGTTGGAAGTCGCGCTGCGCGCGTTGCTCAAGAAAAACAAATGCGTCTGGGTGGGCTGGAGCGGTCAGGCCGTCGACGAAGCGTCAGACGTCATGGTGCGCCATCAGAGTGTTGACGGCACCGACTATGTTGTCACCGACCTGGTGCGGCAGGATTTCGAGGAATATTACAACGGTTTCGCCAACCGGGTGTTGTGGCCCGTTCTGCACTACCGGCAGGACCTGGCCGAATTTTCGCGCCGCGACCTGTCAGGCTATCTCAGGGTCAATGACCGGTTTGCCGATCTGTTGATCGAACATCTTGAGCCGGGCGATCTGATCTGGGTGCATGACTACCATCTGATGCCGCTGGCGCGCGTGTTGCGGGCGCGCGGGCTGACCAACCGCGTCGGCTTTTTCCTGCATATTCCCATGCCGCCGCCGGAAGTGATCGCGGCCATGCCGCATCATGAAAAAGTCGTCGGCGCGCTGGCCGATTACGACCTGGTGGGCTTTCAGACCGAAACCGATACCGCCAACTTCGCCCGCTATATCGCCCGCCAGCTCGGCTCCTCGCCGCATCTGGGGGCCCTGCCCAGCGGACTCAGGCTCGGCACCTTCCCGGTCGGCATCGAGACCGCGGATTTCGCCCGCATGGCCGCGGAAGGCCAGCGCGATCCGATGATCACGCAGCTGGCGGAAAGTGCGCCCAATCTGGTGATCGGCGTGGACCGGCTGGATTATTCCAAAGGCCTGGGCCTGAAATTCGAGGCCTTCGCGCAGGTGCTCAAGAACCGGCCGGAATGGAGCGACAATGTCACCTTCCTGCAGATCACGCCCAAGAGCCGCTCGGCAATCCCGGAATATGCCGCCATGGAACAGGAGCTGGACACGCTCTCGGGCCGCATCAACGCCGACTATGGCAATGTCTTGTGGACGCCGATCCGCTTCGTGACCCGCACCTACAGCCGCGACACCCTGGCGGGCCTGTTCCGCGTCTCACGGGCGGGCGTGGTGACGCCGCTGCGCGACGGCATGAATCTGGTGGCGAAAGAATATGTCGCTGCCCAGGATGAAGAAGATCCCGGCGTCCTGGTGCTTTCGGAATTTGCCGGCGCCGCGGCGGACTTGCGGGCCAGCCTGATCGTCAATCCCAACGACCCGGAAAGCGTCGCCACCGCCATCCATCGTGCCCTGATGATGCCGCTTCATGAGCGCAAGGAACGTCATCGCGATCTGATGAAGGCCGTGGAACGGACCGACATTTCCAGATGGGGTGAGCGGTTTATTTCACTGTTGCGCAAGAATCCTGCGGCTCCGATCCGGCGTTATCCGGCACGGATCGAACCATGGCGGCCCCGGCCCGCCCAGCCCGTTCCCTTGGCGGCGGATCCTTTCGCCTGAAGTCTGCCGCCCCGTCTGCCCTTGACAGCAGAGGACGATGCTTTTCTCCTGAACGAAATTTAAGGGGAGGCTCGGCATGTGCGACGAATTCATTCATCCCGGCCTGGTTGAAGACCACCGGCTTTCGCGGCGCAGCTTCGGGGTCATGACGGCGGTGGCGGCAAGCCTGCCCACTGCCGCGCTGGCCCAATCCAATGTCGTGGAGAAGGACGTCGAGGTGAAGACCGCCGACGGCACCTGCGACGCCGCGCTTTTCCATCCCGCGGGCAACGGCAGCTGGGCCGCCGTCCTGGTCTGGCCCGACATCATGGGCCTGCGTCCGGCCTTCCGCGACATGGGCCGGCGCCTGGCCGCAGCTGGCTATGTGGTGCTGGTGCCCAATCCCTTCTATCGCTCGGCGCATGCGCCGGTGATCGGGGAATCCTTCGATTTCAACAATCAGGAACAGCGCAACCGGCTGTTCGGCTATCGCAGCGCGATGACCGATGCCGGCATCGACCATGATGCCCAGGCCTATCTGGCCTTCCTGGATTCACAGCCTCAGACCAACAAGGCCAAGAAGGCCGGGGTCCAGGGCTATTGCATGGGCGGTGCCCTGTCCTTCCGCACCGCTGCCGCCGTGCCGGCGCGCATCGCCGCCGTCGGCAGCTTCCATGGCGGCAACGGCCTGGTCACCAAGGAGGCCAACAGTCCGCATCTGCTGATCCCCAAGACCAGCGCAGCCTATCTGGTCTGCCAGGCACAGAATGACGACATGCAGCAGCCGCAGATGAAGGAAGATCTGAAAGCCGCCTTTGCCGCCGCCAAGCGGCCGGCGACGGTGGAGGTCTACCAGGCCAACCATGGCTGGTGTGTCAAAGGCGGCGCTGTGTATAACGAAGCGGAAGCCGAGCGCGCCTGGACAGCGCTGACCGCGCTATATCAGTCCAGCCTGGTCTAGCCTGGTTATTTGGCGGCGCTGCGCAGGCTGGGCGTGTGCTGGCCGGCATGGCCGGCGGGCCTTGCGATACTGATGCGGCTGCCAGGCAAGACCCAGTCGCCTGCGGGATTCTGGCAGGCGATGCCCGGATACGTCGCCTTGCTGCCGGTTTGCGCCAGCTCGAAGCGGCGGCAAGACACGGCCGCGTAGGGCTTGCCCAGTCCCGCCTCACTGCCCTTGATCCTGGCGGTGACCTTTATGTCGAAATGCGGCGTCACGCCGGTGCTGGACCATTGCAAGCTGCTCTTTGCCGCCGGCTCATCCAGAGCGTGGCTGAGAGCCCAATCCAGGCCGGCGCGGGCGGCAAGCGGCCACCCAGCGGTGACGGGCCGCATCGCAACCAGGTCGCGCGCGCCTGATCCGGCCCGGCGCCGGACCACAACGCCAAGACGCGGGCTGAACAGGTCATGCCATTGCGGATCACCCGGGCCTTCGCCACGGCAATCCACGGCCATGGTTTCGAAGCTTCCCAGCGGCAGCTTGCCCACCGCCATCTTGCCGGTGCGGCAGGTGATGGCAACAGGCGCGCCATCCTGGCGGGTCAGGTGAAGCACGGCCTGGCTTCCCGCATGCAGCGGCATCAGGAAATTGGCGGGCGCATCGGTGGCAAATCCATCCGGCGGCGTGGCCAGGGTCAGTGCCTGATGCTCGGAGGTGCGGCCATTATAGATGAAGACCGCGCTCTGCGGCGCGGCCGGCACCGTGCGTAGCGCCGCGCGCATCACGCGCAACTTCTCCATGACCTGCGGCCCAAGTTCGCCGTCTACCGCCAGGCCCTGGTCTTTCTGAAAATTGATCACCGCGCGCTCAAAGGCCGGGTCATCGGCGTCACTGATTTTGCCGGTGATATAACCCAGGGCGCGCAGACTGGCTTGGGCCTGGGCGAATGTGGCCGGATCCACTTCCGGCTGGGCAAGCGGCGCGGAAACCACCGACGGCGGCGCAGGGACCGTCGTGACGGGAGCAGGCGTTGGCGCGACCTTGGGCGCCTGCGTGCAAGCCGCAAGCGCAAGCAAGATGAAAGCCGCCGGGGACCAGTTCCTGCTCATGCGACCTCCAATTCCCGTTCCAGCTGCGCAATTTTGAATGTCAGTCGCACGCAGGTGCCATGTCCCGCTTCGCTGGTGATGTCGAGCGCCGCATCATGGAGCGCCGCCACCTTGGCGACATAGGTCAGTCCCAGACCGACCCCTTCATAGCGGCGCGCGAGCTGCGTCTCGGACTGCGAGAAACTGTCGAGGATGCGCTGGCGCGCATCTGGCGCGATGCCGACGCCCGTATCCGTCACTTCGATCAGGAGCGCGGCATCACGCACGCTGACCCGCACCACCACGGTGCCACCGGGCGGGGTGAATTTGACGGCATTGCCGACCAGATGAGCGACGGCCTTGCTGAGACGCTTGCTGTCGCCATGAAGCGCCGGAAGATCATCGGGAATGGCGAGCTGAAGCGTGACCCCCGCGGTCCGCGCGCTCGCCTCGGCCTTCGAGACCAGGGCCGGAACAGAATCGGACAGATAGATCAGCTCCCGGCTCGCCTCCTGCTCGCCCGCCTCCATCTGGGTAAGGTCGAGAATGTCATTGATCAGGTCCAGCAGGCGATGGCCGTTGGCGAGAATTTCGCCGGCATATTCGCCCTGGCGCGGGAACGCGCCTTCGGCGCCGGTGAGCAGGCTGGAAAAGCCAATGATGGCATTGAGTGGGGTGCGCAGCTCATGGCTCATCACCGCCATGAAGGCGGATTTGGCGCGATTGGCGCTCTCGGCCTTGTCGCGCGCGGTGCGCAGGGCCGCCTCGATCTGCCGCCTTTGCTCGATTTCGGCCATCAGGCGATTGTTGGCGGCGCTGAGTTCGGTGGTCCGAACCACCACGGCCCGCTCGACACCCCATTTCCGCAACAGGGTGGTCGCCATGTTCTGTGCCAGCAGCGCGGTCAGCGCCAGCACCAGAAGAGCGGCGCCGGATGGAATATAAAGACTGGTGAACGGGTCTTCATGGCCCGCCGAGCGCAACGCCAGGAAGAAATGGCGGTCGCCGATCGTAAAGGGCGTGAGCTGCTGGAATTTGGCATTGCCGAACCAGCGCGCGGCGCTCTGGCGACTGTCCCCGCTCCAGATCATGGGCGATGCCTTGCTGCCCGCCTGATAGGCGAGCGCGGCCTGGATCGCCGGGTCTGAGGGGGCTTTCGCTTCGGCTATCAGGGACGAGAACTGAAGAATGCCGAGCGCATATCCCATGCCCACACCGCTGTTGGCGCTGAGGGGAAAGGCCAGCAGCACCACAGGCTCGCGCGGGCCGGCCACCAGGGCCTGGGTGACGGGGGCTGAGGCGGCGACCCGCCCGCTCTGTGCCGCATCCTCGAAAAGCTCGGCGTAACGGGGAATGCGGGAAAGGTCCACGCCCAGCAGGCTGAGATTGCCGTCGAACGGCTCGACGAAAGTGATGGGCAGATAGGCATCCTTCGCGCCGGCTTCGATGATCGCGCCCTGATCGGTCAATTCGCGGATGTGGAGACCGTAAAGCCCATCCTTCTGCAGCCCGGCTTCATAGGTGGCGCGGGCGGCCCTGCCGACCTTGGGCACCCATAGCACGGCGCGCAATCCCGAATTCAAAGGCAGCATCTGGTGCGCGTAAGTGGAAAACTGCCAGCGCGTGACCTGGGAGGCGGTGACGAAGGCGCGGATTGCCGCCAGTGAAGTGACATGACGGGCGACATCGCCTTTGAAGGTGGAGGCAAAGGTGGTCGCGCTGCGGCGGAACTGCTGGCGCGCCTGGTTTGCATAATAGCCGCGCAAAGAGAGGAAGATGGCGATGGCCAGCAGAAAGCCGGCAATGACCACCGCGATCGGCGGCAGGAATTCCCGCCAACCCTCTCTCGCTCCTTGTCCCCGCATCTACTCAGCCTGAAACCGTAAGAGCGGGCCGCCCATGCGCCCGCCTTCGGCTGGCATTGCACACCCCGCACCGCTAAGAGGCAGTTAAGGATTGATGGCACAACAGAGGCAGCCGCGATTCTCCTGTGGAACTTCGGTGCAGGCGCATTAACCTCAGACGGATTAACCAGCGGTCATGCGCGCGGAAACGCACAATTCCCCGGCGCACCGCCGCCGCAATCATCAGCTGTCGCACGCGCAAGCCGCCCAAAAACGCGCGAACATTGCCCGTGCTGCATCCGGACCAGCCTGCCGCGCGTTTGCGAGGTTAATTGCCAGTTCTCGTGATGGTCGCCCTTCATCCTGCAGGCCCTGGAAGAGCCGATGCGTCCGGCCCTGTGTTGGAGCAGGCCAAAAGGATCTATGCCGAATTTTCCGAGGATCGCGTTCCAGCCGTTGCAGCCGGCATCACCTTCTTTTTTCTGCTGGCCCTGTTTCCCGCCATCGCCTCGGTCGTCGCTCTTTATGGGCTCTTTGCGGATCGCAGTGCCATCATCGAAGGCCTGAGGCTGATTTCCGGCTTTTTGCCGGAGGGCGGGATCAGGGTTCTCCACAGCGATATCTATCGTCTGATCCGGGAAAAGCCCGAAGATCTAGGCTGGGCCTTTCTGATCAGTTTCGTCATCGCTATCTGGAGCGCGAGCGGCGGCATAAAAGCGCTGATCGATGGACTCAACATCGCCTTCGAGACCAGGGAGACGCGCAGCTTCCTGCGCATCACGGCGAACGCGCTTCTTTTTACCGCGGTGCTTACCGTGGCGGCGGCTTTGGCGATATTCGTGGGAGTATCTTCCTCGAAGTGGCTGGACGGCCTGTCCTGGGCAA
>CAYQZM010000124.1:0-3991 GCA_964421935.1 uncultured Rhizobium sp. | reverse complement strand
GCGCGCGCTGGCTGCCAGCCCCGATTATCCCGAAGCCCTGAACAATCGAGGCAGAGTGCTGGAGGATTTGAAACGTCCCGCCGAGGCATTGGCAGCTTACGACCAGGCCTTGCGGCTGGCGCCGCGGTTCCCCGCGGCCTTCAACAATCGCGGCAGCGCGCTTCTGGCGCTCGGCCGTTTGGTTGATGCGCTCTCCTGTTTTGAGCGTGCGCTTTCCCTGCGGCCGGGCGATGCCGAGTTTCTCAACAATCGCGGCAATGCGTTGCTGGCGCTGGGGCGTCATGAAGAAGCGCTTGCGGCCTACGACCAGGCGCTGACGGCACGCCCCGACTATCCGGATGCACTCAACAATCGCGGCAATGCTCTGCAGAGTCTGAAGCGGCATGAGGAGGCGCTGGCCTCCTTCGACAAGGCCGGCTCGCCAGAGGCCTTTGCCGGGGCGGCCATGGCGGCGCTGGACCTTTGCGACTGGTCCCGCACGGGGCAGATCGGCCAGGAGATGGAAAGGCGGATCCGGGCCGGCGATCCCCTGCCGCCGTGGATTTTGCTGGCCTATAGCGAGGATGAAGCGCTGCAGCGGCAATGCGCCGCCAATGTGATGGGCACGCGCTTCCCGGTACTGCGGCCGGCGCTGGCCGCCGCGCGCCGTAGCCATGACCGCATCAGGCTGGCCTATCTCTCTTCCGATGTCGGCCATCACCCGGTGGCGACACAGATCGTGGAAGTAATCGAGCGCCATGACCGCAGCCAGTTCGAGATCGTCGGCATCGCCACCAATCCCGATGACGGAAGCCCGCAGCGGCGCCGGCTTGTCGCCGCTTTCGATCGGTTTGTGGACGCCCATCAGCAGGCGCCGGCGGCGCTGGCCGCCACGCTGCGCGATATGGAGGTGGATATCCTGGTCGATCTCAATGGCCATACTAAGGGCGACCACTTCGAGGTTCTCAGCCACCGTGCTGCTCCGGTGCAGGCGACCTGGCTGGGCTATGCCGGTACCACCGCGGCGCCGTTTGTCGACTGGCTGATCGCCGATGGCGTGGTGGCGCCTGATGCATCGGCCTTCGGCGAAAAACTGGCGTTGCTGCCCAACTGTTTCTTCCCCAGCGATACCAGCCGCAAGATCGGGACCGCTCCGTCGCGCCAGGATGCGGGCCTACCCGCGGAAGCTTTTGTCTTCTGCAGCTTCAACAACAGCTGGAAGATCACCGCCCCGGTTTTCGCCCGCTGGATGTCGCTGCTGCGCGAAGTCCCCGCCAGCGTGTTGTGGCTGAAACAGACCGGCGCCAGGACAAAAGCCAATCTGCTGGCCGCTGCGCAAAGCCACGATGTCACCGCTGAACGCTTGATCTTTGCCGGACCTGCCGCCTTGGACGTGCATCTGGCGCGCCACCGGCTGGCCGATCTGTTCCTCGACACCGCCCCTTACGGTGCCCATGCCACGGCCTGCGACGCCTTGTGGGCTGGCCTTCCGGTGCTCACCCGCCGCGGCGCGGCATTTGCCTCGCGCGTGGCGTCCAGTCTGCTCTGCGCAGCGGGACTGCCCGAACTCGTTACGGAAAGCTGGGACGGCTACGAAGCAATGGCCTTGGCCCTGGCGCGCGATCCGGCGCGGCTTTCCGGCCTCAGGCGGAAGCTGGCTTTGGCGCGCGGCACTGCGCCGCTGTTCGACACGCCGCGGTTCACGCGGGATCTGGAAGCGCTGTATCGGACGATACTAGCTTCCTGAATGCAGCTCGCCACGGATTCGTCCCACCGTTTCCGCCGACACCGCTGGAGCCTGGTTGCCCCAATTGTTGCGGACATAGGTCAGGATATCCGCGGCCTGGCCGTCGGAAAGCTTCCAGGCCAGGCTCGGCATGCCAGGTCCCGTCGGCGCCTTGGGTGTCGCCACAGCCTGGCTACCGGCCAGCACCATCCGGACCACCGTATCAGCCCGTACCTGCCGCACATTGGCGTTGCCTGCCAGTGCCGGGAACAACAAGCTGCCTTTGCCATCGCGGCCATGGCAGGCGGCGCAGTTGATGTCATAAAGCGAGCGGCCCGACCGTAGCTGCGCGTCCACGCCGGTGGCGCCCCCGCCATTGCCGCGCGAGGGGGGCAGGTCCTTCAGATAGACCGCGATGGCGTTGAGGTCGCTGGCGGTCATCTGGTCGGTGGAATTTTCCACCGCTTCCGCCATGGGACCGGACGCGATGGAATGCGCATTCCGTCCCGTGCCCAGATATTCGACAATGTCCTTCACGCTCCAGGCGCCCAGACCGGCTTGGCGGTCGCCGGTCAGGTCCGGCGCGTACCAGCCTTGCAGCGCCGCGCCGGTCAGCGCCGTGCCCTTGTCGGCGCCGAACGGATTCTTGGGCGTATGGCAGGCACTGCAATGGCCCGGCCCGTTCACCAGATAGGCGCCCCGGTTCCAGGCCGCGCTCTTGCCGGCAGTGTCGGTGTAGGATGCAGGACGGAAGAACAGGATGTTCCAGCCCCGCATCATGAAGCGCAGATTGAAGGGAAAGCGCAGCTGGTTGACGTTGACCGGCTTCTTCACCGGCTTGACGGTTTTCAGGTAATCCCACAGCGCCGCGATGTCGTTATCGGGCATGCGAGCATAAGACGGGTACGGCATGGCCGGATAGAGCAGCTTGTTGCCGGGCGCAATCCCGTTCTTCATCGCCTGACGAAACGCCTCGCCGCTGTAATTGCCGATGCCGGTTTCCTTGTCGGGCGTGATGTTGGGCGTCACCAGCTTGCCAAAAGGCGTCATCAGGGTGACGCCGCCGGACAGGTCCTTGCCGTGACAGCCACGGCAGTCACCCAGCACCGCCTGATATTTCCCGGCCTCGACATCGGCCGCGAAAGCAGGAGCGGTAAAGGCCAGCGTTGCGGCGGCCATGGCGAACGGTATCAGCGAGCGCAGGCGTGGTTGGTAGCGCCAGCGTGCGAACGAGCGAGAAATCAAAGACGTCATGTACGCACCAGCGCGCCGGGAGACTTGATGTATTGGGTCGTGATCGCCTCGGCCGCCCAATAGGCCAGCGCGCCCACCGTGCCGGTCGGGTTCATCCCGGCATTGTGGGCGAAGGCGGATGCGCCAATCACAAAGACATTGGGCACATCCCAGCTCTGCAGATATTTGTTCAACGCGCTGGTGGAAGGATCGAGCCCCATGATCGCCCCGCCGGTATTGTGGGTCGTCTGATAGGGCACCGAATCCCATCCCTTCTTCAGCCGGCCCACCGCCGCATATTTGGCATTGAAGGGCTTGGTCATCTTCTCCAGCTGATCGGAGATATAGTGCGACATGGCGACGTCATTGTCGGGGAAGTCGAAGGTGATCCGCAGCAACGGACGCCCGTGCCGGTCCTTGTAGGTGGGATCGAGATCGAGATAATTCTCGCGCACCGGATAGGATGAGCCTTCCGAACCGAAGCCCATCGCGTTCTGGTAGCCCTCCTTGGTCGCCTGTTTCCATTTGGCGCCCCAGCGCGGCGTGCCCGGCGCGGTCGGCCGGTTGGAGATGGGCCGGCCATTGGTCACGGTGCAGCTGATACCGGCGCCGCCCACGAAATCCAGGCTGGAGTGATCGAAGGCATCGCCATTGAAGTCGTCAATGGTCATGCCCAGCGAACCGGCACCGATGAAGGGATTGAAATGCTTGTCGTCGAACAGCAGGCGCGCGCCGGCGCTGGTCTGATAGCAGTAATTGCGCCCGATCGTGCCCGTGGCCGTCACCGGATCATATTGCTGTCCGATCTTCGACAGCAGCATCATGCGCACATTCATCAGGCCATAGCCGCAGAGGATCACCAGATCGGCGGGCTGTTCGAGCTCCGCGCCATTGCGATCGGTATAGGTGACACTCTTGGCCATCTTGCCATCAGGCGTAAGATTGACCTTCAGCACCTCGCATTCAGTGCGTAGCTCGAAATTGGAGCGCCTCACCATAACCGGCACGACCGTGGTCTGAGGACTGGCCTTGGAATAGTTGCCGCAGGCAAAC
>CAYQZM010000123.1:0-15430 GCA_964421935.1 uncultured Rhizobium sp. | reverse complement strand
GTGCGGGAGGCGTGTTGCTGGCCAATGCCCTGGGAGGCGGGGTGATCGAATCACCCGCAATGGACGCCTATCTGCCGGCGGTGTGCCGCGCGCTGCTGGGCGAGGAACTGAAAATCCCCGACATCGCCACCATCTGGTGCGGCACCGAATGGGGCCGCAAGGAAGCTTCGGCGCGGCTGAAGACCTCCATCCTGCGCGATGCCTTCGACGCGCGGCCGATGTTCTCGCGCCGCTCCAGCGCCAGGCTGGGTGCGGATATGAGCGCCGCGGAGCGCAATGACGCCACCGCGCGGATCAACCGGCGCGGAGAGACCCTGGTGCTGCAGGAGGTCTCGCCGCTGGGCCTTGCCCCCGTGTTCGAAAATGGCCGCTTCAGTCCCAAGCCTGTCTCCTTGCGTGTCTTCGCCGCCTGGACGCCCAAGGGCTGGATGGTGATGCCGGGCGGGCTGACGCGGGTTGCCGCCGACGACACGGTGCGCGCGCTTTCCATGCAGTCGGGCGCCTCGTCCAAGGATGCCTGGGTGATCTCCGATGTTCCGGTCGACGGTTTCAGCCTGCTCGGTCAGGGCGCGCGCACCCTGGAGGTGAAACGCCAGGGCGAATCCGCGCCCAGCCGCGCCATGGACAATCTGTTCTGGCTGGGCCGCTATGCGGAGCGCACCGAGGCCTTTGTCCGCATCCTGCGTGCGGTGACCGCGCGGCTGACCGACGAGCCGGCCAGCGCCCTGGAGGTGGCGCGCAAGCTGCTAATCCCCTTCAGTCATGCCAGCGACAACCCCATCGAGGAGATCGCCAGCGAGCAGGCACTGGCCCAGGAGCTGCAGCTACTGGTGTTCGGCCCGTACAATTCCCGCGGCCTGCAGCGCCTGCTGGCGCGGGTGGAGCAGACCGGATGGTCCGTGCGCGACCGCCTGTCGCTCGACACCTGGCGCAGCATCCATGCCATGGCCGCTCGCGAAGTCCTGCCGGCGCAAGACGCGCCTTTCGATGCCGCCGCCGCGCGCCTTTATCTGGATGGGCTGGTGGCGCGGGCCGCGGCCCTGGCGGGCCTGTCAGCGGAAAACATGACCCGCGGTCCCAACTATCTGTTCCTGGATCTGGGCCGGCGGCTGGAACGGGCACTGCATCTGGCCTGGCTGCTGCGCCAGACGGTAGCCTCTGCCGATGCGCGCGAGACCGAGCATATGCGCATCCTGCTGGAGATCGACGATAGCGCCATGACCTATCGATCGCGCTATTTCAATGTGTTCCAACTGGTGCCGTTCATCGACCTGTTGATGCTGGACGAGCACAATCCGCGCTCCTGCGCCTTCCAGCTCGCCGCCGTCGAAAGCCATCTCAAGGAGTTGCCGCGCATCACTTTGGCCCAGCGCAGCGACACGCCGCGCCGGATCGTGCAGGAAATGCGCATGGCTCTGAACGATGCCAACCCCGCGCGTCTGTCTTTCTGCGAGGATGGCCTGCGCCCCGGCGTGATCGCGGTGGCAGACGCCATCATCTCCAGCACGGCGCAATTGTCGGATGCGATTGCCGACGCTTATTTCCAGCATGCCAGCCGCAGCCGCACGGGCTCGGGCCCCGGGGCACAGGAGCTTTGATGGATTATCTGGTCCGCCACCGCACCACCTACCGTTATGTGCAGGATGTTTCCCATTCCTGGCATCTGGCGCATCTGAAGCCGCGCTCCACGCGCCATCAGACCGTGCATGACAGCAATATCAGCCTCAGCCTGGCGCCGGCGACGCGCGTTGGCCGCGAGGATTATTTCAACAATCCCTGTGAATGGTTTTCCATCGACCAGGCCCATACCAGGCTGGAAGTGGTGGCCGAAAGCAGCGTCTCGGTCGAGCCCCCGCCGGAGCGGCCCTCGCGCGAGAGTCTCCCCTGGGAAGAGGTGCGCAAGCTGCTCGAGGACGCGGCTGACGAGGAAGCGCGCGATGCCGTGCAGTTCATGTTCGATTCCCCGCTCATTTCTTTCGGCGAGGATGTCGTCGCTTATGGCGCGGTGAGTTTTCCGCCCGGCCGGCCCATCCTGGCCGGCGCCATGGAGCTGATGAACCGCATCCACAAGGACTTCCGCTACGACACCACCGTCACCGACGTCACCACGCCGGTGGACCGGGTGTTCGAGATCCGCGCCGGCGTCTGCCAGGACCTGGCGCATGCCGCGATCGCCGCGTTGCGCGCCATCGGCCTGCCGGCCCGTTACGTCTCCGGTTATCTGATGACCCGGCCGCCGCCGGGACGCCAGCGGCTTCTGGGCGCCGATGCCAGCCATGCCTGGTTCAGCGTCTGGGCGCCGCCCTTCGGCTGGGTGGACCTTGATCCCACCAACGATCTGGTGGTCAGCGAAAGCCACGTCACCGCGGCCTGGGGCCGCGATTACAGCGATGTGGCGCCGGTCTCGGGCATCATCCTGGGTGGCCATGACCATGTGGTGGATGTGGGCGTGGACGTGATTCCGGAAGAGAAGATCTAGCGTCGCGGTTTCGAAGTTCGCAACATCATTGATATCAAGCTCGAAGCGAATTTCGGAATCGGGACACTAGCGGCAGCCGAGGCCCAGCACCTGGGCGAAGCGATCCTTCAGCGACACCATCTCGATCTCGCCCAGCTTGCCCGGCTGAACGCCAGAGCCCGACAGAGCGAAGATGCTGTGATAGTCGGGCCGCGTCGGCCAGAAGCCATGCGTGCCGGCGTTGGCGGGCCTGCCATGCACCGGACCCGTCGAGGCGAAGGTCACATGCGGCGCCGGTTCAAACGCCGCCGCCACGTCCAGCCCGGCGAACCGTTTCACTTCCGCCGGCGGGATCTCGCGCCCCACATCGCCCTTGCCGCTTTGCGCCCGCAGCCATTGCACCACTTGCGGATCACCGGTAGCGACCATGCCCGCGGTTATGGCCATCTCTCCGGAGACACCATCCGCTGCCGCCATCGCTTTCAGGTTTGCGGTGTGATCGATCTGCTCGAAGCCATGATCGGACACGAGCGCCACATCATAATCTTTCGGCACGGCCTTCAGGATGTCGCCGATCAGCTCATCGGAACGTTCGAGCACGGCATTGGCAGCCGGCGTGAATGGCCCCTCCTCATGCGCTTCTGAATCCAGCTCGGCCAGATGCAGCAGCAGCAGATCGGGCCGCTTGGTCTTCAGCAGATAGAGCGTCGCCAGAGTGCGGGTGCGGTCGTCCAGCCAGCGATAGGCAAAGGAGGGATAAGTGCGTGTGATCTCCGCCACCAGACCGGGCGTGCCATAGCGATCCACCGTGGCAAGATCGGAGGAATCACCATAGCGCTTGGCATAAACCTCCGGAAGGTTCCAGGTGAGGCTGGCGTTGACCGTCACCGGCCAGTTCACGCCCGCCGTGGTCAGGCCTGCCCCCATCGCGCACTGGGTCAGGGTCGGCACCTTGATCTTGGTGGCGGACCAGTAGCTCTGGCTGATGTCCAGCGGACCGGAAGCGTTGGCCAGGATGCCGTGACGGAAAGGCGGCTCACCCGTCAGCATCGAAGTATGGGAGGGCCAGGTCACGGTGGGCCAGACACCGACCACGCCGTCGGCGACCTGTGATCGGGCGAGCAGCCTGCGGATATTGGGCAGCTTCAGCCCCAGCGCATCGGCATCGCGTAGATAGCGCCAGTCCAGCCCGTCTACCGAAATCACCAGCAGCTTGTGCCGGGCCGCGGCGTCAGCCGGCAGGCACAGGGCTGCCAACAGGCCTAAGACGGCAAGTGGCTTGCGCATGTTCGCTATCCCCTTCAGTGCGCCCAGCCTAAGGTCGCAGCGGCGTCCGCGCCATACCGCCCGATTGCCGCCAGTGGTTGTGAAGGCGGAGACCTTTCGCTAAAGCCTGCTCATGAACGCCGTCCTGATCCTTGCCATCGCACTGGGCGCCTTCGCCGCCACCATGACCGGCGGCGTGATGGCATTGAAGCTGGCCGGCAAGCTGCCCCTGGTGATGGGCTTTTCCGCCGGCGCGGTGATCGGCGTGGCCTTCTTCGATCTGGCGCCTGAAGCCCTGGAAGCCGGCGCCGGTCTTTATGCGCCGCGCACCCTGTTGGCCGTGGCCGCGCTGGGCTTCTTTCTTTATGTGGTGCTGGACCGGCTGGTGGCGCGGCATGACTGCGAGGGCCAGGCCAATCCGGCGCGCGGCATGCTGGGCGCTGCCAGCTTTTCCGCCCACAGCGTGCTCGACGGCTTTGCCATGGGCGTGGCGTTCCAGGCCAGCCGCGAGATCGGACTTATTGTGGCAGCGGCGGTGCTGGCGCATGACTTTGCGGACGGCCTCAACACCGTGAATGTGGTGATGAAGAACGGCGGCAGTCGCGGTTTTGCCCTGCGCTGGCTGGCGGTGGATGCCGTGGCGCCGGTGATCGGCGCTTCTTTGAGTTTGCTGATCGCGCCCGGCGCCGGCCTCCTGTCGCTGCTGCTGGCGCTGTTCTGCGGCTTCTTCCTGAACATCGGCGCCAGCGGCCTTTTGCCGGAAAGTCATCGCGCCTTCCCACGCCCCAGCACCACACTCGCAACCGTGCTGGGCGCGGCGTTTCTGTACGGTGTGACGGCGCTGGTGCGTTAGCCCTCGCTTTTATTGCCATGCCCGCGAAAGCGGGAATGACAAATGGAAAGGCTATTTAATTTCAGTCAGCAAGGGCCTGCCGGCGAAGTGGGCGTCGAGATTGTCCAGCACCAGCTGGCTCATCGCCCGGCGCGTCTCATGCGTGGCGCTGCCGACATGCGGCTGCAGCACCACGTTGCCCATGCCGAACAGGACTTCCGGCACCTGGGGTTCATTGGCGAAGACATCAAGGCCCGCGCCACCCAGCTTGCCGGAGACCAGCGCCGCGACCAGCGCGTCCTCATCCACCACCGCGCCGCGCGCGACATTGACCAGGATGCCGTGGGGACCCAGTGCCTCGATCACATCCTTGCCCACGATCTTCTGGGTCTCTGGCGTCGAGGGAATGATTACGATCAGGAAATCGCTGTTCTTCGCCAGCTCCACCAGGCTTGGATAATGCTTCCAGGCCACATCCACCACCGGGCGGCGGCTGTGATAGGCGACCGTGTTGTTCATCGCCTCGGCACGCTTGCCGATTTCCTTGCCGATGCGGCCCATGCCCAGGATGCCGACCCGCTTGCCGCTGGCGCGCGAGGCGAGAGGATGCTCGCCTTCCCGCGGCCAGCAACCGGCGCGCACATAGCGGTCGGTCACCACCAGCTTGCGCGCCGTCATGATCATCAGCGCAATGGCAAGATCGGCCACGTCGTCATTCAGCACATCGGGCGTGTTGGTGACGGGAATACCCTTGGAGCGGGCATATTCCACTGGGATGCCGTCATAACCCACGCTGGCGGAGCCAATGATCTCCAGCTTGGGCATGCGGTCGATCATTTCGGGCGGCGGGCCGGAATGGCCGTTGGTGACGCATCCGCGCACGATGCCCGCGACCTTTTCGAACTCTTCCTTCTTGTGGACGCGATAGCGCGCCTCCAGCTCTTTCTGGACTTCAGGCCGCAAGGGAACAAGCTGCAGGATATCGATCATGGCCAACTCTTTTTCAGATTCTTGATGCTCGCACGCTCACCGGGCGGTTAGGGCGTTTCCGCCATCTGCTTCATGGCATCCAGCGCCTCGCTGAAGCGCTTGGTGCGCTGGGCGCGATTTTCCGCCTTGGCCTGATCGGTGCCGAGCGGCGCCTGATCGTAGAACAAGGTGTAGACGATCTTGCTGTGCTGGCCGCGGTCGATCGGCTCGACGGCCAGGGTGCCGTGATAGAGGATCGTCGAAGATGGCTGGGTGTAAGTGTAGGAATAAGGCGTCGCCGCCACCATGATCTCGTGGTTGTTGCCATTGAGCAGCCGGTTGGTGCCGACGCTGACACCATTGCCCGCCGTGATCACGCAGGTGACCTTCAACCAGGTGGCGATGGAGCAATAAGGCCCGATCTTGGCCCAGGTCTGATCCGGTGTGCGATTGACGGTCTTTTCCAGGAGGATGGTGGTGTATTCCGCCGCGGTGGCCGGCATCGCCGTCAGCGTCGCCAAACCCATTGCTGCGGCTGCGAAAGCAGTCTTTTTCATCGCCATCCCCTTCACTTTGCGCGTCCCTTGATCCCTGATAAAACGCCCACGGCCCCTGCGCAACATGACAAGTGCGGGTCGAAGGACTTCATGCTTCGCATCATTGTTCCGGCGCTCTGCCTGCTGGCCGGGACCGCTTCTGCCAAAGACCTGAAAGTGCTGACCGGCGCGGGCATGTCCATGCCGGTGAGGGCCCTGGCGGCGGATTTCGGCACCCGTACCGGCGATAGTGTCACAGTGGTCAGCGACACGGCCGGCGGCGTGCAGAAGCGCATGGAGGCCGGCGAAAAATTCGATCTGGTCATCACCACCGAGGCGGTGATGGATGCCCTGACCAAGGACGGAAAGGTCGCTCCCCAGCGCAGCCGGTTGGCGCAGATGGTGGCCGGAATCGGTGCGCGGGCCGGCAGCGCCAAGCCTGCCATCGCCGATGCCGATCAGGTAAAGGCTACCCTGCTGGCGGCCAAAACCATCACCTATGTCGATCCCGCCGCCGGCGGCATCACCGGCGTCTTTTTCCTGTCCCAGGCCGACAAGCTGGGTATCGGCGATCAGGTACGGGCCAAGGCGGTGCTCAGGCCCAACGGTACCGGCGTGGCTGCCGCCGTCGCCTCCGGCCAAGCGCAATATGGCGTCACCCTCGTCAGCGAGATGCTGCCCAACAAGGACGTCACCGTCTGGCCGCTGCCCGATGCGCTGCAGATGACCACGGTCTATGCCGCCGCTCTCTCCAGCGACGCCCAGAACGCAGTGGATGCCAAAAGCCTGCTGGACGACCTTCGCGGCCAGCGGGGCCGCGATGCCAGCCTCAAGGCCGGCCTCAAGCCCGTGGCAAATTGAACAAGCTCATCGATTTCTTCTAAGGAGACGCACATGGATCGGCGCAAATTCTTTTCGGTTACGGGGGCCGGCGCAGCCGCCGCTGCCGCCAGCGGCATGGCAGAGACCGCTTCCGCCCAGAGCCGGCGATACCCCGCCACGCCTGGAGAGGCCTGCGCCAGCGCCAAGCTGCCACCGCTCAAGGCCCGGCTGGGCCACCAGTTCGGCACCCTGACCGACCGCACCGCCGCCTGGGTATCGCGTTTCGGCGTCGATGCGGTCTGCACCAGCCCGGTCGTCACCGACCCGGCGCGTCTCTATCCGACCGTGGAAGAGATGAACAAGATGCTGGACATCGCCAACAAGTGGAAGGTGAAGGTGGAGCTGGTGGACAGCGTGCTGCTGACCTCATCCCTCATCGACCGGGAGAAGAATCCCGGCATCATGCTGGCCAAGGAGCCAGAGCGGGGGCGCGAGATCGAGGCCTTCCAGAACCATATCCGCACCTGCGCCAAGACCGGCATCCGCACCCTGAAATACAACATGTCCATCCTGGGCGTGGTGCGCTCGGGAACGGTGCCCGGTCGCGGCGACACGGTTTACAACACGTGGAATTACAAGGAAGCCGTTGCCAAGAACCCGCCGCTGACCCGCGCTGGCGTGGTAAACGACGACGCCTTCTGGGAACGCATCCATTACTTCCTGGACCATGTCGTGCCGGTGGCCAATGAGAACAAGGTGCGCATCGCCTGCCATCCCAACGATCCGGGCATGCCGCCGGAAGGCTATCGCGGCATCCACACCGTGCTGGGCACCATCGACGGGCTGAAGAAATTCGTCAGCTACAAGGAAAGCCCCTATCACGGCCTGAATTTCTGCCAGGGCACCGTCTCGGAAGACCTGGAGAACCCGAACGAGGAGATTGGCGACGTGATCCGCTGGTTCGGCAGCCGCAAGAAGATCTTCAACGTCCATTTCCGCAACATCCGCGGCCATCGCAGCGACTTTGTCGCCGAGATGTTCCCCGACGAAGGCGATGTCGATTTCGTCAAGGCGCTGAAAGTCTATCGCGAGGTCGGCTATGAAGACCTGCTGATGCCCGACCATGCGCCCAAGGTGGTGGGCGAAAACGCCGAATGGGGCACCAACGAGAATTTCGCCTTTGAATTCGGCTATATCCGCGGCCTGATCCAGTCCGAGCAGCACATCGTCTGATTTTTCGCATGAACCGGAAAAGCGCCGCGCCAAAATGCGCGGCGCTTTTCCTTTTTTGGAGCGAGGTCCGGCCGCGTTTCGTTCATCT
Source organism: uncultured Rhizobium sp. (assembly GCA_964421935.1). Lineage (GTDB taxonomy): Bacteria > Pseudomonadota > Alphaproteobacteria > Micropepsales > Micropepsaceae > Rhizomicrobium. The sequence goes on along the minus strand of CAYQZM010000123.1, from coordinate 7,226 downwards.
AGATGAACCCTGGATGAATGGCGGGAAACTCCGCCATGAAGATGAACCGCAGATGAATGGCGCCATGAACAGAGAGTGCCAAATAGCACCGATAAAACGGGCGTTTCTCGCGATCGTTCTCTTTTCTGTGAGTCTGTAAACCAATCCTTTGCCGCACTCTTCGCGCGCTATGGCAAACGCCAAAAATTGAGCGCAGCTTGAGCGTAAGAGAACAGCAATGGGGCTGGGCTCCCTCGTTCAGAGCAAACGCATGTCGTGGACCGCGAAGGCCGCGCTGGCCGCCGCATTGCTGAACTGCGGCTTGTTGACTGCTTCGGCAGACAGTTCCAACACTCCCAACAACCAGGCCGGGACATGGCTGAAGGACGGCGATTGTGCCCTCTTCAGCGCCGGCGCGACCGCCGGCGACAGTGTGACCTGGACCGGCAGTTGTCCCGACGGGTATGCCGAGGGGCTGGGCACCGCAACCTTCACTCATGAGGGCCAGAGCCAGAGTTTTACCGCCAATTTCGTGCATGGCGTCATTCCGGACGGCCATATCATCACCCGCTGGGGCCAGGGCTGGAGCTATGACGGCGAGGCGGTGGGCGGGCGTTTCAATGGCGCGGGCATCCTGACCACCAACACCGCCGACCGCTTCGAAGGCGAATGGATCGACGGCCGGATGAACGGGTTTGGCGTGCTGCGCCGGGCCAATGGGGATCGCTATGCCGGCGACTGGAAAGACGACAAGCCCAACGGCAAGGGCGAACTACGCCATGCCGATGGAACTTTCGTGGCCGGCTCGTTCGTGGATGGCAAGCTGGCCGATGGCGTCGGCGCCACCAACGCCGTGCTTTCCCCCAAAGGTGACAAGCCCGCCGAGAGCGGCAAGGGATTGACCCCATCCAGCGCGCCCTTCGGCAGCGTCTCCGGCAAGACGCTCATCGGGGTGGATGGCTCTTCCATCGCCCTGACCCTGATCGAAGGCGGCATGGAGCTGCAGGTGGTGCCCGCCGATGGCACGGCGAAGAAAACCACCTTCACCTTCATGACCGACCGCATGGGCACGGTGGTGGAAGACAGTGGCAGCCCCAGCATGGGCTCGTCCGTCACCGGCTTCTTCCGCCTGACCGGCAAGGGCGTGGAGATCCGCTATGCCGATGGCCGCTCGGCCATGTTGTCCTCGGGGCCCGAAGGCGGCGTGCAGATGGCGCTGGATGGCGACAATGGCTCGGCCTGCCGCGCCTGGTATCCGCCGGGCCACAGCTTCAGCGACGCCGAAAAGAAGATGGCGCTCAACGCCTATGCCACCCGGCTGGGCCTGCCGATCACGGCGAGCGAGGTGAGCAACGGCTGCACGGCTTCGGCCCAGCCGGCCAGCCTGGTACCCGCCAGCCCGCCCGCCGCTGCGCCATCCGTCGCGGCGCCAGCCGCCCCTGCCACCAAGACCAAGGTGGAACGCCGCAGCCAGATCAAGGCGCCGGTGAAGGTGAAAGCCTCGTACCGCATCGGTGACTATCAGCCGGCGGCCGCCCCCAAGGCAGAACTGGAATCGGTGACGGTCAGGCCATCGGACGTGCACACCGTCAATGGCGCCATCGCCGTGCCGCCGCTGAGCGGTGTCCTGGCCATGGCCCGTCCCGCCGCGGCGCCGCCGTCCGGCCGCAACGACGCCGGCCACTGTCTGAAGGTGGACAGCGACGGCAACCATTGGGGCTTCCGCAACACGTGCGATTTCGCGGTGCAGTTCGCCTATTGCATGGCGGGCGGCGACAACAACCTTTCAGCCTGTGGTGACAGCAACACGGTCACCACCAGTATCGCCGGCAGCGTGGCGGCCAAGGGCTTCGGCGCCCTGATGACCGACAACAGCCTGAAGGAACAGGACGGCGCACACAATTTCCGTTGGGTTGCCTGCGCGGGCGGCGCGGGTGAGGTGGTGGCCCATCTGGATCATTCCAGTCCGCCCAGTGGCCGCTGTGAGCGGCCGCATACCGCATCCAACTGACAAGGGCCGGCCAGAAGGCCGGGAAGGGATAACTGCCATGCTCAAATACGCCTCCGCCGCCATCGCCTTGCTTGCCTTATGCAACCCCGCGCTGATCGCGCCGGCCTGGACGGCCGGCTGCGCCAGCCCCGCCGAGGCAACTGCGCTCAAGACCGCGGTGCTGCAGCAAGAGCTGATGGTCGCGGCTCTGCAATGCCACGAATCCGGCGCCTATAACCGCTTCGTCAACACCTACCGGCCGGAATTGCAATCCTCGGACGCGACCTTGAAGACCTTCTTCGTCCGTCGCGGCGGCGAGCATGGCGAGGCCGGCTATGACACCTTCAAGACCAAGGCTGCCAATCTTTCCGCCTTGGAGCAGGCGCGCGATGCGGCCGCCTTCTGCGCCGACGCCCATGTCCTGTTCCAGGCGGCGCTGTCCAATCGCGGCAGCCTGATGAGCTTTGTGAACGCCCATTCGGGCGCGGCCGACATCGGCAATATCTGTATCGACTCGCGCCCGGCGCCGGTGCTGGCGCGCGCTATGGAAAAGTCGTCGGCGCCAGCCAAAACGATCGCGATCGCGGCGGCCGCGCCGGCTATCAGCAAGCCGCCGGCGCCACCGGCCCAGGTGGCCGTGGTGGGCGTGCCCGCGCACAGCCTCCCGGCCATTCCCTATCGGCATGACGCGGTGGCTCCGCCGCCGCCGCAAGACGTGGCGCGGACCAATGACCAGCAGGACCGAATCCTCGAGGACCGCGAAGCCGCCCGCAACGACGAGGAGGCAGACGACGCGCCGGTCTATACCGCTGAAGAGGAAGCGCCTCCCCCGCCGCCGCGCTATTACCCGGTGCGCAGCCGGCCTTATCCGGATTACGCCTATGCGCCGCGGCCCTATGGCCCCCCGCCTGGCTGGCAGAATGGCTATCGGAATTATCCCGCTCCGCCGCCACCGCCCTACTGGTATCGTGGCGGCTATTCCAACTGGTAAGCGCCAGGCGAGCGGCCCAACTGGCCGCTCGTCTCTGCTTTACTCGACGCGCTTGATCTCGCCGATGATCAGGATATAGGCCAGCGCGCCCAACACCGCGACGACGGCGATGTAAGTCAGGCCGGGCGCGAAATTCCCGTTCTTGGCCAGCTCGGCGATGATCAGCGGCGTGGCGATGCCCGACAGATTGGAAATGAAGTTGAAGGTGCCCCCGGTCAGCCCGATCAGGTGGCGCGGTGCGACATGGGAGATCAGCGACCAGCCGATCGAGGCCATGCCATTGCCGAAGAAGGCCAGCGCCATGAAGGCGATCACCAGCTCGGGCGCCTGCACGTAATTGGCACCCACGATGCTGGAGGACAGCAGCAGTCCGAAAATAATCGGCGTCTTGCGGGCAAGGCCCAGGCTATGGCCGCTGCGCAGGAGGCGGTCGGAGAGAAAGCCGGAAAGCTGGGTGCCGAAAAAGGCGGCGATAAAGGGCAGCGAAACATAGATGCCCGACTTGAGGATCGAGAGATGGCGGAATTCCACCAGATAGGTGGGAAACCAGGTCAGGAAGAACCACTGGCAGGAGGTGACGGCAAACTGGCCGAGATAGACGCCCCACAGCTTGCGGTACTTGAAGACGGTCCATAAATCCGCCCAGTTCAATTTGCGCTTCTGCTTGTTCGCATCGGCCGAACCCAGATCCACCAGGCCGCCCCCCGATTCAATCAGCGAGATTTCAGCCTTGTTGGCATGGCGCGATTCCCGCGGCGTGCGATAGGCCCAGAGCCAGATCAGGCCCCATGCCAGACCGCCAATCCCGGTGGTGTAGAACACCGCGCGCCAGCCATGGGCCGCCACCAGCCAGACCAGCAGCGGCTGCAGGAAGGCCAGGCCGATGAACTGGCCGGAGGTATAGAAACCGATGGCGCCCGCCCGCTCGCGGTCGGGAAACCAGCTGGTCACCACCATATTGTTCATCATGTAGGAGGGCGCTTCCAGCGCGCCGATCAGAAGGCGCAGACCGAACAAGGCGAAGATGCTGCCCACCACGCCCAAGCAGGCGGTGGCGATGGACCAGCTGATCAGGACCGCGGGATAGAGGTAGCGGGGCCGGATGCGGTCCACCAGCCAGCCACCCGGAATCTGGCAGAAGGCATAGGTCCAACTGAAGGCCGACAGGATCCAGCCCATATGAATCGTGTCGATGCCCAGTTCCTTGCGCATCGCCGGCGCGGTGATGGAGATGTTGCTGCGATCCAGGTAGGTGACCACCACGCAGACGAAGATCATCATCATGATCACATAGCGCTGGCGTGTCGCTTTTTCCGTCATCTCACCACTCCGCAAACGAGCCGTCTTCATGCCGCCAGACCGGCGGGCGCCAACGATGGCCTTGTGCCGCACCCCGCTTCACCGCGTCTTCATTCACGGTGATGCCCAATCCGGGACCGCCGGGGATCGCGGCATGGCCATCCGCATAGGCAAACACCGCTGGATCGGTGATGTAGTCCAGGAGATCGTTGGTCTTGTTGTAGTGGATGCCCAGGCTCTGTTCCTGGATCACGGCGTTGTAGCAGACCGCATCCAGCTGCAGACAGGCCGCCAGCGCGATCGGGCCCAGCGGGCAGTGCAGCGCCACACCCACATCATAGGCCTCGGCCATGGCGGCGATCTTGCGGGTCTCGCTGATGCCACCGGCGTGGGAAGGGTCAGGCTGGATGATGTCGGCAAGACCGTCCTGCAGGACGGTCTTGAAATCCCAGCGTGAGAACAATCGCTCGCCCAGCGCGATCGGCGTGGCGGTATGATTCTTGATCTCCTTCAACGCCTCGACATGCTCGCTGAGCACCGGCTCCTCGATGAACATCAGCTTGAAGGGTTCGAGTTCTCGGGCGAGTTGTTTGGCCATGGGCCGGTGCAGCCGGCCATGAAAATCCACCGCGATGCCGAAGTCCGGCCCCATCGCCTCGCGCAGGGCAGCGACGCGCGCAACGACCGCATCCAGTTTCGCGTGGCTGTCGAGAAAAGCGCATTCCTCGGTCGCCAGCATCTTCACGGCCGTAAAGCCGCGGCTTGCTGCCGCGCGCGCGCCTTCCACCAGCCCCTGCGGACGGTCGCCGCCGATCCAGCTATAGATCCGCATCTTCCGGCGCACCGGCCCGCCCAGCAGCACATGTATCGGCTGGCCCAGGACCTTGCCCTTGATGTCCCACAGGGCCTGATCGATGCCGGCGAGCGCGCTCATATGCACGGCGCCGCCCCGATAGAAACCGCCGCGGTACAGCACCGTCCAGTGATCCTCGATCGCGGCGGGATCCTTGCCGACCAGATAGTCGGACAGCTCGGCCACGCAAGCCGCCACCGTCTCGGCGCGGCCTTCCACCACCGGTTCGCCCCAGCCTACGAGCCCCTCATCGGTCTCGACTTTGAGAAACAGCCAGCGCGGCGGCACCACAAAGGTGGTCAGTTTGGTGATTTTCATCAAAAAGCCCTAGCCGGCGTTTTGTTACGCCTTGTCACTGACAGTGACGGCCTTTCATTTGGCAAGCAAGTTGTCGCAGGGACAAGGCGCGCGGCTTCAGGAAAGACGTATACAGCTTATATGCCGCGCATGACCGAGGAACGCGCAATCAGTCTGAAGACCGCCATCCGCCGCGCCGTGCTGCACCGCTGTCCGGCCTGCGGGATCGGAAAGCTGTTCAGGAGTTATCTCAGCCAGGTCGAGAATTGCGCCGGCTGCGGCGAGCGCTTCGGCCATATCCGCGCCGACGATGCGGCGCCCTGGGGCACCATCATCCTGGTCGGCCACGTCTTCCTGCCCCTCGCCTTCCTGGTGAATGTGGACTTCCTGTCCACCTGGGCGGCCATGATGCTGTGGGCCACCTGTTTCTGCCTGCTGTCGCTGGCCGTGCTGCCGCGGTCCAAGGGCCTGTTCTTGGCGATCCTCTGGCACACCCGCGCGCCAGGCTACAAACAGGTCGAAATCACCTCGCCTGGTGTCAGTTGACATCCTTGCGATAGCTGGCGCTGAGCGTGCCCTTCTCTTTCGCGATCGGCATCAAGGTCGGATAGAACTGCACAAAGGTCGTATCCACCGCGCCATGCGCCTGGTGGCAGGAATAGCAGTTGGCGCTGAGCGGCTGCAAAGCGGCCGGCGCCTTCCCATCCTCCGATTTGAAGAACGACCATTTGCCGGGAAAGCGGGTCCCATCCTTGATGTGGATCTCCAGATTCTTCACGCCGACCTGGAACTGGCCCCGCTTGCTGAGCGTGCCGGCCGAATCCGCGAAGCGGTTTTCCTTGATCAGGATCGTGCCGACCGGCCAGGCGCCGGTCTTGAGAAATGCGCCATAGGCCTTCGGATCGACGAAGACATTGTCCAGCATGTGCTGGCTGGCCGCCGCCCCGGTGTCATAGTTGAGATCAAGGCTTGAGGTGAGGAACACCCATTGCCGGTAGTTCTCCGGCACCGGCATGGTCGGCACCTCATCTGCCAGCGCCGCGAAAGACGGCAGCAGAAGAGCAGCAGCCAGACCCAGATATCGCATCGATGGCCCCCGATTTCCTTGAGGGAGTGTGCCGTTTAGCCGGCGCTGCCGCAATTGCTGTTGCAGGCGCCCAGGCATGCGCAGCCATACTGAACGGCGCGCGCCGCCAGGAATTCATCCAGCGCCTGCTTGAGGAGCTGCTGGCGGGAGACACCGGCCTTCACCGCCAAAATGCCCAGCCGCTCATAGTCGTGGGCCGACATGCGGATCGAGCAGCTTCTGTCTTTTATTTCCGGTGGCGGAGGCGGCATCGCGGCGGCCGGACGCCAGGGGCGCACTTCCGGCGGCACGTCGGCCGTCAGCGCCGGCCAGGGCCGCGCCTCGCCTTTGCGGGCAAGGATATCCGCGGTGATGTGGGCGTATTTGCCGCTGCTCATTTCACGCCCCATGTCGGCTGATCGCTGGCGCGGCGGCCAAAGGAGCGGCGTTCGGGATGGCGCGGTTCGGTAAGCAGCCGCCGGTCGAGGCCGGAGCGCCGCTCAGGCCCTTCATAAGGCGGCGGTGACGGTATTTCGACCACCGGCGGCAGCATCTCTTCCATGGCCGGCGACAACAGCGAACTGATGGCCAGATGCTCCGGCGCGATATCGGGCAGAAGCGTCGGATCCTTGACGATGCGCGACAGCCGGCTCTGGATGTAAAGCCAAAGCTCGCTGATCTCCTTGGCCGATTGCGAAGACGGCACCACCTCGCCCACGGTGCGGCCATCGATCATGCTGGCGGCGAAATC
>CAYQZM010000122.1:0-28232 GCA_964421935.1 uncultured Rhizobium sp. | reverse complement strand
GGCAGGCTTTGCGCTCGCCGGCTGGACGGCCGCGCCCGCGGTTGGCCGGGTGATCCAGCGCATCGCGCCGCTGCTTGGCGTACCGAACACCGCGCCGCCCACAAAATTGGCGCTGGATGGCCCCTAATGACGCCACATTCGGGGGCCACATTGGGGCATACGACTAGAAACGCCGCCATGGTGGGTGTGAAAGAGTTTGCCGGCATCACCAGCGACAGCCGCAAGGTGAAGCCGGGCTATTTGTTTGCCGCACTGACGGGAAGCAAGACGGACGGCGCGCGCTTCGTGAAGGATGCGGTGGCGCGCGGTGCGATCGCCGTGCTGGGTGCTCCCGCTATCGCCGATACGGTCGCGGCGGCGGGCGTGCGCTTCATTGCCGACGAAAATCCGCGCGCGGGGCTGGCGCAGTTCGCGGCGGCTTATTTTGCCGCCCAGCCCGAGACGGTGGCGGCCGTGACCGGCACCAAGGGCAAGTCCTCCATCGTCGCGTTCCTGCGCGAGATCTGGACCGCGTTGGGAAAGCCGGCCGCCAGCCTGGGAACGGTGGGCGTGGTGGGCCCGAACGGGGCGGTGCCGCTTTCGCATACCACGCCCGATCCGGTGGAGATCCACGAACTGCTCGCCCGCCTGAAGGCGGAGGGCGTGGAGCATCTGGCGATCGAGGCTTCCAGCCACGGGCTGGATCAGCATCGGCTTGACGGCGTTGTGATCTCGGCCTGCGGCTTCACCAATATCACCCGCGATCATATGGATTATCACCCGACCTTCGAGCACTATCTGCAGGCCAAGCTGCGGCTGTTCACGGAAGTGGTGAAAGTGGCCGGTGTTGCGGTGGTCAATGCCGATGCCGACCATGCAGACCGGTTCATCGCCGCCGCCAAGGCGCGCGGCCTTCGTCTGATCACCGTCGGCCGCAAGGGCGAGACCATCCACCTCGACCGCCGCGAGGATCGTGGCGGGGCCCAAGCGCTGGAGCTGCACTATCAGGGCAAGCTCTTTTATGTCGAGCTGCCGCAGGCCGGCGAGTTTCAGGCCTCGAATGCGCTGGTTGCCGCCGGTCTGGCGATTGGCTTAGGTGCGGATGCCGGCAAGGTGTTCGCGGCATTGGAGCATCTGAAAGGCGCGCCGGGGCGGATGGAGAAGGTCGCCTTCGCTGCCAAAGGCGCGCCGATCTATGTCGATTACGCCCATACCCCGGATTCGCTGGAGAAGATTCTGGAGGCGCTGCGTCCCCACACCGCTAACCGCCTGCATGTGGTGTTCGGGTGTGGCGGCGATCGCGACAAGGGCAAGCGGCCGCTGATGGGCGCCATCGCCGTCAGGCTGGCCGATGATGTGATCGTCACCGACGACAATCCCCGTACTGAAGACGCTGCCGAAATCCGCCAGCAGATCCTGGCCGCGGCGCCGGGGGCGCGCGAGATCGGCGATCGCGCTCAGGCTATCCGGGCCGCCGTGGCGGATCTGGGTGCGGGCGATGTGCTGGTGATCGCCGGCAAGGGCCATGAGACGGGACAATATGTGAGGGGCGAGGTACTGCCCTTCTCCGATCGCGAGCAAGCGGTTGCCGATGCGGTCGCGCTTGGGGGCAGGGCGGCATGAGCCTGTGGACCTCGACCGAAACCGAAGCCGCGACCTTGGGCAAAGCCAGCCGCGCCTTTGAAGTGAACGGCCTTTCCATCGATACGCGTACTCTGAAGGAAGGCGATCTGTTCGTGGCCCTGAAGGGCGACAATCGCGACGGCCATGCTTTTGTCCGCGCCGCCTTTGAAGCCAAGGCCGGCGCGGCGCTGGTCAGCCATGCGCCGGAGGGCGCGAGCGGACCGCTCTTGACCGTCGCGCATACCCAGCGCGGCTTGGAAGATCTGGGCCGCGCGGCGCGCAGCCGGAGCAATGCCAGGATCGTGGCCGTCACCGGTAGCGCCGGAAAAACCACCACCAAGGAGATCCTGCGCATTGCCCTGAACGCGCTGGGCCGCACCCATGCCAGCGCCGCCAGCTACAACAATCACTGGGGCGTGCCGCTGTCGCTTGCCGCGATGCCGCGTGATGCCGAATATGGCGTGTTCGAAGTGGGCATGAATCATTTCGGCGAGTTGCGCAATCTGGTCGGTTTCGTGAAGCCGCATGTGGCGCTGATCACCACGATTGCGCCGGCGCATCTGGAATTCTTCGGCAGCTGTGAAGCCATCGCCGACGCCAAGTCGGAAATCTTCGAAGGCCTGCTTCCGGGTGGCGCGGCTTTGATCCCCGCCGACAGTCCTTACGCCGAGCGGCTCGCCGCTCGCGCCCGCCAGGCGCAGGTCTCGCGCCTTGTCACGTTCGGAGAAAAAGGCGAAGCGCGCTTGGTGTCCTGGGCACCCGATGGCGCCGGCATGCGGGTCAAGGCCGACATCTTTGGCGTGGCCGTGGACTGTTCTGTCGGTGCACCCGGCATCCACATCGCTCAGAATGTGGTGGGCGCGCTGGCCGCGGTCGCGCTGCTGGATGGCAATGTGCTCAATGCGGCCGCGGCGCTGAGGGATTTCGCACCGCTCAAGGGCCGTGGCGCACGCTTCGACGCCGCCGGCGTGCATGTGATCGATGAAAGCTACAATGCCAATCCTGCTTCCATGGCCGCGGCGCTGGCGCTGCTGGGTGCCAGCGGCGGCCGCAAGATCGCGGTGCTGGGCGACATGCTGGAAATGGGCGAGGGCGGTATCGCTCATCATGCGGGCCTTGCCGCGCCCATCGCAGCGAATCAGGTGGATCTGGTCTTTGCCAGCGGCGCGCAGATGAAGGCGCTGTGGGATGCGCTGCCGGCGGCGCGGCGCGGCGGCTATGCCGGGACCTCGGCGGAGCTGAAACAGCTGCTGCTGGCGGCGCTCCAAAGCGGCGACACGGTTCTGGTCAAGGGCTCCAACGGCGCGCGCATGTCGCTGATCGTGGACGCCCTCAAAGAGAGGGCGGCGTAGGATGCTCTACTACCTGTCGCTGCTCACCCATATGGACCAGCTGGCCTTCTTCCGGCTGTTCAAATATCTCACCTTCCGCTCCGTCGGTGCGGTGGTGACAGCGCTGATGATCGCCTTCCTGATCAATCCCATGCTGATCCGCTGGCTGAAGGTAAAGCAGGGCAAGGGCCAGCCCATCCGCGCCGACGGCCCGCAGCGCCATATCCTGGAAAAAGCCGGCACGCCCACCATGGGCGGCGTGCTGATCCTGATCCCCTGGCTGGGCGCGACTCTGTTATGGGCCAGCCTGTCGAACCCTTACGTCTGGATCGCCATTCTGGTGACGGCGGCCTATGGCCTGCTGGGTTTTCTGGACGACTATTATAAAGTGACCAAGCGCACGTCCGACGGGCTGTCGGGGCGCTCGCGTCTGTTAATCGAATTCGCCGTCGCCGCATTGGCCACCTGGCTGATCATGCGGGCGGAAAACCAGACCCTCTCCGGGGTACTGGCCATTCCCTTCATCAAGACCGCGCTGATCCCGCTGGGACTGTTCTTTATCGCTGTGGGGATTTTCGTCATCGCCGGCGCCGCCAATGCGGTGAATTTCACCGACGGGCTGGATGGGCTAGCCATCGTGCCGGTGATGATCGCCGCCGCCACCTTCACCCTGATCGTCTACCTGGTCGGCAACGAGCGGTTCGCGGCCTACCTGCAGATTCCTTACGTCGAATATTCCGGCGAGCTGGCGGTGTTCCTGGCCGCGCTGGTCGGCGCGGGTCTGGGCTTTCTTTGGTACAACGCACCTCCGGCGGCGATTTTCATGGGCGATACCGGCTCGCTGCCGCTGGGTGGCGCGCTGGGCGTGGTCGCCGTGGCGGTGAAGCATGAGATTGTTCTGGGCCTGGTTGGCGGGCTGTTCGTGCTCGAGACCGTATCGGTCGTGGTGCAGGTCGTTTCGTTCAAGCTCACCGGCAAGCGCGTCTTCAAGATGGCGCCTATCCATCATCATTATGAGCAACTGGGCTGGACCGAGCCCACCATCGTGATCCGCTTCTGGATCGTGGCGGTGGTGCTGGCACTGCTCGGCCTTGCCACCCTGAAGTTGCGGTGACCAGATGATCGCGGCCCGCGTTTTCGCCCACAAAACCATCGCCGTCTTCGGCCTTGCCCGCACCGGACTGGGTGCCGTGCGCGCCGCGGTCGCCGGCGGCACCCAGGTACTCGCCTGGGACGACAATTCCGCCGCACGCGATCTTGGGGGCCAGGAAGGCGCCGAGATCATGCCCTGGCGCGAATGGCCCTGGGAAAAGATCGCCGCTTTGGTGCTGTCGCCTGGCGTGCCGCTGACGCATCCGAGGCCGCACGGTGTCGTCGAACATGCCACCCAGGCCGGCGTTGCGATCATCGGCGATGTCGAGCTGTTCGCGCGCGAGATCCGGCCCAATCCGGAATTGCCGGGCAAGGCGCCGGTCATCGCCATCACCGGGACCAATGGCAAGTCCACCACCACCGCCTTGGTGGGCCATATCCTGAAAGAGTGCGGCTTCGACGCCCAGATCGGCGGCAATATCGGCAAATCGGTGCTGGAGCTGGCGCCGCCCACGCCCAAGACCGTCTATGTGCTGGAGATGTCCAGCTTCCAGATCGATCTGGCGCCCGGGCTGACGCCCGATGTCGGACTTTTGTCCAATCTGTCGCCCGATCACATCGATCGCCATGGCAGCATGGAGAATTATGCCGCCATCAAGGCCCGGCTGATGCGTCAGACCGCACGCGACGGCCAGGTGGTGATCGGCGTGGACGATGAATATTCCTCCGCCATCTTCACCCAGCTTTCGGCACAGCGCAGCGGCAATGCCCATCCGGTCTCGGTCGGCAAGGTGCTGGGCCGCGGCATCTTCGTGGTGGATGGCGCGCTTTATGACGCGCTGGCCGGCCGGGCCGTGAAAGTGATGGAGATGGCCGCCGCGCCGCGTCTTCCCGGCGCGCACAACTGGCAGAATGCCGCGCTCGCTTATGGCGCGGTCAAACCTTATGTCTCCGACATCAAGGCGATCGCTGCCGCCATCGCCAGCTTTCCCGGCCTTGCCCACCGCATGGAAGATGTGGGTCATATCGGCAAGGTCGCCTTCATCAACGACTCCAAGGCCACCAATGCCGATGCCACGGCGCGGGCGCTGGCGGTCTATCCCGATATCTTCTGGATTGCCGGCGGCAAACCCAAGGAAGGCGGCATCGAGCCGCTGAGCGGCTTTTTCCCGCGCATCCGCAAAGCCTATTTGATCGGCGAGGCGGCGCCCCAGTTTGCCCGCACCCTGGACGGCAAGGCGCTCTATGAAATGTCCGGCACTTTGGATGCCGCGGTGGCGCGCGCCGCTGCCGACGCGGACACCTCGAGCGCACCGTATCCGGTGGTGCTGCTGTCGCCCGCCTGCGCCTCTTACGACCAGTTCAAGGATTTCGAGCAGCGAGGCGACATGTTCCGTTCGCTGGTGGCCAAACTTCCGCGCGGTGTGTCAGGGGCCATGAAAATCGCATGATCAACCGGGCGGACAAAAGCGGCTTTGCCAATTGGTGGTTCACGGTGGACCGGGTGGCGCTCATCTGCATGCTGGCGCTGGCCGGCATCGGGCTGATGCTGGCTTTTGCCGCCAGCCCCGCCATCACCGGCGGGCCGCTGACCGCGGGGGATTTCCGCTACACCGCGCGCCAGCTTCTGTTTGCCGTCATCGCCGTGGGCATTCTGGGCGGGGTGTCGCTTCTACCGCTGCGCCATGTCCGCATCCTGGCGGCCGTCACCTTCGCCTTCGCCCTGATCGGCTCGTTTCTGGTGCTGTTTGTCGGCGCCGATGTGCTGGGCGCACGGCGCGAGCTGGACCTGGGCGCCTTCGCGCTGCAGCCGTCTGAATTCCTGAAGCCGAGCTTCGCTATCCTGGCGGCGGCGGTGCTGGCCGATCGGCAACCTCTCACCATCCCCAAGCCGCTGGTCACGTTTCTTCTGCTGATACCGGCGCTGCTCATCCTGCTGCGCCAGCCAGACGTGGGTCAGACCGGTCTTCTGCTCTGTCTGTGGGGCGCCATGCTATTCTTCTGGGGCATGTCTTTTGTCTGGGTCGGTGTGGGCGTGGGCGTGTCCGCCGTGCTGGGCTTTGCGGTTTATGAAATCTTTCCCCATGTCCATCATCGGGTGGACCAGTTTCTCAGCGATTCCGATACCGGCTATCAGGCAGGCCTGGCGCTGAAGGCGTTCGCGCATGGCGGCCTTTCCGGCGTGGGGCCCGGCGCGGGCACCATCAAGTACCGCATTCCGGATGCCCATTCCGACTTCATCTTCGCGGTAGCGGGTGAGGAGTTTGGCTTCCTGCTCTGCGGCCTGATCGCGCTTCTGTTCTGCGTGCTGACTGTCCGCCTGCTCCTGCGCGCGGCGGGCAGCCGCGATGTCTTTTCCCAACTGGCAGGTGCCGGGCTGGCGGTGGTGACGGCGGTGCAGGCCTTCATCAACATGGGCGTGGCGGTCTCGCTATTGCCAGCCAAGGGCATGACCTTGCCGTTTATCTCTTATGGCGGCTCCTCGCTGTTCGCTGTGGCGCTAACCATGGGTTTTGCCCTGGCCGTCACGCGTCAGCGGCCGCAACTTCGGCATGCCACCCGTGACGATCCCAGCTTTTTTGTGAGTAGCGCGGCATGAGCGTTATCGTGCTCTCTGCGGGCGGTACCGGCGGCCATCTGTTTCCGGCGCAGGCGCTGGCCGGCGAGCTGGTCAAGCGTGGCCGCGATATCGTGGTGATGACCGATGCCCGCTTCGCCAATTATGCAACGCAGTTTCCCAAGGCGCGGATCGAGACCGTGCCATCTTCGCCCTTCAATGCCGTCACCGCGCCTTTCAAGATCGTGGCTGGCATCGCCATTGCCTTCGCCAAGCTGCTGCGGCTGAAGCCTGCGGCGGTGATCGGTTTCGGCGGCTATCCCAGCGTGCCCGTGATGATGGCCGCCAATATGGCGGGTCTGGCGACCGGCATCATCGAGCAGAATGCCGTGGTGGGCCGCGCCAACCGGTTGGTCATGAATAAAGTGAAGCTGGTGGCGGCCGCTTTTCCCATTGCCCGGTTCGCGCCCGCCGATCCTTCCAAGGTGGTGTTGACCGGCAATCCCCTGCGGCCCGAGGTCGAGGCTTTGTGGGGCGCGCCCTACCAGACGCCGCGCCCCGGGGCCCCGTTGCGTCTGTTGGTGTTCGGGGGCAGCCAGGGCGCGCGCGCCCTCCGCGAGATCGTGCCGGCGGCGCTCACCCGCCTGCCGCATGACATCAAGGTGCGCTTGTCGGTGGTGCAGCAATGCCGCCCGGAAGACATGGAAGAAGTGCGCACCATCTATGCCCGCGCCGAGATCGAGGCCGAGTTGCAGAGCTTCTTCTCCGACCTGCCGCAAAGGATGGCCGCGGCACATCTGGTCATCGCCCGCTCCGGCGCCGGCACGGTGGCCGAACTGATGGCCATTGGCCGTCCCGCCATCCTGGTGCCATTGCCCGGCGCGCTGGATGACAACCAGACGCCCAATGCCGACATCCTGGCCAAGGCCGAAGCCGGCTGGCGCGTGGCGCAATCAACCCTGACGCCCGACACACTGGCCGGGATGCTGGTCCGGATTTTTGAGAGCCCCGAAGCCTTGGCCGCCATGGCGGCCAAGGCGCATGCCCTGGCCGTGCCGCACGCCGCGCAGAAGCTGGCGGATGCGGTCGAGCGGCTGGCGGAAAGGAAGGCTGCCTGATGGCCACACCCGTGACCACGCGCGTGCCCCTGGGTATCGGCGCCATCCATTTCATCGGCATCGGTGGCATCGGCATGAGTGGCATCGCCGAGATCATGCACAATCTGGGCTACAAGGTTCAGGGCAGCGACGCGGCCGAGAGCGCCAACGTCAAGCGCCTGCGCGCCATGGGGATCGCGGTGCATGTCGGACATAATGCGGACAATCTGAAAGACGCCCATGCCGTGGTCTATTCTTCGGCAGTCAAGCCGGGGAATGTGGAGTTCGACGCAGCGCGGATGCTGGGCCTGCCGCTGGTGCGGCGGGCCGAGATGCTGGCCGAGATCATGCGGCTGAGATCCTGCATCGCCATCGCCGGTACCAATGGCAAGACCACCACCACGACCCTGGTCGCCTCGCTGCTGGATGCGGGCAACATGGACCCGACCGTGGTCAATGGCGGCATTATCAATGCCTATGGCACCAATGCGCGGCTGGGCGCCGGCGAATGGGTGGTGGTGGAGGCTGACGAAAGCGACGGCACCTTCCTGCGCCTGCCGGCCACCGTGGCGGTGGTGACCAATGCCGATCCCGACCATCTGGATTATTACGGCACCTTCGATGCCATGCGCGATGCGTTCCAGCGCTTCGTCGAGAATGTTCCTTTCTACGGCTTCGCGGTCCTGTGCATCGACCATCCGGAGGTGCAGGCCATGGTCGGCCGCATCACCGACCGGCGCATCATCACCTATGGCTTTTCCCCCCAGGCCGATGCCCGGGCGGTGAATGTGCGCTTCTCGGAAGGCGCCTCGCATTTCGACTGTGTTTTCACCGACCGCCGCAAGGGTACGGAACTGCGGCTGGAAGGCATGCGCCTGCCCATGCCAGGCGAGCACAATGTCCAGAACGCCATGGCGGCGATCGTGGTGGCGCGCGAGCTGGGCGTGAAGGACCCGGTGATCAAGAAGGGTCTTTCCGAATTCCGCGGTGTCGGCCGGCGGTTCACCAAGGTGGGCGAGGTCAACGGCGCCGCCATCATCGACGATTATGCCCACAACCCGTTCAAGATCGCCGCCGCCATCAAGGCGGCGCGCCAGGCCTACAAGGGGCCCATCGTCGCCGTGGTGCAGCCGCACCGCTATACCCGCCTGCGCGATACCTTCGAACAGTTCGCCACCTGCCTGAATGATGCCGATGTGGCGGTGATCGCGCCGGTCTATGCCGCGGGCGAGGCGCCGATTGCAGGCATCAGCCGTGACACTTATGCCGAGGCGCTGCGCGCCCATGGCCACCGCAATGTCATCACCATCGAGGGCGAAGACGACCTCGCCGCCGCGGTGGCGCCTTACGTCAGGCCGGGCGCCGCCATTGTCGGCACCGGCGCGGGCTCCATCACCGGCTGGATGCACAATCTCCCGAAAAAGTTGGAGGGGCTGGCGTGATGATGACCCGCCCCTGTGACATGCTTCCGCCGGTGCGGGGATCGCTGACGATGGGCGCTGCCCTCAAGGATCTGGTCTGGTTTCGCGTCGGCGGTCCAGCGGAAGTGCTGTTCCGTCCCGCCGATGCCGAAGACCTGGCGAACTTTCTCGCTGCCCGGCCGCAAGACTTGCGGGTCTCGGTGATCGGTGTCGGCTCCAATCTCCTGGTGCGCGACGGCGGCATTCCCGGCGCGGTGGTGCGGTTGTCCTCGGCCTTTGGCCGGATTGAAATTCTCGATGGTGAAGGGGGCGGCACGCGGGTACGCGCGGGCGCCGCGGCGCTGGACGGCGGGGTGGCGCGGGCCGCCGCCGAGGCCGGCATCGCGGGCCTGGAATTCTTGCGTGGCGTGCCCGGCACGATCGGCGGGGCGCTGAGGATGAATGCCGGCTGTTACGGCAGGGAATTGAAAGACATCTTTGTCGAGGCCGCCGCGATTGACGGAAAAGGCAACAGGATCACGCTTTCCGCCGCCGACATGGGCTTCGAGTACCGCAAGGCCAGGGGTGCCGCCGACGACCTGATTTTTGTCGAAGCGGTTCTGGAAGGCAGCCGCGACGAACCGGCCGCCATCCGCGCCCGCATGGAGGAGCTTTCCGCCAACCGCGAGGCCAGCCAACCCATCAAGTCCAGGACAGGCGGCTCGACCTTCAAGAACCCGCCTGGTCACAAGGCCTGGCAGCTGATCGATGACGCCGGCTGCCGGGGCCTGAAGATCGGCGCCGCCCAGGTCAGCGAGAAGCACACCAACTTCCTGATCAACACCGGTGAGGCCACCGCCGCCGAGCTGGAAGCCTTGGGCGAGGAAGTGCGCAGGCGCGTCAAGGACAAGTCCGGCATCACCCTGGAATGGGAAATCAAGCGGGTGGGCCTGGCATGACGCAATTCCGCAAGATCGCCGTGCTGATGGGCGGCCGCTCCGCCGAGCGGGAGGTCTCGCTGTCGTCGGGCCGCGGCGTGGTCAAGGCGCTGCGCGAGGAAGGCTTCGACGCCGCGCCGCTGGATCCCGGCGACAATCCCGGCCAGCAGCTCTTCGAGGCCAGACCGGACGCGGTGTTCAACGCCCTGCATGGCCGCTTCGGCGAGGACGGCACGGTGCAGGGCCTCCTGGAGCTGATGCGCATTCCCTATACCCATTCCGGCGTCCTTTCCTCGGCGCTGGCCATGCACAAGGAGCGCACCAAGGACGTCTATCGCGCCGCCGGCCTGCCGGTCGTCAAATCCATCGTCGCCGACCGGCGCGAGGTGGCGAACGCGCACCTGATGGAGCCGCCCTATGTCATCAAGCCGGTCAATGAGGGCTCGTCCGTCGGCATCTACATCATCCGCAAGGGCGACAATCGCCCGCCTTCCGAACTGGGCAGCGAAAAATGGAATCTTTCCAACGAGATGATGGTGGAAGAGTTTGTGCCCGGCCGTGAGCTCACTGTCTCGGTGATAGGCGCCCGCGCCCTGGGCGTGACCGAAATCACCACCGACCTTGAATTCTATGACTATGAAGCCAAGTACGCGCCCGGCGGCTCCAGGCATATCCTGCCCGCCGTGATTCCCCAGAAGGCGGCGGAAGAAGTGATGGAGCTGGCGGTGGCCGCGCATAAAGCTTTGGGCTGCCGGGGAGTCACCCGCACCGATTTCCGCTATGACGATACGGGCGCCAAGCACCGGATGATTCTGCTGGAGACCAACACCCAGCCCGGCATGACGCCCACCTCGCTGGTGCCGGAGCAGGCGGCCCATGTGGGAATGAGCTACGCCAAGCTGTGCCGCTGGATTGTGGAGGATGCCTCATGCGATCGGTGAATGTGGAGCGCAAGCCCAGGGCCAAGGCGCGCAGCCAGACCGTGCGGTCTTCCAGCCGCCGTGAACTCCCCGCCGTCCAGCCCGGCAGTGCGCGGCGCCAGAAAGGTCCCGGTGTGCTGGCGCGTCTGGCGGGCCGCATCGCCATGTTCACCCGCCGCCCCATGCTGGCCTTGTGCGGGACCCTGCTGACCGTGGTGCTGCTTGGCGCGCTCTTTGCCAGCGGCGTGATCGGCCGCGGCTTCCATGCCATCGGCCGGGCCATCGACACGGTGTGTGCGGATGCCGGTTTCGGCATCTCCGAGATCCATATCACCGGCAACCGTCGCACGCCCTACAGCCAGGTTCTGGAAGTCTTGGGCATGGAGCCGGGCCAGAGCATCTTTTCCGCCGACCTGTGGAGCGCCCAGCAGAAGCTTTCGGCCCTGGAATGGATCGCCAGTGCCGAAATCCATCGCCGCTATCCGGACGCCATCTTCGTCACCCTGGTCGAGAAGCGGCCCTTCGCCCTGTGGCAGGCCCCGCCCGACGCGCATGGCGATACGCCTATCTGGGTGGTGGAGCGCAGCGGCAAGCTGATCACCAGCCATGACGTGGAAAAGTTCCGCCGCCTGCCCAAGCTGATTGGCGCAGGCGCCCCCGAAGCGGCGGCGGACCTGGTGGAAGCGGTGCAGACCCATCGCGCCATCGCTGCGCGCATCGCCGCCTATTCACGCGTCTCGCAACGGCGCTGGAACCTGATCCTCGATGACGGCGTAGTCGTTGAACTTCCGGAGACGGGCTGGCAGAAGCAGCTCGATGCGCTGGAGCATCTGATCATCGACAATGGCATCCTGGAGCGCGACGTCACCCAGATCGATCTGCGCTCGCCGACGCATTACTTCTTCCTGCTCAAGAGCGGCGACAAGAAGGACGTTGAACGGGGGAAAGAGACATGAACCAGACGGTCCGCCTTCGCGTGAATAATGAAATTCCCGCCTATCGAACCGGCCTGGTTGCCGCGCTGGACGTGGGTACCTCCAAGATCGTCTGTGTCATCGGCCAGGCCGAATCCGGCTCGCTGAAGGTGCTGGGCAGCGCCTTGCGCGAATCTGCCGGCCTGAAGGCCGGCACGGTCACCAGCCTGGAACTGGCCGAGGAATCCATCCGCGATTGTGTCGCCGCCGCCGAGAACATGGCCGATGCCCGCATCCAGAATGTGCTGATCAGCGTCAATTGCGGCCAACCGGTCTCGGTCACCAGCCGTACCGTGATGTCGCTGGATGGGTCACTGGTGACCGATGAGCATCTGCGCCTGCTTCTGGCCGACGGCCGGGCCCGCGCCAAGCTGGATGGCCATGACGTGATCCACTCCGCTCCCACCGCCTATGTGGTGGACGAGGCGCGGGGCGTGAAAAATCCGTTAGGAATGTTCTGTCAGCGCATCGGCGTCGCCATGCATGCCGTGGCGGTCCGGCCCAGTCCCCTCCAGAATCTCAAACTCGCGGTGGAGCGCTGCCATTTGCAGGTGGTGGGGAGCCTCTTCGGCGCCTATGCCTCGGGTCTCGCCACCCTGACCGAAGATGAAAAGCAGATCGGCGCCACCGTGATCGACATGGGGGGCGGCACCACCTCCATCGCCGTCTTCCTGGAAGGCCATCTGGTCCATGCCGATGTGGTGCCGGTGGGCGGCGCCGCCGTGACCAACGACATCGCCCGCATGCTGGCCGCGCCGTTGGCGGCGGCCGAGCGCACCAAGACCCTTTATGGCGCGGCGATGGGGGATATGGACGGCGCCGCCGACGTGGTCGCTGTCGCCCAGATGGGGGAAGAGGGCGACGATGCAGCCATCCGGCTGCCGCGCTCCATGCTCACGCGCATCATCCAGGCGCGCCTGGAAGAGATTTTCGGCGAGGTCCAGACCCGGCTGCGTGCGTCCGGCTTCGATGTGGCGGCCGGGCGCCGCGCCGTGCTGACCGGCGGGGCCTGTCAGCTTGCCGGCACCCGCGAACTCGCCGCCCGCATCCTGAACAAGCAGGTCCGCATCGGCCGCCCCGCTACCTTCCATGGCCTTGCTGCCGCATCGGCCGGTCCCGACTATGCCACCGCGCTCGGTCTGCTGACGGCGGGCGCCACCATGCCGCCGGAGCTGCTCAATCCGGAAATCGCGATCAATGCGGGCATTTCCAAGCAAGAAAGCTGGCTCAGCCGGTTGACGCGAAGATGGCTCTAATGATTCAACAAAATACAACATCGAATCAGTTGGGAATTCTGGTGTGCCGCAAGGTGATCGAAACACAAGGGCACCGGTCTAGCCCGGGCCCTTTACTGAGGAGAATGACATGGCGATCAACCTAAAAGCCCCCGAGACCAAGGAACTGCGTCCCCGCATCACCGTGCTGGGTGTGGGTGGGGCTGGCGGCAACGCCGTCAACAACATGATCGAGTCCGGCCTGGAAGGCGTGGACTTCGTGGTCGCCAACACCGATGCCCAGGCCCTGGCGCAGTCCAAATGCGGCCGCCGCATCCAGTTGGGCGCAGGTACCACCGAAGGTCTGGGCGCGGGCGCCCAGCCTGAAGTGGGCCGGGCCGGCGCCGAGGAGTCGCTGAACGAGATCATGGAGCAGCTTGCCGGCGCGCATATGGTGTTCATCGCCGCCGGCATGGGCGGCGGCACCGGCACGGGGGCCGCCCCCGTGATTGCCCGCGCCGTGCGCGAGGCCGGCATCCTGACGGTTGGCGTGGTAACCAAGCCCTTCGCCCTGGAAGGCGATCGCCGCATGCGGGTGGCCGAAAAAGGCATCGCCGAGTTGCAGCAGTTCGTCCATACCCTGATCGTCATCCCCAACCAGAACCTGTTCCGCGTCGCCAATGACCGCACCACTATGGCCCAGGCCTTTGCCATGGCCGACGAGGTGCTGCATGCCGGCGTGCGCGGCGTCACCGACCTGATCGTCCAGCCTGGCCTGATCAATCTGGACTTCGCCGACATCAAGGCGGTGATCAGCGAGATGGGCAAGGCGATGATGGGTACCGGCGAAGCCGAGGGCGAGGACCGGGCCCAGCGTGCCGCCGACATGGCCATCTCCAACCCGCTGCTGGACGATGTCACCATGAAGGGCGCCAAGGGCGTCCTCATCAACATCACCGGCGGTCCCGACCTCATGCTGTTCGAGGTGGAACAGGCCGCCAACCGCATCCGCGCGGAAGTCGACCCGGACGCCAACATCATCTTCGGCAATACCATCCTGCCGGAAATGGAAGGCCGCATCCGCGTCTCGGTTGTGGCCACCGGCATCGATGCCGAACTCACCAAGATGCCCCTGCCGACCGAGAAGGTGCGCACTCTGCATCCGCATCTGAACCTGCGGAACCGGGTGGCGGAAGTGCCGCGGCCTGCGCCGATCCCGCAGCCCGTGGCCCAGCCCCAGTATCATCCCAGCGCCAATCCGGTGCATGCCACCATGGATGCCCTGGCCACCCAGATCGGCGCGGACAAGAGCCCTGCAGAGGGCTACATCCAGCCCGTGGCTGCGGCATCCCAAATGGCCCCGCAAGAGGAAGCTCCGGCGGCGGTTCGGTATCCCGCGGTCGAAACCCGCCGGCCGCTGGAGCAGCAGCCTCT
Source organism: uncultured Rhizobium sp. (assembly GCA_964421935.1). Lineage (GTDB taxonomy): Bacteria > Pseudomonadota > Alphaproteobacteria > Micropepsales > Micropepsaceae > Rhizomicrobium. The sequence continues at coordinate 13,673 of CAYQZM010000122.1, read as the reverse complement.
GGCGCACAATATCGAGCCGCCGGAAAAGAAAAGCGGCTGGAGCATCTTCGGCCGCAAAAAGGCCGCGTCCGATGTCCGCGCCGAGCCCATGCCGGAGGTAGCGCGCGCGCCGATGCCGCGTGCCACCGCCCAGGTGATGCCGCAGCAGCCGATGCCGCAGCAGCCCCTGCCGCAGGAGCTGCCGCGCAACAATGCCGACGACCTGTTCCCCGATCACAAGCGGGACGAGCAGTTCGAAATACCCGCGTTCCTGCGGCGGCAATCGAACTGACAGTCAGGTAATCGCAAAACGGAAAAGGGCGGCTCGGCCGCCCTTTTTATTTGCAGGCAGCGCCCTTGGCTGCTCGCCGCTTCCCCAATCAACAACGAAATATCTGCGCCGCGCATGATCCGGTCCCGCTTGCCGCATGGCCATACGCGTCGTCCTTCGGGTCGGGAACATAGTCTTTGACCGGGCCACTGGCCGCCCGGGCAGTCTCCTTGCCGTTGACCGTGGGTCCGACATAGAGCCGCTGACCTTCGAAATCGATTGCCAGCGAGGTGTCACGCAACAGCCCCGGCCCCGCGATGGCGGCCGCCTGGTCTTCCAGGTCGAAATAATTGAACACCGGCGCGTCCGCCACGATCACCAACTGTCTGTCCCAGGACTTGCCGGGCAGCCGCACCTCGACATTTTCGATCCGTAGCGCCGGCGAAACCTTGCCCAGCACATCCTGTAATTCCTCCGGCGGCGGCCCGAAATGGGTGAAATCGCGCTTGCGAACCCCCAGCCGTTCGGCCGCATGCCAGTTCATCATGGTGGTGCCGGCGCCCAGGTCGAACAGGGTGTTGATGACACGGTCGTTGAAGTGGGCCGACAGATACCAGAAGCGGATAGGAAATTTCTTCAGAAGGCGGGGTGTCAGGCGCGTGTCCGGCCAGTGCTGGTAGGCGCGGGCGCTGTCCTCGCCCGGCGGCAGCAGTTTCAGCCGCATGGTGGCGCGATCCAGCACCACGAAATAGTGCGAGAGGAAATCCACGCCCAGGATGCCGTCGGGATCGGCGGGTGAGCTTTCGGGAAGCACGCCGATGGTGAGGCCCTTGAGTTCTTCGCCCGCGACGGCGATCCGGTCCGGCTTGACCGGCAGGGCCTCTGCCACATCGTTTATGCCATACACCATCAGCTTTTCAGGCTGGGAGCGGACAAGGCCCAGTTGTTTGCGCACATGCTCGAAGATCAGCGAGCGGCTGGAGGCGGTGTCGATCAGGAACGTGAAGGGGCCCTGGCCATCCACATAGACATCCGTGACCAGCCGGCCATAGCTGCCGATGCGATAAGACTGTTCCGCCGGCAGGGTCGCCCGCGCCGGGCAACAGAGCAACAGCAGTGCCAACAGGCTCCAGATGCGTTGCACACGGCTCTCCACAGCCGAGCGGGAAGATTATCCGCCAGCCGCTGCATGGTCGAGGGCGCCTTTTGGTAAGACGTTGGACCGGGCTAAAGTCCCACCATGACCCGCCGCCGAACCATCGCCCATGAAGTCCGCATCGCCGGCACCGCCCTGCATGCCGGAGTTCCAGTCACCATGATCCTGTCCCCGGCGGAGAGCGGGCAGGGCATCGTCTTCCATCGCGCCGACCTGGATAGGTCGATCCCGGCCCGCTACGACCAGGTCAGCGAGACGCGGCTGGGCACAGTGATCGGAGAAGGTAGCGCCAAGGTTGGCGTGGTCGAACATCTGATGGCCGCCGCCGCCGGCCTGGAAATCGACGATCTGACCGTTTCCCTGGACGGGCCCGAGCCCCCGATCCTGGACGGGGACGCGCTGTCCTATCTCGAGCTTTTGGAAAGCGCCGGCGCTGCCGAACAGAATACGCCGCGCCAGGCCGTGAAGGTCCTCAAGACCGTCACGGTCGAAAACGGCGATGCCAGGGCCTCGCTGCTGCCGGCGGACGCGCTTTCCTACGCCTATGAGCTGAGCTTTCCGGTGATCGGCGAGCAATATTTCGAGTTCGCCTTCAGTCGCGCCGGGTTCAAGGCGGAAATAGCGCCGGCCCGCACCTTCGGCTTTCTCAGGGAACTGGAGACCTTGAACCAGATGAACCTGGCCCGGGGAGCGTCCCTCGCCAACACCCTGGCACTGGATGACAGTGGGGTGGTCAATCGGGAAACCCAGCGCTTCGCCGACGAATTCGTGCGCCACAAGATCCTGGACGCCATCGGCGACATGGCGTTGGCGGGCCGTCCCCTGATCGCCCGCTTCGAGGGCAAAAAGTCCGGCCATGCCACCAACAATGTCCTGCTCAGAGCCCTGTTTTCCGACCCCGCCAACTATGCGATCCGGGAACTCTGAGGCCTTTCAAAACTGATACTTCCTGACCCGTAGCTGGCGCTGTATATAGAGACCCAGAAGCGCGCCCGGTCTGGGCCGGGATAAGCGATTGATATTGCTTGTCTTTGCGCGCAAACCAGGATAGCCCCAAAGGGTAATTAAGGGTCATCATGTCACCCGTCTTGCGCCTGAAACCTGTTTTGCGCGGCCTTCTGCTGGGCGCAGCCCTCGCAGGTCTGGCCGGCTGCTCCATCTTTGGGGGCAAGGACGACGAGACCAACGACGCCAACAAGGATGCCGCCAATTACCGCGAGCGCACGGTCGAGCAGATCTATGCGGATGGCTGGCGGGCCATCAATGCCGGCTCCTGGGACTTGTGCGCTGCCCAATTCAATGAGGTGGATCGCCAGCACCCTTATTCGGTGTGGGCCCGCCGCGCCATGCTGATCAGCGCCTTCTGCTCCTATCAGGCCAACAGCTACACCGCCGCCATCGCCACCGCCGACCAGTATATCTCGCTGCATCCCGGCAGCCCGGAAGTGGCCTATGCCTTCTACATCAAGGCCATCTCGCTCTATGAGCAGATCGTGGACATCAGCCGCGACCAGTCCAATACCGAGGGCGCGCTGGTGGCGTTGCAGGACGTGGTGCAGCGCTTTCCCGATACCGAATATGCCCGCGATGCCACCCTGAAGATCGATCTGACCCAGGACCATCTGGCGGGCAAGGAAATGGCGGTGGGCCGCTATTACCTGAAGCGCGGCGACTATATCGGCGCCATCAATCGCTTCCGCATCGTGGTGGAGCAATATCAGACCACCCCCCAGATCGCCGAAGCGCTGGAACGGCTGACCGAGTCCTATTACAGCCTGGGCCTGGACCGTGAAGCCCAGACCGCTGCCGCGGTATTGGGCAAAAACTATCCCGGCTCCGGCTGGTACAAGGATGCCTACAACATTCTGAAAGGGCGCAATCTCAAGCCCGCGGAAGACAAGGGCTCCTGGATCAGTCAGGCTATGCGCCGCATCTTCTGACGATTCGCACCCGTGCTCGCGGCGCTCACCATCCGTGACATCGTATTGATCGAGCAGGCCGCGCTGGAATTCGCCGCCGGCCTGAATGTGCTGACCGGCGAGACCGGGGCGGGCAAATCCATCCTGCTGGATTCTCTGGGGCTGGCGGCCGGGGGCCGCGGCCGTGCCGGCGTGCGCCCGGGCGCGGCGCAAGGCTCGGCCACGGCCGTCTTTGAGCCGGAAAAGGCCCATGCGGTCTGGGCGTTGCTGGCCGACCAGGCGATGGAAGGTGGAGAGGAAATCGTGCTGCGCCGGACTTTGGCCAGCGACGGGCGCAGCCGCGCCTTCGTCAATGACCAGGCGGTGGGCGTGAGCCTGCTGAAAGACGTGGGCAGCCTGCTCTTGGAAGTGCATGGCCAGCAGGACGATCGCGGCCTGTTCGACATTGCCACCCACCGCGGGCTGCTGGACGGCTTTGGCGGCCTGAATGGCGATGCCCAGACCGTGGCGGCCTTGCATGGCGAATGGGCGGCTGCGCGGGCTGCGCTGGAAGATCTGAAGGCACTGGCGGAGCGGGCCCAGGCCGAGGCGGACTTCGTGCGCGCCGCGGCCAATGAATTGTCGGATTTCGCGCCGGAGGAAGGCGAGGAAGAACGGCTGGCCGGCGAGCGGGCGCTGATGATGAACGCAGCCCGCATCGCCGAGGATGTCTCGGCTGCGCTGGAGGCTTTGGCGGGCGAGCGTGGCGCGGAACGCGGCCTGGCCCAGGCGCTGAAGAAATTGTCGCGCATGAATGAAGAGGCGCGCAAGGCGGCCGCGGCGGCGGAGACGGCGCTGGAACAGTCCTACGCCCTGGCAGAGGAAGCGCGCCGCGAACTGGATTCGCTGCTGTCACGGCTGGACACCGACACCGGCGCGCTGGAGCGCAAGGAGGAACGGCTGTTTGCGCTGCGTGCCTTGGCGCGCAAATATGGCGTGCCGCCTGATCAATTGCCGGCGGTCCGGGATGACTATGTGGCCAGGCAGCAGGCGCTGACCGAAGGCGGCAGCCAGATCAAAAAGGCGGAAACCCGCGTTACGGCCGCCCACGAAGCCTATCTGACGGCTGCCCGCAAACTGTCCAAGGCCCGGGTGGGCGCGGCGCGGAAGCTGGAAGCGGCGGTAGCCGCCGAGCTGGCGCCCCTGAAGCTGGGGCACGCCAAATTCCGGGTGGCGCTGGAAAAGCTGGATGACGACAAGGGCACTGCCGCCGGCCTGGAGAAAATCGCCTTTGAAGTCGCCACGGTGGAAGGCGCGGCCTTCGGTGGCTTGGCCAGGATCGCCTCCGGCGGCGAGCTGGCGCGTTTTTCCCTGGCGCTGAAGGTAGCGCTGGCCCAGGTCTCCTCGCCCGCCGCCATGGTGTTCGATGAGGTGGATCGCGGTGTGGGCGGGGCGGTGGCTGATGCGGTGGGCGAGCGCCTGCAGCGCCTTGCCGAAACCACGCAGGTGCTGTTGGTCACGCATTCGCCGCAGGTGGCGGCCCGCGCCGCGCGACATTTCCGCATCTCCCGCGCCAAGGACAAAACGAAAATCGAATTGCTGGACGACGAGGCGCGGCTGGAAGAAATCGCCCGCATGCTGTCAGGCGCCAATGTCACCAGCGAAGCCCGCGCTGCCGCCAAGCGGCTGATGGCGGAGGCGGCGACACCGACCAAGAAACAACGCAAACGGGCATGAAATCCGTCGACAAATTGACCTCTGCTGAGGCCGAGAAAGAACTCGACCGCCTGGCGAAAGAGATCGCCGAGGCCGATCGCAGATATCATGGCGAGGACGCACCCGATATTTCCGATGCGGACTATGATGCCTTGCGCCGGCGCAATGCCGAGATCGAGGCGCGCTTCCCGCTTCTGGTCCGTGCCGACAGCCCAAGTCATCGCGTCGGCGCCAAGGCATCCGAAAAATTCGCCAAGGTGCGCCATCGTGTGCCGATGCTGTCCCTGGACAATGCCTTCAGTGACGAGGATGTGGCGGAGTTTCTGGGCCGGGTGCGCCGTTTCCTGGGCCTGAAGGAAGCCGAAGAGATCGCGGTGACGGCCGAGCCCAAGATCGACGGCCTGTCGGCCTCCCTGCGCTATGAGCATGGCGTGCTGGTGCAGGGCGCCACCCGCGGCGACGGCATGGAAGGCGAGGACATTACCGCCAATCTGCGCACCATCGCGGACATTCCGCTCAGGTTGAAGGGCAAGCCGCCGGCCGTGCTGGAAGTACGCGGCGAGGTCTATATGACCCACAAGGCCTTCGAGGCCTTGAACAAGCGACAAGAAAAGGACGGCAAGCCGACCTACGCCAATCCGCGCAATAGCGCCGCCGGCTCGGTGCGCCAACTTGATCCCTCCATCACCGCCAGCCGGTCGCTGAACTTCTTCGCATACACCTGGGGTGAGATTTCCGAACTGCCCGCCAAGACCCAAAACGGCATGCTGGAGAAGTTCGAAAGCTATGGGCTGAAGGTCAATCCCCTGGTCCGGCGCTGCGAGACCCTGGACGGGATCCTGAAATTCTATCGCGACATCGAAAGCAAGCGCGCCAAGCTGGGCTATGACATCGATGGCGTGGTCTACAAGGTGGATCGGCTGGACCTGCAAGAGCGGCTAGGTTTTGTCTCCCGCTCGCCGCGCTGGGCTATCGCCCACAAATTCCCCGCCGAACAGGCCGAGACGGTGCTGGAAGGCATCGAGATTCAGGTCGGTCGCACCGGCAAGCTGGCGCCGGTGGCGCGGCTCAAGCCTGTCACGGTCGGGGGTGTGGTGGTCCAGAACGCCACCTTGCACAATGAAGACGAGATCGAACGGCTGGGCGTGCGCATCGGCGATACGGTGGTGATCCAGCGCGCCGGTGATGTAATTCCGCAGATTCTGCGGGTGATCCTGGAAAAGCGCCCGAAGAACTCCAGGCCGTACAGATTCCCCGACAAATGCCCGGTCTGCGGCAGCCATGCGGTGCGGGAAGTGGATGAGAAGACCGGCAAGATGGATGTGGACCGGCGCTGCACCGGCGGTTTGATCTGCGATGCCCAGACGGTGGAGCGGCTTCGCTATTTCGTCGGCCGCGACCAGTTCGACATTGAAGGCCTGGGTGGCACCTTGATCGAGTTGTTTCATGACAAAGGCCTGCTGAAAGAGCCCGCCGACATTTTCGCGCTGACGGAAAAGCCGGAGAAAGTCAGCAAGGTCCTGGCCGAACATCGCGCCGCGCTGAGCGAAGAGCGCCGCGCCGCCGAAGGGAAAGAGCCCGCCAAGACCAAGGGAAAGAAGAAGGACGAAGGCGAAGGCAAGCAGGTCGAGAACCTGATGGCGGCGATCGAGCGCCGCCGCACCATTGGCCTGGACCGCTTCATCAATGCGCTGGGCATCCGCCACGTCGGCGAGACCACGGCGCGGCTGCTGGCGCGGCATTACCGCTCGATTGATGCCTTTCTTGAAGGCATGAAGGCGGATGATGCGCTTGAGGAATTGCAGCACATCGAGGGTATCGGCGGCGTGGTGGCGGAAGCGATCCATGACTTCTTCGACGAGCCGCACAATGTGAAGGCGGTCAAGCGGTTGCTGGAATGGCTGGACGTGACCGACATGGCCGCGCCGGCCAAGTCGTCGCCTGTTTCGGGCAAGACGGTGGTCTTCACCGGGACCCTGGAGAAGATGACCCGCCAGGAAGCCAAGGCGCGGGCGGAAAGCCTGGGTGCCAAGGTTTCGGGCTCGGTCTCGGTCAAGACCGATATCGTGGTGGCGGGACCGGGCGCAGGTTCAAAGCTGAAAGACGCGCAGAAGCACAATGTCCAGGTGCTGGACGAAGACGGCTGGTTGAAACTGATCGGCGGTTAGGCACGCCGGCGAGGCAGAGGCAAATGACGCCGATCAAAGCAGTGCTGGTCTCGATTGTGCTGCTGCCTCTCGCTCTGACGGCCCAGGCCGCCGATATGCCCGACGCCAGAACAGAGCTGGACGCGGCTCTCGGCCTGCTCAAGGCCGGGCACATGAACAGCAGCAAAGTGGACTGGCCGGCGCTGCAGACCAAGGCGCTGGCTATGCTTGGCTCCGCCACCAAGCCGGAAGAAGCCTATCCGGCTATTCGGTACGTCATCGTCCAACTGGGTGAAAAACATACCTCAATGATGACGGCTGACGCGTGGAAGGCCATGATGGCGGACAGGATGGTGGGAAGGGCGCCAGCGCCGGATTGGCAACCTCCGGAAGGCCATCTGTTAGAAGGCGGAATCGGGTTGGTGGCGTTGAAGGGTATTCAAGGGTCGCCCGCGGATAGTCTTGCTTACGCGAGCGCCGCCAGGAGCGCCTTGCGAACCTTCGCGGATGACCATGTCTGCCGCTACATTATCGATCTGCGATTCAACAACGGCGGCAGTATGGATCCCATGATCAACGGCGTTGAAGCCCTGCTTGGAAAGCCGCCCTATGGCTTCTGGCAGACTGCCGGCGGTGCTTCTGAATCGCCTTGGAACCTGAAGAGGGGGCCGTTCCAGCATGAGGAAGCCCCCGCCAGTGAAGCCGTTCAGAGCAAGGCGGCGGTCGCTATACTGATTGACCGGCGCACTGCCAGTTCGGGCGAATTCACCGCCATGGCTTTTGAAGGCCGGCCAAACACGCGGGTGTTTGGAGAGAATTCGGCGGGCTTTTTGACCACCAATTCGCCGGCCGAACTTCCGGATGGCGCCCGCCTCTTCATTTCGGGGGGTTGGGCAACGGATAGGTTGCATCGCCCTTATCGTGATGTGATTGCGCCCGACGAAGCCACGCCACGAGGGCAGGCCACGCTTGACGCGGCCATAGCCTGGCTGAAAAAACGGCCCTGTCCGCCGCGCCGCCCAGGACGATGAGGAATCAAATCGCCCGCGTCGCCCGGTCCAGCCACTTACGTGTGTCTTCATCCACCAGCGGACCGATCACATCACGCACGCGCGCGTGATAGAGATTCAGCCAGCCGCGCTCGGCATCGGTCAGCAGCGCGGATTCCACCAGGTTCAGGTCGATCGGCACCAGGGTGATGGTCTCGAATCCCATCATCGGCCGCTCGCCGCCCAAATCTTCCGGCTCCGTCACCACGATCAGATTCTCGATGCGGATGCCGAAGGCGCCGGTCTTGTAGAAGCCGGGCTCGTTGGAACAGACCATGCCGGGCTTCAAGGCCTGCATCACCGGCCGCTTGGAGATGTTCTGCGGCCCCTCATGCACCGAAAGATAGCTGCCGACGCCATGGCCGGTACCATGGTCATAATCCAGGCCCGCTTCCCATAGCGGCCGGCGGGCGAAGCTGTCCAACTGCATGCCGATGGTGCCATCGGGGAAGCGCGCGGTGGCCAGGGCAATATGGCCTTTCAATACGCGGGTGAAGCGGTCGCGCATCTCGGGCGTGGCCTCGCCCACCATGATGGTGCGGGTGACATCGGTGGTGCCGTCGGGATATTGCGCGCCGGAATCCAGCAGGAACATCTCATTCGGCCGGATGGTGCGATTGGTGGAGCGCGTGACGCGATAGTGCACGATGGCACCGTTGCTGCCGGCGCCCGAGATGGTGTCGAACGACACATCGCTCAAAACGCCGGTGGCGCGGCGGAAACCTTCCAGGGTCTCGGCCGCCTGGATTTCGGTCAGCTCGCCGGTTGCCGCATTGGCGTCGAACCAGGCCAGATAGCGTGCCAGCGCCGCGCCGTCGCGGATGTGGGCCTTGCGCATGCCCTCGATTTCCGCGGGGTTCTTGCAGGCCTTGGGAAGCTGGCAGGGATCGGAACCTTGTTTGATCTTCGCGCCCGCCTTGCCCAGCCGGTCGAAGATGGCGCTGGCGGCCGTGCCGGGGTCGGCCAGCACGCTTTTGCCTTTCATCGCATCCAGCGCGGCGGTGAAGACACCGGGATCCTGCACCCGCACGGAATTGCCCAGATGCGCCAGCAATTCGGGCGAGCGCTTGGCGGGATCGAGAAACAGGTCGGCGCTTCCATCGGCATGGGCAATGGCAAAGGCCAGAGTGAAAGGTGTGTGCGGCACGTCATGGCCGCGGATGTTCAAAAGCCAGCAGACGGAATCGGCCAGGGTAATGACAGCGGCCTCCGCGCCCGCGCGCTTCAAGCCATCTGCCAGGGTCAGGCGCTTGGCCTCGCTCTGCTCGCCGGCAAGGTTGAGGGAATGCGGCTTGGCGGGGGTCTGCGGTGGCGCGGGCTGATCGGTCCACACCGCATCGATGGGATTGGACTCCACGGCGACCAATGTGCCACCGGCTTTCTCCGCCGCGGCTTTCAGATGCATCACGCCATGCTGGGTGTGCAGCCAGGGGTCGTAACCGAGCTTGGCGCCTTTTGGCAGGTGATCGGGAATCCAGCCCTGCGGACCTTCCGCCACCAGGTCGCGCGGCTCGAACAGCGAGGTGTCGGTCTGGGTGCGGACCTGAAGCGTATAGCGGCCATCCACGAAGATGGCGGCCTTGTCCTTCAGCACCACGGCCGCGCCGGCCGAACCGGTGAAGGACGTCAGCCAGGCCAGCCGCTCGGCATAGGCGGGCAGATATTCGCCCATATGCTGGTCGCTGTGCGGCACCACGAAACCGTCGAGCCCGCGCTTGGCGAGTTCCGCGCGCAGGGCGGCAAGCCGCGGCGCGACCGTGGCTGGGTTGGAAGTGTCGTCATAGGTCTGAAAGGGCTTGTCCATGGCCGAAAGCTAAGCTCCCCCTCCTGCTTCGACAAGCTCAGCATGAGGACTTGGATTATCTAGCCTTTTCCAGCACCAGCGCGCTCCAGGGGCCGGCACGCCGCGCCGTAATGAAACGCAGGTCACGGTAAAAGCTGGTCACCAGTTTTTCTTGGTTGTTCAGCAGGCCCGACAGCACCAGCACCGCGCCGGGCGCCAGCGCGCGGATGATGCCGGGCGCCAGCTGGGTCAGTGGCCCGGCCAGGATATTGGCGATCAGAAGATCGTAAGGCGCGGCCCGCGACAGGATGGGGTTGGCCAGCCCATCGGCCACCACGGCGGCGACCAGCGGCCCCACGCCATTGCCGCGCGCATTTTCGCGCGTCACCTCGACGGCGACGGGATCGATGTCCGACGCCAGAACGCGCCGCTTCCACAATTTGGCGGCGCCGATCGCCAACAGGCCCGTGCCGGTGCCAAGGTCCAGCACATTGCGGAACGACCGCTCCCGGCCTAAGTCGCTCAGCACCTCCAGGCACAGGGCGGTGGTCTCGTGATGGCCGGTGCCGAAGGCCAGCCCCGCCTCGATCCTTATCGGCACCACGCCATGGGGCACGGTGCCGGCGTCATGGGCGCCATAGACGAAGAAGCGCCCGGCGCGCACCGGCGGCAGGCCCTCCTGGCTGAGGCGGATCCAGTCCTGGTCGGGCAGGGGCTCGACCGTGATCGCGCGCCCGGCGATGCGGGAAAGATAGGCGGCATCCGGCTCATCGGCATACAGCGCTTCCACCACCGCGCCATCGGCGAAGGGCTCTTCCACGATCAGCACCGCCTGGGGTTCGCTGCCCAGCTCCAGGGCGGCGCAGACATCGGCAGCGTCCGCCTTGGTCAGGGCGACGCTGGCTTTCCACAGGGGGGGATTTGTCATGGCGGGGATATGCCGTGCTAGCCTCCCAGCGTCAAATTGGGCGGGAGGTTCAGGACCATGCCGATGAGATCGCCAACCTTGGCCATCGCCCTGTTGCTGCTGACCAGCTATGCCGCCGCTGCCCAGACCAGCGATGTCACTGTCGTCAGTGCCGAGCAGGTCGAGCAGATCCGCCAAAGCGCGGCGCAGGCGCCATCCGCCCCGTCTGTGTCACGGCCCATCATCGCGGCAGCGCCAGATGCCCTCAATCTGGAATACCGCACCGGCAAGGCCCCTGCGGCCGTGCATACCGCCCAGGCCGAGCTGATCATCGTGCTGGATGGGGCAGGCACCGTCACCACCGGTGGCACCCTGGTGGATGCCGTCAGCGGCACCAACGGCAATATTTCGGGCAAGGACATTAGCGGCGGGGCGCCCCAGCATCTGGTGAAGGGCGACATGCTGTTCGTGCCTCAGGGCACCGCGCATATGATGGTGCCTGACGCGGCCGCTCCTTTCGTGCTGGCGACCCTGCATGTGCCGCGCACGGGCGAGACGGCGCCGGCCGCTGGCCGTGCGGCGCCAAAACTGATCAATCACGCGGCTGATCTGCCTGCCATGACCGAAAAAGCCAAAGTGGCCGCGGCGGCATCGCCTCGGTGCACAAGAATGATGGTGAGTTCATGTATGTGCTGGAGGGCGAGGGCGTGATTATCGCCGGCGGCACGGTGGTGAATCCTAAGGATCTGGGCGCCAATATCGATGGCGACGCGATTGCCGGCGGTGTCGACCACCCCATGAAGAAAGGCGATTGGATTTTTGTGCCAAAGGGCGAGGCCCATCTGGCGCGGACCGATGGCACCTTCGTGCTGGCGACCCTGCATGTGCCATAGATAAACGAAACCGCTTTTTGGGAGATGTCATGATGATGAAACATGGATTTTTCCTGATTGCCGCCTTGCTGGCCTTCGCGGCTCCCGCCGCCGCACAGGAGCGCCAAGTCCCGACCAAGCTGTTCGCCTCCGCCGCCGAGGTGGAGGGCCTGATCGCCAAGGCCAAGGCCGAACACAAGGGCGGCAACACGGTGGAGATCATCGCTTCGGTCGGGCCCTATCCCGTGCAGCTGGAATATCGGACGACGACCACGCCCCCCAGCGTGCACAAACAGCAGGCCGAGCTGATCTATGTGGTGGGCGGCGGCTGCACCTTGGTCACCGGCGGTACTCTGGTCAATCCCAAGGACAATGGCGCCAATCTCGCCGGCACCGCGATTAAGGGCGGGACGCCGCAGAAGGTGACGAAAGGCGATTACATTCTGGTGCCGCCGAACACGCCGCACTGGTACACCGATGTGCAGGGCGAGTTCATCAGCGCCACCTTGCACATGCCGATGGCGCCGAAATAATCAGGCGCGGCTGACAAACTGGTCAATCACCCGCTTCTCGCCGGCCTTGTCGAAAGCGACTGTCAGCTTGTTGCCTTCCACAAAAGTGACGCGGCCATAACCGAACTTCTGGTGGAAGACGCGGTCGCCACGGGCATAGGCCGAAGCGGAGGGATCGGAGGTCTGCACGCTCCAGGCCTGGGCCTCGATCAAGGGCGGGCGGGTGCGCATGCCGCCGGCGGCGCGATTGGCCTCCCGGTTGGCCTGGGCGCGCTTCCAGCCCGGTGAATCATAGGTCGAGCCGAACTCCGCCGCCTGGCCATTGTCGCGGAAGCCGGCATAGCCGCCGTAAAAGCCTTCATCCACCACCGCATCGACATGGGCCTCGGGAATTTCCTTGATGAAACGCGACGGCAGCGCCGCCTGCCATGAGCCATGCACCCGGCGATTGGCGGCAAAGGAAATGCGCACCCGCCGGCGCGCCCGCGTCAGGCCGACATAGGCCAGACGCCGCTCTTCCTCCAGCCCGGCCATGCCGTTCTCGTCCATGGTGCGCTGGCTGGGGAACAGGCCTTCCTCCCAGCCGGGCAGGAAGACGGTGTTGAACTCCAGCCCCTTGGCGGCATGCAAGGTCATCAGATTGATGCGATCGCCGGATTCATCCTGCGCGATTTCCATCACCAGGCTGACATGCTCCAGGAAGCCATGCAGGGATTCAAACGCTTCCATCGAGCGGACGAATTCCTTCAAATTGTCCAGCCGGCCCGGCGCCTCCGCCGACTTGTCGGCCTTCAGCATGTCGGTATAGCCGGATTCGTCCAGCACCATTTCCGCCAGTTCGGTGTGAGGGAGAACCTTCGAGGTTTCGGTCCAACGCGAAAAATTGGCGGTGAGTTCGGAAAGCGCCTTGCGTGCCTTGGGCGGCAGCTCGTCACTGTCGGCGATCTCGCGCGCGGCAGCCAGCAGCGGCAAGGAGCGGGCACGGGCATAGTTGTGCAAGGTCGCCACACTGGCGTCGCCGATGCCGCGCTTGGGCTTGTTGACGATGCGCTCGAACGCAAGATCGTCATCGCCCTGCGCGATCAACCGCAGATAGGCCATGGCATCGCGGATTTCCTGCCGCTCATAGAAACGCGGGCCGCCGATCACGCGATAGGGCAGGCCAAGGCTGATGAAGCGGTCTTCGAATTCGCGCATCTGGAAGGACGCACGTACCAGCACGGCCATCTGTGCCCAGGGATGGTTCTGGCGGTGCAGATTTTCCGCCTCGCCGGCGACATTGCGGGCTTCTTCTTCGGCATCCCACACGCCCTGGACGCGGATCTTCTCGCCGGCATCGCCTTCGGTCCACAGCGTCTTGCCAAGCCGGCCCTTGTTGGCGGC
>CAYQZM010000121.1:0-8608 GCA_964421935.1 uncultured Rhizobium sp. | reverse complement strand
CAAAATGTAATTGACGTAACACGGCGCGCGCGATTCTTTGGTGGGTTCGCGCGCGGACGCGGGCGAACGGCGCGACATCGTGTCGGGCGAGGTTTTGCCCGAGCATCGTCTGTTGCGCTTTGTCGCCGGCCCCGATGGCGTGGTGGTGCCCGACGTGGCCGCCAAGCTGCCGGGGCGGGGCCTGTGGGTGGAAGCCTCGCGCCAGGCCATCGCCAAAGCGGTGGAGAAGAAACTTTTCTCCCGCGCCGCCAAGACACAGGTCACCGCCACCACCGATCTCGCCGATCGTGCCGAAAAGGCGCTGGTCACGCGCATGCTGGGGGATCTCGGCATCGCGCGCCGGTCCGGCGCGCTGGTGCTGGGCTTCGACAATGTGCTGCGTGCGTTGGAAGGGGCCAAGCCGCCGAAGGTGCTGATCGAAGCCTTCGATGGTGCTGCCGACGGCAAGCGCAAATTGTACGCCGCCGCGCATCGCATGGAATTGAACTGCGTGGTGATCGAAAGCCTGACCAGCGCCGAATTGGGCTTGGCGCTGGGACGCGAGAATGTGATACATGCCGCCGTCCAGCCGGGCGGCCTGGCGGAACGACTTATCCTGGACGCGGAACGCCTTTCGGGTTTCCGCGCCCGTCCCCCGGCCCGGAATGAAAGAGATTCATGAGCGATACTGACGAAACCAAACGGCCGGCCAAGACGCTGTCTCTGAAGAAGACGGAAACTTCCACCGTCAAGCAGAGCTTCAGCCATGGCCGCACCAAGGCCGTGGTGGTGGAGAAGAAGCGGTCCGCCACCCCGCCCAAGCCGACAGCCAAAGCTGCCGAGAAACCGGCAGACAAGCCCGTGGCCGCCAAGGCCGAGGCGGTCAAGCCGGCCGCGCCCACCCGCGGCGGTGTGGTGCTGCGCCAATTGTCCGAAGAGGAAAAGGCCCGCCGCGCCGCGGCTCTGGCCGATGCGCGCGTCTCCGACAGCGAAGCCCGGCGCCTGGCGGAACAGGAAGCCGAGCGCCGCGCCCGTGAGGAAGAACAGCTCAAGGCCGAGCACGCCGCCGCCGAAAAGCGCAAAGTCGAAGAAGAAGCGCGCAAGGCCGCCGATGAAGCCGCCAAAAAGCGGGCCGAGCAGGAAGCGGCCCGCCGCTTCGAGGCCCCCAAGACGCCGGAAGCCGCGGAAGCTCCGCGCCGCCGCCTGGAAAATGAAGAGGAAGAAGAGAGCGGCAAGAAAGGCGGCCCCGGCAAGCCGGGGGCGCCCAAGACGCCCGCGCCCAAGAAGGCCGAAGGCGAACGCCGTCGCGGCAAGCTGACCGTCACCCGCGCGCTGTCCGACGATGACGAACGCGTGCGCTCTGTGGCCAGCTATCGCCGCCATCTGCAGCGCGTGAATAAGGGCCATCAGCAGGCTCCTGCCGGGCCCGCCGGTCCGCGCGACATCACCATTCCCGAAACCATCACGGTGGCCGATCTGGCCAACCGCATGGCCCGGCGAACTGTCGACGTGATCAAGGTGCTGATGAAGAACGGCATGATGGCCACGCCGAACGACGTGATCGATGCCGACACGGCCGAACTGGTGGCCACGGAATATGGCCATGTGGTCAAGCGCGTGGCCGAAAGCGACGTGCTGGAAGGCCTGACCGGCGCCAAGGACGAGGATTCCCATCTGGAATCGCGTCCGCCGGTGGTCACCGTCATGGGCCATGTCGACCATGGCAAGACCTCGCTCCTGGATGCGATGCGCAGGACCGACGTGGCGGCGGGCGAAGCCGGCGGCATCACCCAGCATATCGGCGCCTATCAGGTGAACCTGAAATCGGGCCAGAAGATCACCTTCCTGGATACGCCCGGCCACGCCGCCTTCACCCAGATGCGCGCGCGCGGCGCCAAGGTCACCGACCTGGTGATCCTGGTGGTGGCGGCCGATGACGGCGTCATGCCCCAGACGGTGGAAGCCATCGCCCACGCCAAGGCGGCCGGCGTGCCGATGATCGTGGCGGTCAACAAGATCGACAAGGGCGATGCCAATCCCACCCGGGTGAAGACCGAATTGCTGCAGCATGAGGTCCAGGTCGAAGACATGGGCGGCGAGGTGCAGTCCGTCGAAGTCTCCGCCACCAAGGCCATGGGCCTGGACAAACTGGAAGAAGCCATCCTGCTGCAGGCCGAAATCCTGGATCTGAAAGCCAATCCCAACCGTCCCGCCGAAGGTGCAGTGGTCGAAGCCAAGCTGGACAAGGGCCGTGGCCCGGTGGCCACCGTGCTGGTGCAGCGCGGCACCCTGAAAGTGGGCGACATTGTCGTGGCCGGCGCCGAATGGGGTCGTGTGCGTCTGTTGGCCAATGAGCGCGGCGAGACCGTGCAGTCGGCGGGGCCTTCCACGCCGGTCGAGGTGCTAGGTCTTTCGGCCCCGCCGGAAGCCGGCGATGAAATGGTGGTGGTGGAATCGGAAGCTCGCGCCCGCGAGGTGGCCGAATATCGTGGCCGCAAGCGCCGCGAACAGCGCCAGGCTTCGTCGTCACGCCAGACGCTCGATCAGTTGCTCAAGACCCGCGAAGCCGGCGAAAAGCGCCTGTTGCCGCTGGTGCTCAAGACCGACGTGCAGGGCTCGTCCGAAGCCATCCAGGGCGCGCTGGCCAAGCTGGGCACCGACGAGGTCGGCGTGCAGATCCTGCAGTCCGGCGTTGGCGGCATCACCGAAAGCGATGTGATCCTGGCCCATGCCAGCGGTGCCGGCGTGTTCGGCTTCAACGTCCGCGCCAACAACCAGGCCCGCGACCGCGCCAAGCGCGAGGGCGTGGAAATCCGCTACTACAACATCATCTACAATCTGGTGGATGACGTGAAAGCGGCGCTGTCCGGCCTGCTCACGCCCGAGACCCGCGAGAAGTTCCTGGGCAATGCCGAAATCCTGGAAGTGTTCAACATCTCCAAGGTCGGCAAGGTGGCGGGCTGCAAGGTCACCGAGGGCGTGGTCCGCCGCGGCGCCAAGGTGCGGCTGATCCGCGACAATGTCGTCATTCACGAGGGCGAGCTCTCCACGCTCAAGCGCTTCAAGGACGAAGTGCGTGAGGTGCAGACCGGCCAGGAATGCGGCATGGCCTTCGCCAATTATCAGGACATGCAGAAGGGTGACGTCATCGAATGTTTCGAGGTCGAAACAATTCAACGTGCGCTCTAGAGCGGCGCTCTGACGCCTTTCATCCGGCGTAACGCATGACCGCGAGCGGGCCCCTCTCAGCCGGGCATGCCCAGACCCTTGCGGCGGTGGAGGCGGCTTTGTGGGCGCGCGACATGTCCAAGGCGATGACGCTCAGCGAAAATGCGGTGGGCGCGGGGGCCGAGCATCCCACTCTGTTGTCACTGGCGGCGCTGGGGCGCATGCGCGCCGGTGCCAATGATAGCGCCCTGCCGCTCTTGCTGCGCGCCCGCCAGCAGATGCCCAATCACCTGGACCTGCTTTATGCCCTGGGTGAGTGCCTGTCCCGGTTGGGCCGTCCACGCGAGGCGGTGGAGGCCTTCGATGCCGCGATCAGGGTCAAGCCGGAGGCGCGCTCGCACTTCGCCCGGGCTCTCGCGCTGGAGGATTTGAGCGAGCTGGACGCCGCCCGTGCCGGATTTGAACAGGCGCTGCTTCTGAATCCGGCTCAGTCGGCGGCGCTGTCGCGGCTGGCGTTGCTGGCAGTGCGGCGCGGCGATCTGAAGGCGGCGCGCGACCGCGCGGGCCGCGCGCTGGCGATTGACGCCAATGACGTCACCGCCGGTATCGTCATGGCTGAGACCGCGCTGGCGGACAAAGACATTGTCACCGCCGAACGTGTGGTGGCGGCGATTTCGCAGCGCCCTGATCTGGGTGCCATCAACCGCGCCTTCGCCTTGAGCCTGGCCGGCGATGTGCTGGACGCGCAGGACCGGCCCGCTGAAGCCTTCGCCGCTTATGCCCAGTCCAAGGCCCTATTGCGCGAGGCATATGCGCCCAACATGGAAGGGCTGGAAAGCGTGGCCGCGCGTGAAGCGCGCCTGGCGGACTATTTTGCGGCTGCCGATTCTGCCGCCTGGCGCGCGACCGCGCCGGAGTCTGCGCGCGTCCATGTCTTTCTGGTCGGTTTCCCCCGCTCCGGCACCACTTTGCTGGAACAGGTGCTTGCCAGCCATCCCGAGGTGACGGCGATGGAAGAACGTACCTGCCTGCAGGATTCGGCCGTGGCCTTCTTCGGCAGCAACGCCGATCTCGACCGGCTTGGGGGGCTTTCCGATGGCGATCTGGAATCGTGGCGGCGGCATTATTGGAAGCGCGTGGCGGAAGCGGGCGTCTCGCCGTCCTCGCCGGTCTTCATCGACAAGATGCCGCTCAATTCAGTGTTTCTGCCGCTGATCGCCAAACTGTTCCCGCGTGCGAAAATCATCCTGGCGCTGCGCGATCCGCGCGATGTGGTGCTGTCCTGTTTCCGCCGGCGCTTTGGCATGAACGCGGGCATGTATGAGTTCACGACCCTCGAAACCACGGCCGCCTATTATGCGGCGGTCATGCGGCTGATCGGCATTTATCGCGGCAAGCTGGCGCTGGATATCACCGAGACGCGCCACGAAAACCTGGTGACCGGTTTCGAAAACGAGGCGCGCCGGCTGTGCGATGTCCTGGGTCTTTCCTGGCGCGAGGAAATGCGCGCTTTTGCGGCCCGCGCCGCGGCGCAGAATATCGACACGCCCTCCGGCGCCCAGGTGGCGCGTGGCCTGTCGGATGCGGGCCTGGCGCAATGGCGCCGCTATGGCCGCGAACTCATCCTTGTTCTTCCCATGTTGGCGCCGTTCGTGCGCCAGTTCGGTTATCCGGAGAATTAGTCAGATGTCCCGCCGCCCCACCAGCCGATCACCCCGTCATGCCGGCGCCCGCCGCACCGGGCGCCACGATGGTCCTTCGGGGCCATCACAGCGCCAGCTGCGGGTCGGGGAGGCGTTGCGCCATGCGTTGGCCCAGGTGCTGCGCGAGCATGAAATCCGCGATCCGGAGCTGGAGGGCGTTTCCGTCACCATCACCCAGGTCAAGCCGTCGCCCGATATGCGCTATGCCACGGTCTATTGCGAACCTCTGGGTGGCAAGCACGCGAAAGAGATCGTGGCGGCGCTGAACCGGCATAAGGGATTTTTGCGCGGCGAGATGGGACATCTGATCGCCATGAAGTTCACCCCCGACCTTCGTTTCGTCGAGGATGAATCCTTTGCCGAAGCGCAGAAGATCGAAACCATTCTCAAGTCGCCGGAAGTGCAGCGGGATTTGGCTGCAACCCATGATGATGAAGATCAAGACTGATGGGACGCCGCAAAAAGGGTAATCCCGTCCATGGCTGGGTGGTCCTGGACAAACCCAAGGGCATGACATCGACGCAAGGCGTGGCGGCGGTGCGGCGCATCTTCGATGCCCAGAAGGCCGGCCATGCCGGAACGCTCGATCCCCTGGCAACCGGCATCCTGGCGATCGCGCTGGGTGAGGCGACCAAGACCGTCCCCTACGCCATGGATGCGGATAAGACCTACCGCTTCACCGCCACCTGGGGCGAAAGCCGGGATAGTGACGACACTGAGGGCGCGGTCACGGGCACCTCCGACAAGCGTCCCACCCAGGCTGAAATCGAGGCTGTGCTGCCCCGCTTCATCGGGACCCTGAACCAGGTGCCGCCGGCCTATTCCGCCATCAAGGTGGGCGGGGAGCGGGCCTATGACCTGGCCCGGGACGGGGAGCAGGTGACCTTGGAACCCCGGCCGGTGGAAGTGTTCGAGGCCCGGCTGCTGACCGCCGGGCCGGATTCGGCGGAGTTCGAAATCCTTTGCGGTAAAGGGACTTACGTCCGCTCTTGGGTCCGCGATATCGCCCAGGCCCTGGGCACCCTGGGCCATGTTTCGGCCCTGCGCCGGACCCGGCTTGGCAGCTGGGAGGAAAAAGATGCGGTCGGGCTGGATACCCTGACCCCTTTTATGCATAGTCCCGCCGCTTTTGGGTATTTGAGGCCCCTGGCAACCGCGCTGGACGGCATCCCGGCGCTGGCTGTTTCGGCTCCAGATACGGTTCGCATCCGATCCGGCAACCCCATCCTCATCCGCAGCGGCCTCTTCGCGCGGATTCGGGAAGGACTCGGTGACGGCGAGCTCCACGGCCAGACCGTCTTTCTGAAGGACGCGGATGGATCGCCCGTGGCATTGGCCGAAATCGCCGAAGGAGAGCTTCGGCCATTTCGCGTCTTCAACTTCTCAAATCACGGATGACCGATGATAACGCCTGAACGCAAGAAAGAGCTGATCGCCCAATACGCGACCGGCGAGAACGATTCCGGTTCGCCGGAAGTGCAGATCGCAATCCTGTCGGAGCGCATCTCCAACCTTACCGAGCATTTCAAGACCCACGCCAAGGACAATCATTCCCGTCGCGGCATGATCAAGATGGTGTCGCAGCGTCGTGGTTTGCTCGATTACATCAAGGCCAAGGACGCCAAGCGCTACGAAGCCCTGATCTCCAAGCTGGGCCTGCGCCGCTGATCGGCGTCCGCCAACAGAATTGGCACGGTCTCGGGGCAAAGCCTTGAGGCCGTGCTTTTGCTTTGCGGGGGATGAGCTTCCGCTGAGCAGGGTCCCATAGGGGGACCATAAGCAAGGCCCGCGAGCGATCCGGCTCTCGGGCGATGATGAAAGAAAATCAAAATGTTCAATATTCACAAGGAAAGCTTCGAATGGGGCGGCCGCACCCTGACGCTTGAGACGGGCAAGATCGCCCGCCAGGCCGATGGTGCCGTGCTGGCCACCTATGGCGAAACCGTCGTGCTGGCCACCGCCGTCGGCGCCCAGTCGGCCAAGGAAGGCCAGGATTTCTTCCCCCTCACTGTCAACTATCAGGAACGCTATTACGCCGCCGGCAAGATTCCGGGCGGCTATTTCAAGCGCGAGCGCGCCCCGACCGAACGCGAGACCCTGATCTCGCGCCTGATCGACCGTCCGGTGCGCCCGTTGTTCGCCGACGGCTTCAAGAATGAAGTGCTGGTGGTGGCCCAGGTGCTGAGCCACGATCAGGAAAACGATCCCGATGTCGTGGCGATGATCGCCGCCTCCGCGGCGCTGACGCTTTCGGGCCTGCCCTTCATGGGCCCGATCGGTGCTGCCCGCGTCGGCTACATCAACGGCGAGTATGTCCTCAACCCGCTGATCGACACCTATCCGGAATCCCAGCTCGATCTGGTGGTGGCGGGCACCCGCGATGCGGTGATGATGGTGGAATCCGAAGCCCAGGAACTGACGGAAGAGGTCATGCTGGGCGCGGTGGTGTTCGGCCATGAGCAGATGCAGACGGCGATCAATGCCATCATCCGCCTGGCGGAAAAGGCGGCCAAGGATCCGCGCGCGGTACCGGAAGACGTCCATGCCGCAACGCGCAAGGCGATCAAGGCCGCGACCGGCGCCGAACTGTCCAAGGCTTTCCAGATCCCCGTCAAGTTCGAACGCCGCGATGCGCTGTCGGCCATCAAGAAGAAGTATGCCGAACAGTTCGTCGGCGAAGGCGA
The DNA here is from genome assembly GCA_964421935.1 of uncultured Rhizobium sp. Taxonomy (GTDB): domain Bacteria; phylum Pseudomonadota; class Alphaproteobacteria; order Micropepsales; family Micropepsaceae; genus Rhizomicrobium. The sequence goes on along the minus strand of CAYQZM010000121.1, from coordinate 1,074 downwards.
AGGTCAGGTGCCGGCCAATGTCTATGGGGGTTTGTTGCATGACGTCGAAGCCGATGTGATGCGCAACGCGGTGCTGGACACCAAGAAGCGCGTCGACGGTCGCGACCTGACCACGGTGCGCCCGATCCTGGCGGAAGTGGGCATCCTGCCTCGCACCCATGGTTCGGCCCTGTTCACCCGCGGCGAAACCCAGGCGATCGTCGTCGCCACTCTGGGCACCGCCGAGGATGAGCAGTTCATCGACAGCCTGATGGGGACCGGCAAGGAAACCTTCATGCTGCATTACAATTTCCCGCCCTACTCGGTCGGTGAAACCGGCCGCATGGGTTCGCCGGGGCGCCGCGAAATCGGCCACGGCAAGCTCGCCTGGCGCGCCATCCATCCGATGCTGCCCAAGAAGGAGGAATTCCCCTACACGATCCGTGTCGTGTCGGAGATCACCGAGTCGAATGGCTCGTCTTCGATGGCGACGGTCTGCGGCACCTCGCTGGCGCTGATGGATGCGGGCGTTCCGATCAAGAAGCCCACCGCCGGCATCGCCATGGGCCTGATCCTGGAAGGCGACCGCTATGTCGTCCTGTCGGACATTCTGGGTGATGAAGATCACCTGGGCGACATGGACTTCAAGGTGGCAGGCACCGAAGACGGCGTCACCTCGCTGCAGATGGACATCAAGATTTCCGGCATCACCAAGGAAATCATGAAGGTCGCGCTGGAGCAGGCCAAGGGTGGGCGCATGCACATCCTGGGCGAGATGAACAAGGCCATCACCGGCGCCCGCGCCGAACTGGGCGAACACGCCCCGCGCATCGAGCAGATCAAGATCCCGACCGACAAGATCCGCGACGTGATCGGCACCGGCGGCAAGGTGATCCGCGAAATCGTGGAAAAGACCGGCGCCAAGATCAATGTCGAGGACGACGGCACGGTGAAGGTGGCGTCCGCCGACGGCGAGTCGATCAAGGCGGCGATCAAGTGGATCCGCGGCCTGACCGCCGAGCCGGAAGTCGGCCAGATCTATGACGGCAAGATCGTCAAGGTGATGGATTTCGGCGCTTTCGTGAACTTCTTCGG
>CAYQZM010000120.1:0-13704 GCA_964421935.1 uncultured Rhizobium sp. | reverse complement strand
AGGCTGTCGCGCAACGCGGGAGATGCCAGGGCACTGGCCCACGGCCCGTGGCCCACGCCGGGCGACATGGGAATCACCAGGATGCGCCGCGCCTGGGTCTGGGAGAAGGCGATCTGGGAGGCGCGCAACAGCCGCGCCACCGCCTCCGGATTGAACAGAAAGGTGACATCGGCGACGTAGCGGGTGGTGGAACGCCGTTCATTGGCGATCGAATAGCCGCGGGAAAGACGCAACAGCGCCGCCCCGTCCAGGGCCGGCTGCCGCGGCCAATCGGCCTGACGGGTCATGCGGCGGTACAGAATCTGGAAAGCCTTGGCCCGCCCCTGGGCGATGGCGCTGTTCAGCGCCTCGGTCGAGGAGGCGCCGCTGGCATCCACATGGACGCCGGAGACCGTGAAAAGGCTGTTCTCCTGCGCCAGGGCAGGACGCACCACAGCAGGAGCAAACAACAGGACGAGGGCAAAAACGGCAAGGATGCGGAAGCTCATGCGGGGCCTTTTGAACGGGGCGCAACTATACCGATGGGCCCGAGGCGGCGAAAGGCACCTAACACCGTGGCAAATCTGACAAAATTGCGCCTGTTTCGGAAGGTGTGCGTGGCACGGCTCCGCTGCTTGCGCCCCCGCCATCGCCTATTTAAAGGGGTGCCATGCCAGCAGATGATCCTAAGGCCAAAAACGGCCTGACTTATAAAGACGCGGGCGTAGACATTGACGCCGGCGAAGCGCTGGTGGAGCGCATCGCGCCGGCCGCCCGGGCCACCCGTCGCCGCGGCGCTGATGCCGATCTGGGCGGGTTTGGCGGCCTGTTCGATCTCAAGGCGGCCGGCTTCAGGGATCCCATCCTGGTGGCCGGAACAGACGGCGTCGGCACCAAGCTCAAGCTCGCCATCGATACCGGCCGTTTCGAAGGGCTGGGCCAGGATCTGGTCGCGATGTGCGTCAACGACATCGTGGTACAGGGCGCCGAGCCGCTGTTCTTTCTGGATTACTACGCTACCGGCAAGCTGGAAGTGGATAAGGCCGCAGTGGTGGTCGAGGGCATCGCGCGCGCCTGCAAGCAATCAGGCTGCGCGCTGATTGGCGGGGAAACCGCCGAAATGCCAGGCGTCTATGCCAAGGGCGATTTCGATCTCGCCGGTTTTGCCGTGGGCGCGGTGGAGCGCAACGCCATTCTGCCCAAAACCGGCACGATGCGCGAAGGCGATGTGCTGATCGGCCTCGCTTCGTCGGGCGTGCATTCCAATGGGTTCTCGCTGGTGCGCAAGGTCGTGGAGCATTCCGGGCTCTCTCTGGACGCAGCCGCGCCTTTCGCTCCCGGCAAAAGCCTGGGCGAAGCGTTGCTGACGCCCACGCGGCTTTATGTGCGTTCGGCTCTCGAAGCCATGCGGACGGGCGGGATCAAGGGTCTGGCGCATGTCACCGGCGGCGGTATCACCGATAATCTGCCGCGCTGCTTGCCCGACGGGTTGGACGCAGAGGTGGATCTGGGCGCCATTGCCGTGTTGCCGGTCTTCCAATGGCTGGCCAAACAGGCGGGTATCGCCGGAAGCGAAATGCTGCGCACCTTCAATTGCGGCATTGGCATGGTCGCGGTGGCCGATGAAAAACATGCCGGCCAGGTGATCGACGCGTTCCAGGAAGCCGGCGACCATGCCGCGCGCATCGGCAAGCTGGTTGCGGGAGACGGCGAAGCCAAGGTGGTCTATCGCGGAGCCTTGCAGCTTTGAAACGCGTTGCCGTTCTGATTTCCGGGCGCGGCACCAATCTGGGCGCTTTGATCGCGGCGCAGGATGGCAGCTACAAAATCATCCTGGTGATTTCCAACATGGAAAACGCCGGCGGCCTGGAGAAAGCCCGCGCCGCCGGCATCGCCACCCAGGTCGTGCCTCATGGCGGCAAGAGCCGCGAAGCCTTCGACGCCGAGCTGGATGCCGCACTGCGCGCCGCCGGCGCCGAGCTGGTGGTGCTGGCGGGCTTCATGCGCATCCTGTCCGACGGGTTTGCGCGCGCCTGGGAAGGCAGGCTGATCAACATTCATCCCTCGCTGCTGCCGGCCTATCGCGGCACCAAGGTGCATGAGCGGGTCATCGCGGCGGGGGAAGCGGAAAGCGGCGCCAGCGTGCATTTCGTGGTGCCGGAGCTGGATGCTGGGCCCGTGATCGCCCAGGCCAGGGTGCCGGTCGAACCTGGCGACACGCCGGAGAGCCTGGCCACGCGCATCCTGGCCGTGGAGCACAAGCTCTACCCCGACGCCCTGAAACTTCTGGCCGACGGCAAGGTCAGGCTTGTGCAAGACCGAACGATTTTTCTTTAGACCGCCGTTCCAGCCACCAGACAAAGGGCGGCACGAAGTTGCAGGGCCCAACCAGGCCATATCGGCCGGTATCCACGAGCGGGCAGAAGCGCGGGCCCACCGGCGGCGCCGGCACGGTGCGGTAAAGCGTATAAGTGTTGGTGCGGGTATAATCGCCCGGCAGCAGCTCGCGCCAGAAAAAGCCGCCGCCCCAAATCATGAAGACCGCGACCACGAAGACCGTGAGCTGAAAAATCCGTTCGGCAATCCGCATCAGAGTGCCGCTATGCCTTCCGAAATGGACCACAATTTTGCGGCATCATCATCATTGCGGGCCTCGGGGCTGGGCGTGGCGATTTTGCATTCATAGAAATATTCGCCGCTGATGTCTGCGACATCGGCGGAAGATGACAGATAGATAATGGTCTTGGCGCCCTCTTCGGGCGATATGGCGCCAATCGGCTTGGCCACCTTGAACACCGTGCGCATCAGCCCGCCGGAATTGTCGCCGAATCGCGTGGCGACAAAACCCGGATGCAGCGCGTTGGCGGTGATGCCACTGCCTTTCAGGCGGCGGGCCAGCTCGCGGCTGAACAGGATGTTGCAGAGCTTGGATTTGGAATAGACCGGAAAGCCCGCATACCATCTGCGCGACTGCAGGTCGTCGAAGTCCAGCTTGGCGCCGCGATGGGCGTTGGACGCGGTGGTGACGATGCGCGCGCCGGGCTTCAGCTTGGGCCGCAGCAGTTCGGTAATGACGAAATAGGCCATGTGGTTGAGGGCGAAGGTCATCTCCAGCCCATCGGCGGTTTCCTGCCGCCTGTTGAACATGGCGCCGGCGTTGTTGACCAGCACGTCGATCTGCGGCTCGCGCGCCAACTCCGACCCCACCCGCTTCATTTCCGCCAGGGTGGAAAGATCGGCCATGTGGACGGTGTGATCGGCGCCCGGATTGGCCTTGCGCAGCTTGGCCATGGTGGCGTCGGCGCGCGCCTGCTCGCGCGCGGTGAAGACGATGCGGGCGCCCTGTTCCGCCAGCCGGATAGCGGCGACTTCCCCGATGCCGGAGGTGGCGCCAGTGATGATGACGGTCTTGCCCTGCATATGCACCTCAACTCGTCATGGCCCGGCCCCCCGAACCGCGCGAAAGCGCGGTCGGAGGGTAAACTCCACGTCCGAGCCATCCATACGGTCTCACCCGTTGAGCGTTTCCGCAAGATCACGCCAATCCGGATTCATTCCTGCAATCAAATTCAGCTTCCAGACGCGCGGATATTTCTTGATCCGGGTCTCGCGCCGGATCGCATCGGCAGCGGTTGCAAACGTTTCAAAATATGCGGGACGCTTGACGCCGTAACGCTTGGTAAAACCTTCGACCAGGCCTTCGCGATGCTCATAAATACGGCGCGCCAAGTCGTTGATCATGCCGGTGTACAGCGTTCCACTTGGGCCGCTGGCAAGGATGTAGATGTAGTAGATGCGTTCTGGTCGCATCGGCGAACTATCGCGATTCAGATCGCGATAGTTCAAGCCGGCTGCAATAGGGTTATGGATGGCCCGCATAAAGCGGGCCATGACGAAAAAGGTTAACCGACGATATCGAGATCGCGGAAGAAGAACCGGATCTCGTTGGCGGCGGTTTCGGGGGCGTCGGAGCCATGCACCGAATTGGCCTCGATCGACTCGGCGAACTCCTTGCGGATGGTGCCAGGCGCGGCATTGGCCGGATTGGTGGCGCCCATCACTTCGCGGTTCTTGGCGATGGCGCCCTCGCCTTCCAGCACCTGCACCACCACCGGGCCCGAGGTCATGAATTCGACCAGGCTGGGGAAGAAGGGGCGCTCGCGGTGAACGCCGTAAAACGCCTCGGCATCGGCGCGCGACAGGCGGATGCGGCGGCTGGCGATCACGCGCAGGCCGGCATCCTCGAATTTGGCGATGATCTTGCCGGTGAGATTCCGGCGCGTCGCGTCCGGCTTGATGATCGAAAGGGTGCGCTCGACGGCCATGAAAGCTCCGAAAAAGGGGGAAACGGCCGCCTTATGCAACGGGCTTGAGGAAAGGGCAAGGACCGTTATAAGGCCCCCAAATGCTGGCAATCGACAATGTCACGGTCCGGATCGCGGGCCGGGAAATCCTCAAGGGGGCGACCGCCAACCTGCCTGCCGGCCGGCGCATCGGCCTGGTGGGGCGCAATGGCGCGGGCAAGTCCACCCTGTTCAAGGTCATTCTGGGCCAGCTTCACGCCGATGACGGCGAGGTGAGTTGGCCTTCGGCCTGGCGCGTCGGCTCTGTGGCGCAGGAAGCCCCCGGCACCGATACCAGCCTGCTCGACACCGTGCTGGAGGCCGATCCGGAACGGCTGAAACTTCTGGCCGAAGCCGAACATGAAACCGACGGCCATCGCCTGGGCGAAATCTATCACCGCCTGGATGCGATCGACGCTTACACCGCGCCGGCCCGCGCCGCCGAGATTCTGGCCGGCCTGGGCTTCTCCGCCGAAGACCAGCTCAGACCCTGCCGCGAATTTTCCGGCGGCTGGCGCATGCGTGTGGCGCTGGCGGCCGTGCTGTTCGCGGCGCCGGACCTTCTGCTGCTGGACGAGCCCACCAACTATCTCGATCTGGAAGGCGTCTTGTGGCTGGAGAACTTCATCCAGAAATATCGCGGCACCATCCTGATCGTCAGTCATGACCGCGACCTGCTGAACACGGCCTGCGAATTCATTCTGCATCTGGAGCGCGGCCGGCTGAAGCTCTACACCGGTGGCTACGATACCTTCGTGGAAACCCGCGCCGCGGCCCGCGCCAACGACCTGGCTTTCGCCAAGAAGCAGGAGGCGGCCCGCGCCCACATGCAGGCCGTTGTCGACCGCTTCAAGGCCCAGGCCTCCAAGGCGCGCCAGGCCCAGAGCCGCATGAAGATGCTGTCCAAGATGGCTTTGGTCGAAGTGCCGCCCGACGAGCACGTCGCGCCCATCCATATCCCGGAGGCGACGCCCGCCTCCCCGCCGCTGGTCACCATGGACCGCGCCAGCGTCGGCTATGAGCCAGGCAAACCGATCCTGACGGGCCTGTCCTTCCGTTTCGATCCAGAAGACCGCGTGGCGCTGCTCGGCAAGAACGGCAACGGCAAATCCACCATGGCCAAGCTGCTGGCCGGCAAGCTGCAGGCGATGGCGGGTGAGTTCACCCCGGCGCGCAAGCTGGTGGTGGGTTATTTCGCCCAGCATCAGGCGGAAGAACTGGATACGTCCGTCACGCCGATCCTGACCCTGCAGCGGCTGCGCCCCAAGCTGACGGTGGAACAGGTGCGGGGTCAGTTGGGCGGTTTTGGTTTCTCCCAGGACAAACAGCAGACCCTGGTGGGGCAATTGTCCGGCGGCGAGCGGGCGCGATTGATGCTGGCGCTGGCCACGCTCGACAAGCCAAACCTGCTCATCCTCGACGAACCGACCAACCATCTGGACATTGACGCCCGCAACGAGCTGCTGACGGCGCTGAACGATTTCGACGGCGCGGTGATCCTGGTCAGTCACGACCGCCGCCTGATCGAGGCGACCGCCGAACGGCTGCTGCTGGTGGCCGACGGCAAGGTCACGCCATTCGAAGGCGATCTGGACGATTACCGCCGCTATCTGCTCACCGGCGACAACACACCGACGCAAAGAAGCGCGGTCCGCAGTGAGCCCGAGGCGAAAGCCAGCAGGGAAGAAGCCCGCCGCAGCAATGCCGAGAAGCGGGCCCAGCTCAAGCCGCTCAAGGACAAGGTCACGGCCGCCGAGCATCAGATCGCCACCCTGACCGGCGAGCTCGCCAAGCTGGACAAGGCGCTGTCCGATCCTTTGCTGTTCAGCAAGGATCCCGCCAAGGCCACATCGGTGTCGAAAAAACGCGCCGACGCCGCGCGCAAGCTGGAAGCGGCGGAGAAGGCGTGGCTGAGCGCCACCGAAGCCTACGAAAGCGCCAATGCCTGACTTCGGCAAGGGCCGCCACGGTTTGCCAGCCAGCCCAGCCATCGACTAGGGTCCGCCCCATGACTGACGACAGGTTCTATGAACGGGCCGGACCTTTCACCCTGGCCGATATCGCCGCGCGCATCGGCGCGGAGGTGCAGAAGGGCGGCCCGGGCGATCTTTCCCTGCGCGATGTCGCTTCGCTGGAAAGCGCCGAGCCCGGCGACGTTTCGCTGTTCAGCGACGGCAAATATGCCAATGCCTTTGCCGTCACCAAGGCCAGCGTGGTCGTCACCAACGAAAAACTGGCGACCCTGCCGCATGGCGTGACCTTGCTGGTGGCGCCCAACCCGCGCCTGGCTTTCGCGCAGGTGGGACATATCTTCTATCCACCGGAAAAGCTGCAGCCGGGTGTCCGCAGCCCCCAGCCAGTTCACCCCACCGCCAGTATCGGCGAAGGCACCGAGATCGGTCCGGGCGGTGAGATCGGCGCGGGCGCGAAGATCGGCGCCAACGTGCGCATCGGCAACAATGTGGTGATCGGGCGCGGTGTCGAGATCGGTGATGGCAGCCGTATCGGCCCCAATTGCGTCATCACCCATGCCATTTTGGGCAAGCGCGTGGTGATGGGCCCAAACAATTCCATCGGCAATCAGGGTTTCTCCTTCGTGCCCAGCCTGGAAGGTCTGTTGCGGGTGCCGCAGCTCGGCCGCGTCGTCATCGAGGATGACGTGGAGTTCGGCTCCAACTGCACCGTGGACCGCGGCGCCATCGGCGACACCCATATCGAGCGCGGCGTGCGCTTCGACAGCCTGATCCATGTCGGCCACAATGTGCGCATCGGCCATCACAGTTTGGTGGTGGCGCAGGTCGGCATCGGCGGCTCGACCACTGTCGGCCCCATGGTGCTGATCGGCGGCCAGGTCGGCATCAGCGATCATCTCACCATCGGCGCCGGCGCCCGGCTGGCGGCGCGCTCCGGCGTGACTCGCGACATTGCCGAAGGCGAGCGCGTGGGCGGCTATCCGGCGCGACCCTTGAAGCGCTGGCATCGCGAGACGGCCCTGCTGGCCAAGATGGCGCGCCCCAAAAAGACAACAGAAGACGACGACCGCGACTGACGGGGACATCATGGGGGCGCAGCTTTCGAACATCATTCCGAAGCTGCACCGGCGGCTGATGCCGACCCTTCTGATGATGTATGTGCTGGCTTTCCTGGACCGGGCCAATGTCGGCTTCGCCAAGACCGGTCTTGCCGCCAACGCCGGCATCGGCGAGGCGGCCTTCGCCTTTGGCGCCTCGATCTTCTTTGTCGGTTATGCCTTCCTGGAAGTACCCTCCAACTTGATCCTGCACCGCATCGGCGCGCGGGTCTGGATGGCGCGCATCATGGTCACCTGGGGCCTGGTCTCGGCGGCCAACGCCTTTGTGCACACGCCGGCGGCTTTCTATGGCGTGCGTTTCCTTTTGGGCATCACCGAAGCCGGTTTTTTTCCCGGCGTGATCTATTACCTGACCCGATGGTATCCCACCTCGGCGCGCGCCCGTTCGGTCGGCATTTTCTATTATGGCGCGCCGCTGGCGCTGACCTTCGGCGGGCCGCTATCGGGCTTTCTGGTGGGGCGCGATGCTTTCGGCCTGCATGGCTGGCAGGTCATGTTCATCGTCGAAGGCCTGCTGGCCTCACTTGGCGGCGTTGCGGTGCTGTTTCTGCTGAAGGATCGCCCCGAAGAGGCGCCCTGGCTGGATGCAGAGGAGAAGGCGGTGCTGGGTCAGGCACTGGCCGTCGATGAGGGCGCCCGCGAGCATCCCAGCGTGTTGCGCACCCTGCGCGATCCGCGCGTGCTGTTCCTGGCGCTGGTCTATTTCCTGATCGAGATGGGTTTCTACGGCCTCACTTTTTATCTTCCCGCCCAGGTGGCGCGCCTGCTCAGCGCCAGTATCGGCCTGGAAGTGGGACTGGTCACCGCCCTGCCCTGGATCTGCGCCCTGATCGCCGTGACCGTGATTCCGCCCTGGTGCGATGGCCGTGGCAATTCACGGGGCATAGGCGCGCTGATCACGCTTGTCTCCGGCGTCGCGCTGGCGGTCTCGGCGCTCGCGGCTTCGCCGCTGGTGGCGCTGATCGCGCTTTGCGTCGCGGCAGCTGGTCTGATCGTCTCGCCGGCCCTGTTCTGGACCTTGCCGACCGGCCTGTTGGGCGGCGCGGCGGCCGCGGGCGGCATCGCCCTGATCAATTCCATCGGCAATCTGGGCGGCTTTGTTGCGCCCAATCTGCGCGCCGGGCTGGAGCTCGGCTTTCACTCTTCATCGGCCGGGCTGATCGGTCTTGGCGTGGGCACCGCAATCGGCGCGGCGTGCTTCGCGGTGGCTCCACGAAAAAATTAATTATCATACCCGCGAAAGCGGGCATCCAACTTCTTCTAGCGTTCCGTCAAGTTGGATTCCCGCTTACGCGGGAATGACAGTTTTTACTTCGCGTGGGCCTTTGCGATCGACGTCCATTCGCGCTGGCGCGAACGATAGTAGGACGGCGCGCCCTGCACCGATTTCAGAATCTCCTTGAACAGGGCCTGGGCGCGCTGTTCCTGTCCCAGGCTTTCCAGCAGCAGCGCAAAACGGGCGCGCGCCTCCTCGCCCGGATAGCGGCTCACCACCTTCTCATACTGGGCCACCGCCTCATCATTCTTGCCCTGAATTTCCAGGGCACGGGCATGGTCCAGCTCGGCCTCGGAATCATAAGCCGCCGGATCATTTTCCTTGACCTTCACAAACAGGGCCTCTGCCGCCGCGCCATCGCCCGACAACATCCTGGCGCGAGCAAGACCCTTCATCAGCGTCGGATCGGAACCGCCCAGCGGCCCCTGCATGGCGCTCTCATACAATTCCACCGCGTCGGTGAAGCGGCCCATGCGCAGGCATTCCTCGGCCAGAGCGCGCTTGGAATCCACCGAGCCCACCTGCTCGACCTGGCGCAGTTTTTCCCGATAGCCGCGGCCCGGATCGGCGACATTCACGACATTGTCGGCCAGCCGGCGGGCCGGGGCAGAGCGCAGCATGTCAGGAATCACGGCGACAAAAAGATAGGCGAGCCACACCACAATGGTGCCCAAGGGCGCGTACAGGAAAGATCCCAGCGCCAGCGCCACCAGCCACATCGGCGACTTGCCATTGCGGATGGCATGATAGGCAACCGCCAGGCTGATGAGCAGGCTGCCGATCGTCCAGACATTGAAGATACTTCCTAACACCTCTGTCTCAGCCCTGCTTCTCGAATTTGCCGGAAGGCGTCTCCTTCCAGTAGGTCACGTCATGCCCCGCGGCCAAGGCCGCCTTCCAGGCGGCGCGCGCCCCGGCCAGCGAATCAGCATCTCGACCGTCGAACAGAAGCACGATACGGGCAAGATCGTTCAGCGCCTGCCAGTCGGCCGGCTGGGCGCCGCCCACGTAGAAGAAAATCTGGGCGGAATTGGGATTGCCCTCCTCCACCGTGATCAGCACCGGCTGGCCCGCCGCATCGCCGTCGCCCTGTTGCGCGTGCGGCAGGAAGCTCTGGTCGTCATAGGTCCAGAGCAAGGTGTCCAGCGCATCGGAGCGTTCCGACGAATCGGTCTTGATTGCCGCGCGCCAGCCCCGCTGCAACGACTTCTCCACCAGGCCGGGCAGCACGTCTTCCAGCGCGCGGCGTTCCAGGTGGTAGAACAGGGTTTCCGTCATTCTATTCGATCTATCATCGGAGGCTTAACCCGCCCCATCCAGCTTTGCGTCCACTTGGCCGCTCGCTCAAGCTCGCGGCGCTCAGCCGCTCAAAATGGTCCACTGGACCATTTTGTTGCCTACGGCAACCGCGGTTAAGCTTCATAATGCTCGATCACCAGACGGTTGAGCAGGCGCACACCCCAACCCGTTCCCCAACTCGGAATCGTGGGTTTCTGCTCCCCGTCCTGCCAGGCCACGCCCGCGATATCGAGATGCGCCCAGGGCATATCCTTCTCCACAAAGCGCTGCAGGAACTGGGCGGCGGTGATGGCGCCGGAATTGGGGCCGCCGATATTTTTCATGTCCGCGATCTTGGAGCGGATCATCTTGTCGTAGAAAGGATCGAGCGGCAGCTGCCACACCCGTTCGCCGGTATAACGGCCAGCGGCCTGAATGCGGCGCACCAGCTCGTCATTGTTGGAGAAGACGCCGGCATGCTCGAAGCCCAGGGTCGCCACGATGGCCCCGGTCAGAGTGGCGAGATCGATCACCAGCTTTGGCTTGAAGCGGCGCTGGGTATAGGTCAGCGCGTCGGCCAGCACCAGGCGGCCCTCCGCATCGGTGTTGAGGACCTCGATGGTCTGGCCCGACAAAGACGTCAGCACATCGTCGGGACGGATGGCGGCGCCATCGGGCATGTTCTCCACCAGGCCGATCACGCCCACCACATTCACTTTGGCCCTGCGCGCCGCCAGCGCCATCATGGTGCCGGTGACACAGGCCGCCCCCGCCATATCGCCCTTCATGCCGGCCAGCGCATTGCCCGGCTTGAGCGAGATGCCGCCGGTATCGAAACAGACTCCTTTGCCGACCAGCGCCAGCGGCTTTTGGGCTTTCTTGCCACCGTTCCACTGCATGACCACAAGCTGGCTCTCACGCTCGCTGCCCTGGCCCACGCCCAGGAGCGCGCCAAAGCCCTGGCGGCGCATCTCCGCCTCGCCCAACATCTCGACCTTCACGCCCAGTTTGGAAAGCTGCGCCTTGGCCCTGCGCGCAAATTCGCCTGGAAAGAGCACGTTGGGTGGCTCGTTCACCAGATCGCGCGCCAGGAAGATTCCATCCGCCACCGCGGCAAGGCCTGCGTAAGCCTTCCTGGCGGCCGCCACGTCCGGGGCGACCACGGCCAGGGCCTTCAGCTTCTTCTGATAGTCCTCGAGATTCTTGGTGCGATATTTGTCAAAGGCATAGCTTCGCAAGCGCGCCCCGAAGGCCAGATGCGCCGCCAGCTCGGCTTTCTTGACCTTGCTGGATTTGGGAACGTCCAGCTCGATACTGGCAACTGTCTCTCCCGCCCCATAAAGCCGGGCCACGATCTGCGCGCCCAGCGTCTCCAGCCCCTTTTCGTCAACGCTGTCCGGCTTGCCCAACCCGGCAAGCAGAATGCGCGACGCCTTCAGCCCCGCCGGCGCCACCAGCTCCAGGAACTGGCCAGCCTTGCCGGTGAATGAGGAAAATTTCAGGGCACGGCTCAGGGCGCCCCCACAGGCCTTGTCCGCCCGCCCCGCGGCAGGCAAAAGCTGGGCACCCTCGACGGCGCCGACCACCCAGGCCCCGGCCTTCACCTCATCGGGCACAACAAACGAAATCTGCATGCTATATCTCCGGGACCAGGACAGGGTTTTGTGGGGAATTCCCCTGTTTAGAGCAAGTTGAGGCCAGATTGAACCATTGCGCCGGAGGGATTTTGTGGCGCGGGCAGGAGAAAGGCGCAGCCCGTATCGGGAAGACGAGCAAGCCTGTCGACAAACCCGCGGCGCAACTGACCCCGGCTCTTCGGGTTGCGTTCCAGCGGGCGCCCGCGGCGTCGCCGCGCTCGACCGTATTGCCGATACGCCGTTCGCGCGGCTCCTGGCGGATCGCCTCGCCGGAACGCAACGCAAGTGGTTGAATCTGGCCTCAACTTGCTCAAATGCTAACTTAGGTCGAATCCAACCGGCCTCCAACCATGGAGCCTGGGGAGGGAAATTGCCCACTGCCACGTCATATAGCCCGACGGCGCCCCGCGGATGGGGCCGCAGCCTGTCGCGCTATCTGCTGGCCCAGCTGGTGGGCCCGGTGGCGTTGCTTACCCTTTTGATGACCAGCGTGATCTGGCTGATCATCATCCTGCCGCTGCTGGATCTGGTGATCAATCGCGGCCAGTCGGCGCCCACTTTCTTCTATCTGATCCTGTTGCTGTTGCCGACGCCCCTGGTGATCATCATGCCGATCGCCTTCTTCTTCGCCACGCTCTTCACTTTGCAGCGGCTGCAGGCCGACAGCGAGCTGGTGGTGATGGCGTCCGCCGGTTATTCGCTGCGTCAGCTCGCCGTGCCGGTGCTGGGCGCGGCCGCCATCGTCATGGTTTTCACCTATGCCTGTGTCCTGGTGCTGGCGCCGGCGGGCCAGCGCGTGCTGGGCGACAAGATCGTGGACATCCGCGCCGACATTGCCGGCGCCCTGCTCAATGAGGGCGAATTCAATCCGGTGTCGCCGGGCCTGACCGTCTTCATTCGTCAGCTTTCCAACAGCGGCGAGATCCGCGGCGTGCTGGTCCATAACAATCGCGACCGCGCCCATCCGGTTACCTATCTCGCCGAGAAAGGCATTCTGGCCAAGACACCGGCCGGCACGCGCCTGATCATGCTGGATGGCACGGTCGAGACCGGCGGCAAGGGCGGCGAGCAGCTCCAGGTGCTGAATTTCGCCAGCTACACCATCAACATGGATCAGTTCGCCAGCCCCGCCCGCTACACCTTGCGCAAGATGCCGGAGCGCTATCTGAGTGAGCTGTTCTGGCCGCCAGAACAGGGTGTGAACCAGAAGATCCGCAACCAGTTCTTTGCCGAGGCGCATAACCGGCTGTCCCAGCCGCTTTACTGCATCGCCTTTGCCCTGATCGCACTGGCCGCGGTGCTGCGGGGCCGCCGCGAGCGCGGCAGTGTCGCCATCCGCCTCACGATTGCGAGCCTGGTGGCGGCCGGTCTGCGGATCGCGGGCTATGGCGTGATGGGCCTGGCCCAGCGCCATCCACCGCTGGTGGCGCTTTTCTATCTTCTGCCGGCCATCGGTGCGGTGGGCGCGATCATCGTCCTGATGGGCTACAGCCCCCGGGCCATTCTGGCGCGCATGCGGGTACACGCCATGGCAGGGTCGGGCGCATGAGCTGGTCCTGGACCCTTTACCGCTATCTGGCGGCACAATTCCTGATCGGGTTTGCGATCGTCTATTCCATTTTCCTGATGATGGCTTTCTCGATCGACATCGTCGACCTGCTCAACCGCACGGCCGGCCATAATGTCCCGACCTTGACCGCGATCGGCATGGCGGTGCTGCAGCTTCCCGACCTGGGCCAGAAGTTTCTGCCCTTCGCGATCCTGCTGGGCGGCGTCTTCACTTTCGTGCGCCTGTCGCGGTCGCGCGAATTGGTGGCGACGCGGGCGGCGGGCGTTTCGGCTTGGGATTTCCTGTTGCCCCCCCTGACCGTGGCGGTGTTCATCGGCGTCTTTGCCGTCACCCTGTTCACCCCTATCTCGGCGGCCATGTTCTCGGAGTTCGCCGGCCTGGAAGCCCGCTATGTCAAGGGCGAGGAAAGCCAGCTCTCGATCTCGATGAACGGCCTGTGGTTGCGGCAAGGCGATGCCAAGCAGCAATCGGTCATCCATGCCCTGCGCGTTGCCGAGCAGGGCGAGCATCTGGAGGAGGTGCTGGTCTTC
>CAYQZM010000119.1:0-4874 GCA_964421935.1 uncultured Rhizobium sp. | reverse complement strand
GGCCTGGCGCCAGGACTGCAGGGCGCCAACCGCACGGGACGGCCCTTCACCGGCGACTGGGCCGGCGACCTGCTCTACGACACCCTGCTCAAACTGGGCCTGGCCAGAGGCGAGTACAGGGAACGCGCCGATGACACGCTGGAGCTGGTGGATTACCGTATCGCCAATTCGGTGCGCTGCGTGCCGCCGCAGAACAAGCCGGAGCCGCTGGAGATCAAGACCTGCCGCCAGTTCCTGAAGTCGGAGCTGGAGACCTTGCCGAACGTGAAAGTGATCCTGGCGCTGGGCAAGATCGCCCATGACTCGGTGTGCGATACCTTGGGGGTGCGCAAGGCGCTGCACCCGTTCAAGCATGGCGTGGCTTATGAGAAGGTGGGAAAGTTCATCCTGATCTCGAGCTATCACTGCTCGCGCTACAACACCAATACCGGCGTGCTGACCACGGAGATGTTCGAGAATGTGGTCGGCAAGGCAAAAAAACTGATCCAAAAATAATGTTGTCATTCCCGCGAAAGCGGGAATCCAACTAAATAATTTCTGGAAAGAGGTCTTTCCACTCTGGATTCATTTTCTCGATCAGCTCGGTCTTCCAAGCCCGCTGCCATTTCTTGAGGCGTTTTTCTCGCACGATGGCATCGTTTACGTCGCCATGCTCTTCGAACCAGACCAGCATGTGGACGCCATATTTGCTGGTGAACCCCTTCATCAAATCTTCTCTATATTCATAAGCACGTCCGGCAAGATTGCCGGTCACGCCGATATAGAGCGTGCCATAGGGCTTGCTTGCCATGATATAGACGAAATAGCGGTGTTCTTTGCCCAAGTTGGATTCCCGCATACGCGGGAATGACAATAAAGGGGTGCGCGCTACAACACCAATACCGGCATGCTGACCACGGAGATGTTCGAAGACGTGGTGACGCAAGCCAAAAGATTGGCCGGCTTGTAACCTATTCCGGCAAGTGACAGACGGCCTCGATATTATGGCCGTCAGGATCCAGCACGAATGCGGCGTAGTAATTGTCGTGATAGTGCGGCCGAAGGCCCGGCGCGCCATTGTCCTTGCCGCCCGCCGCCAGTGCCGCGCGGTAAAACGCATCCACGGTGGCACGGTTCTTGGCGACAAAGGCCACATGCGCGCGGGCGACCGCGCCACCGCCAAACCAAAAATAGGGCTTGCCCTCCGAACCGAAACCGGCGGCCGGCTGGTCGCCCGTCTGTTCGGCGCTGACTTCCATGACCAGGGCGATGCCGAGCGGTGCCAAGGCCTTGTCATAAAAGGCCTTGGCGCGGGCATAGTTGCTGATTCCGATACCGATATGGTCGAGCATGGGTTGCCTCCGGATGGACATCGTCATCGCAGCAGCAAAGGCCAACGGAATCAATCGTACATTTGCGACGACTATCCGCGATTGCGCAGCAACCGCGCCTTGTCCCGCGCCCAATCGCGCTTCTTCTCGGTCTCGCGCTTGTCGTGCAGCTTCTTGCCCTTGGCGATGCCCAGCTCGACCTTGGCGCGGCCCTTGGCGTTGAAATAGAGCTTCAGCGGAATGAGCGTCATGCCCTCGCGCTGGATGGCGGCGGCCAGCTTGGCCGCCTCGCGCTTGTGCACCAGCAGTTTGCGCACCCGCCGCGGCTCGTGGTTGAAACGGCTGGCCTGGGTGTATTCGGGGATATAGGCGTTGACCAGGAACAGCTCGCCGTCCTTGGCCTGGGCATAGCTTTCCGAAATGGTGGACTTTCCACCGCGCAAGCTCTTCACCTCCGAGCCCACCAGCGCGATGCCAGCCTCCAACGAATCTTCAATCGCATAGGCAAAACGCGCCTTGCGGTTGTCGGCGATGACCTTGCTGCCGTCGTCTTTCTTTTTTGCCATTGCGCTAGTTTATGAGGCCGACATCCTGCATGGCCTTGCGGATCGTGGCGCGGGCGGGCTCGCTGGGTTCCACCATCGGAAGGCGCATGTCCGGCGCGCACCTGCCGAGCAGCGACACCGCATATTTCACCGGCGAGGGATTGGTCTCGCAGAACATGGCGTCATGCAGCGGCATCAGCCGGTCTTGATAGTCCCGCGCCTTGGCGAAATCCCCGCTCGCGCACGCCGCCTGGAATTCGGCGCAGAGCCGCGGCGCCACATTGGCGGTCACCGAGATGCAGCCCTTCCCGCCATGGGCATTGTAGCCCAGCGCCGTGCCGTCCTCGCCGGAGATCAACAGCCAGTCCTTGCCGCAGGCCAGGCGCTCGCGTGAAGGCCGCATCAGGTCCGCGGTCGCGTCCTTCACCCCGATGATGTTCTTGTGCTTGGCCAGCCGCGCCATGGTCTCGACGCTGATGCCCACCACGGCGCGGCCGGGGATGTTGTAGAGAATGACCGGGATATCCACCGCGTCGGCGATGGCCATGAAGTGGCGATACTGCCCCTCTTGGGTCGGCTTGTTGTAATAGCCCGTCACATGCAGGACGGCGTCGCAGCCGACCTCCTTGGCGTGCCTGGTGCGCATGACGGCTTCTTCGGTGGAATTGGAACCGGCGCCGGCGATGACCGGCACCCGGCCCTTGGTCTGCTCCACACAGAGTTCGATGACCCGGGCATGCTCGTCATGGCTGAGGGTGGGCGATTCGCCGGTGGTGCCGCAGGGAACCAGCCCCTGTGTTCCCTCGGCGATCTGCCAGTCCACCAGGGCGCGGAACGCCGCTTGATCCACCTTGCCGTTCTTGAACGGCGTGACCAGGGCGGTGATGGAGCCTTTGATGCGGTCGCGGATGCTGCTCATGAATCTTTCCGGTCTTTCTTTGGCACGTCACTATCTGGACGGGCACATTGTTGCCCGCTTTTGGGTGCCCATTATGGCCTCGCGGGCGGCCTTCCGTCTAAGCTGTCCCGTAATTTTCAACAAGCGCCGCCGCCAGATAGTGACCATGCCTTCCTTGCGCGCCTTCCTGCTGACCACCGCCCTGGCCGCCGGCCTGATCCCCTTCGCGGACGCCCAGACCCCGGCCGTGGCCCCGGGACCTACCCGCAGCGGCAATGTGGTGATGATGCAGCCGATCCCGGACGGATCGTCCGAGGGTGAAACCCTGTCCGGCCCGCATCCCAGCCGGCTGCATGTCCTCTCCGCCGCCGATCACGACCTCTATGTGCGCGCCTTCGATGCCGCCGGCCGCGGCGACTGGACGACGGCGCGCAGCCTCGCTGCCCAGGGACAGAACCCGCTCGCCCGGCGGCTGCTGGAATGGCGTTACGCCCTGGACAAGAACAGCGGCGCGAGCTTCACCGAGATCGATGCCGTCATCAAAGACACGGAAGCCAAGGGAGCCGAGGCTTGGCCGCTGCGCGGCAGCTTGCAGGCGCGGGCCGAGACTGCCATGGACCCGGACATGCCGCCCGCCCAGGTGGTTGCCTGGTTTGCCGGCAAGCCACCCAATTCGTCCATAGGTCGCATCCGGCTGGGCGAGGCGCTGGTGGCGACCGGAGAGAAGGCCCGCGGCGGCGCCCTGATCGCCCGCGGCTGGGCCGAAGGCAGCTTCGATCCGCCCATAGAACAGGCGATCCTGGAAAAGGATGCCACCTATCTGACACCCGAAAGCGACCGCGCGCGGATGGACGCCCTGCTCTGGCGCGGAGAGATCACCGCCGCAAAGCGCCAGCTCTCCCGCGTGGATGGCGAGGCCCGGGAGATCGCCAATGCCCGGATCGCGCTCTATTCCTCCGGCTGGCCGAAAGCGCAAAGCGTGGTGGAGAAACTGCGCGACACCAAAGATCCTGCGCTGTTGTTCGATTGGAGCCGCGCCCTGCGCCTGGCGGACAAGGACAAGGAGGCTCACGAACTCCTTCTTCGTATCGAGCCGGCCTCCCTGATCAAGGAACATGCGGCGCGCTGGTGGAATGAGAGCAGCGTCCAGGCGCGCGACGCGCTGGCCGCCACCGAACCCGGGCAGGCGCTGGAACTGGTTCAGCACGCCGGTTTCATCTCCGGCGACCAGTATGCCGACCAGCAATTCCTGGCCGGCTTCATCGCGCTGCGCTTCCTGAAAGACCCGGCCGGTGCTCTTGCCGCCTTCCAGCGGCTGGAAGCGGCCGTTGGCCGTCCCATCAGCAAGTCACGCGCCTATTATTGGGAAGGCCGCGCCTATGAGGCCGCCGGCCAGAATGCCGAAGCCCTGCGCCGTTACCGCCTGGCGGGCGCCTATCCCGAAACCTTCTATGGCCAGGTGGCCCTGGCGCATATCGATGCCACACCCACCCTGCATTTGGCCGTGACGGCAATCGAAGCGGTTGGACCGGCCGAGGTGGAAGCCGATCCGCTGATGCCCGAGGTCAGGGTGCTGGCCGATCTCGGTCAGGCCAATCCCTTACGGCTGTTCGTGAACCGGGTGGCCGAAACCCACCCGTCGCCGGCGCATATCAAGCGGCTGATGCTCTTGCTGAAGGAATGGGGCTATCCGGAGATCACAGTCCGGCTGGCCAAGGGGCTCAGCTACACGGGCACCTATTTGCCCGACTTCACCCATCCCCTGATCGCCCTGCCGGACTATCCCGGTCCGGGCGCGGCGCCCGAACCGCCCCTGGTGCTGGGCCTGATCCGCCAGGAGACCGAGTTCGACCCTTACGCCATCTCCAGCGCCGGCGCGCGCGGGCTGATGCAGATGATGCCGGCGAGCGCCAAGATCGCCGCCAGGCAAGCGAACCTGCCCTACAAGCCGCAGACCTTGCTCTCCGACACCAGCTACAACATGCAACTGGGCATGACCGAAGATCCCGGTCATCTCGACCGCTAGGGCGGCTCCTATGTGCTGGCCGCGGCCTCCTACACTGCCGGCCCCAACAATGGGAAGAGATGGCTAGCATCCATCGGCGATCCCTGGGTCAGCGA
>CAYQZM010000118.1:0-10180 GCA_964421935.1 uncultured Rhizobium sp. | reverse complement strand
GGAGCGCTCGGGCTGATGCAGATGATGACGACGAGCGCCAAGATCGCGGCCAAGCAGGCGGGCCTGCCTTACCGGCCGCAGACCTTGCTCACCGACACGGCCTACAACATCCAGCTGGGCATGACCGAATATCACGGCCATCTGGACCGCTATGGCGGCTCCTATGTGCTGGCCGCGGCCTCCTACAATGCCGGCCCCAACAATGTGAAGAGATGGCTAGCATCCATCGGCGATCCCAGGGTCAGCGATCCCATAGACTGGATCGAGCAGATTCCATTCGGCGAGACCCGCAATTATGTGCAGCGGGTGCTGGAGAATACGGAAGTCTATCGCGCGCGACTGGCGGGTAAGGACGTGCCCTTGCGGATCCTGCAGGATCTTTACGCGCCCAATCCTCCGGCCATGCCGGTGCTGGCGGCCAATAGAAATCAATAGCCCGAGGGGCCGATAGCATCAGCGTATTCGGCGGCGGCTGAGCAGGAACGAGAAGCGGTTCATAGCGGCAGCGTATGAACGGCCGAACGCCCGTGAGCGACGAGCGACGGACTCAGGCGTCAAAAGAGCCGCGCTACTTGAAAAATTTGAGCCACTCGCGGGCAAGCCGCTGGGCTTCGGCGATCTGGCCCGTGCTCATTTCCGCGGCGAGCTGGTTGCGCCAGCTCTTGGCGGCTTCCACCCCGCGCACCGCCGCCAGATTGAACCATTTGTGTGCGGCAATCATGTCCACGCCAACGCCCTGGCCGGTGGAATAGGCCAGTCCCAGATTGTAGAGCGCATCGGCACGGCCCTCGCGGGCATCGCGCTCGTATTGCGCGAGAGAATCCACATCTATACAGGCCACGGCAGTCCCCCTCGGCGCGAGTAACACCCCTTGTTCGCGCGCGAGGATGGTGACGCGGCACAACCTAAAAGACGGTAAACGCGCTTTAGTCTTAATTGCTAAGACCGGTTAGGCGCGGTGAACAAATTTCTAAAATCGCAGCATGCACCGGCTTCCTTCCCCGCGGGCAGAGCGGCCAGGGGAAGGCTGACATCCAAGCCTGCCGAACGGCGCAACGAGGGTGAGAAAGACGGCCAAGCCTTTCGAACGCGAAGCCAACCCGGGCTATGACGGAAGGCGGAGACAAAAACTACCGCGCCCTTTGCCCGAAAAGGATTGCGCGTTCCTCATCGGTCATCGGCTTGCGCATCTCGCCGGCCAGCGCCTTGCCGCGTACCACCGCCGGGCGCTTGCCCACCCGGTCGCGCCAGGCCTTGAGATGGGGAAATTCGTCGAGCGGGGCGTATTTGGAGCCGGACAGGACCCAGCTCCAGCAGGCGATGTCGGCAATGGAATAGGCGCCGGCCAGGAATTTGCGGGTGGCGAGCCGCTTGTTCATCACCCCGAACAGGCGATGGACCTCATCGGTGTAGCGCTTCTTGGCGTAGGCGACATCGTCCTTGGCATAATTCACGAAGTGGTTGGCCTGGCCGGTCATCGGTCCCAGCCCGCCCACCTGCCAGAACAGCCATTCCTCCACCTGGACCCGGGCCCGCTCCTCCTGCGGATAGAAGCGGCCATATTTGCGGCCGAGATACTGGAGGATGGCCCCGGATTCGAACACCGAGATCGGCCGCCCCCCCGGACCGTCGGGATCGACGATGGCGGGGATGCGATTGTTGGGGGAGATCTTGAGGAAGGCGGGCTCGAACTGCTGGCCCTTGCCGATGTCCACGGGGTGGAGTTCGTAGGGCACCCCCAGCTCCTCCAGCATGATGCTGATCTTATGGCCGTTGGGGGTGGACCAGTAATAAAGCGCGATGGGCCTGGGAGGGCGCGCCTTCGGCCTCGTCCTTTTCACAGGCTTGGTGGTGGATTTCCTGCCGGATTTTTTGGCGGATTTCTGGGCCATCGCTATCTCCCTGATGCTGCAGAGCAGATGGGGGATGCGGGGCGGCGGGGCAAGAGCTTTGTGGTGCCCTAGAAAAAGCTTGGCCGCGGAACCCTTGGGTATTACCCGGGCGCCGCGGCCTTTGCCTTATTCATCGGGTACGTCCTGAGTGAATGTTCAGGGGTAACCGTGAAGAAACTAACTGACCAAGGTCAATTACTTCTTCTTCTTGGCGGCCTTCTTCTTGGTCGCCTTCTTGGCCTTCTTGGCCTTCTTCTTCGCAGCCATGTTCAACTCCTCTATCGTTTGTTCGGGTCCGAACGACTCTCGTCGCCCCCCAAAACGTCATCAATATGAATTACTTGCTTTTTGAAATGCAACTCCGCCGGGCCCTCGAAAAAGCCCCCCAAATCGCCGATTGCAAGAAACCCGCATTTTATAAGGGTTAAAATCGTTATTCCGTGTACGGATCAAAAAATGCGAAAAATGCGGGTCCGGTCCCCGAAAATCGCATTTTGTGCGAATCACCCCTCTTCGGGCAAATTGAGTCGGGTCTTGAGGGCGGCATTGACGGCAGCCGGATTGGCCTTGCCCCCCGTCTGTTTGATCACCTGACCGACGAACCAGCCGATCGCTTTCGGCTTGGCCTTCACCTCTTCCACCTTGTCGGGATTGGCGGCGATCACCGCTTCGATGGCGGCATCGATGGCGCCGGTGTCGGTCACCTGCTTCATGCCGCGGCTCTCCACCACCTGACGGGGATCACCGCCTTCCTTCCAGACGATGTCGAGCAAGTCCTTGGCGATCTTGCCGGAGATGGTCTTGTCCGCGATCATCTGGATGATCGCGTTGTTGGCGGCGGCGCTCACCGGTACTTCGGTGATTGACAGCCCGTCACGATTGAGACGGCCCAGCACTTCATTGTTCAACCAGTTGGCAGCGGCCTTGGCGTCCACACCCTTCGCCAATTCTTCATAAAAGTCGGCGAGCTCGCGCTCCGCCACCAACACGGAAGCGTCATAAGCCGAAAGACCTTGTGACATGAAGCGCGCCTTCTTCTCATCCGGCAGCTCCGGCAGGGTCTCCTTGATCGCTTCGACCCAGGCCAGGTCCAGTTCCAGCGGCAAAAGGTCGGGGTCGGGGAAGTAGCGATAGTCATGCGCCTCTTCCTTGGAACGCATGGAGCGAGTTTCGCCTGCCTTGCTGTCATACCGGCGGGTTTCCTGGGCGATGGTGCCACCGCCCTCGATCACCTCGATCTGGCGGCGGGCCTCATACTCAACCGCCTGGGCGATGAAGCGCATGGAATTGACGTTCTTGATCTCGCAGCGGGTCCCCAGGGTCTTGAAGCTGCCGGTCTTGCGGAATTCCTGGTAACCGCCAGGCCGGCAAACCGAGACATTGATGTCCGCCCGCATCGAGCCTTCGTCCATGTTGCCGTCGCAGGTGCCCAGATAGCGCACGATGGCCCGCAGTTTTTTCAGGAAAGCCGCGGCTTCCTCGGAGCAGCGCATATGGGGCTTGGTGACGATCTCCATCAGGGCGATGCCCGACCGGTTCAGGTCCACGAAGCTGGAATCAGGGTGCTGATCGTGCAGGCTCTTGCCCGCATCCTGCTCCAGATGCAGGCGCTCGATGCCCACACGGATGCTTTCACCGTCCTTGAGGTCGATGGTGACCTCACCCTCGCCCACGATCGGGTCCTTGTACTGACTGATCTGGTAGCCCTGGGGCAGGTCGGGAAAGAAATAATTCTTCCGGTCGAAGATGGAACGCAGGTTGATCTGGGCCTTCAGACCCAGGCCGGTGCGGACCGCCTGTTCGACGCATTTTTCGTTGATCACCGGCAGCATGCCAGGGAAACCGGCATCGATGAACGAGACCTGGCTGTTGGGCTCGGCTCCGAACTGGGTCGAAGCGCCGGAAAAGAGCTTGGACCGGGAAAGGACCTGGGCATGGACCTCCATGCCGATCACGACCTCCCAGTCGCCGGTCTCACCCTTGATCAGCTTGTTCTTTGCCGCTGCAGCGCTCATACGGACCACCAGTTGGCCGGCTTGGCCTTGAAATCCGCCGCGGTTTCGACCGCCTGTGCGGCGCGCAGCAAGGTCGCTTCGTCAAAAGCCTTGCCGATGAGCTGCAGGCCCAGCGGCAGGCCGGTTTCGGACAGGCCCGCCGGCACCGAGATGCCAGGCAGGCCCGCCAGGTTCACCGTCACGGTGAAGACGTCCTGCAGATACATTTCCAGCGGATCGGATGTCTTGGCGCCCACCCCGAAGGCCGGCCCCGGCGTGGTCGGGGTCAGGAGCACGTCGCACTTTTCGAAGGCCCGCTCGAAGTCGCGCTTGATCAGCGTGCGCAGCTTCTGGGCACGAGAATAGTAGGCGTCGTAGTAGCCGGCCGACAGCACATAGGTACCGATCAGGATGCGGCGCTGCACTTCGGCGCCAAAGCCCTCACCCCTGCTCTTCTCATACAGTTCGATGATGTCGTGCACGCCCTCGGCGCGGTAGCCGAAGCGCACCCCGTCATAGCGGGCCAGGTTGGCCGAGGCTTCCGCCGGCGCCACGATGTAATAGGTCGGCAGCGCATATTTGGTGTGGGGCAGCGAGACTTCCACGATCTCAGCACCCTGGGCTTTCAGCCAGTCCGCGCCCTTGAACCATAGCGCATCGATCTCGGCCGGGGCGCCGTCGATACGGTATTCCTTCGGAATACCGACGCGCAGCCCTTTGATGCCGCCTTCCAGCAGCTTTTCGTAATCAGGGACGGGCATGTCCACGCTGGTGGAATCCTTGGGGTCCACCGACGCCATGGTCTTGAGCAGGATGGCGGCATCTTTCACCGTCTTGGTCATGGGACCGGCCTGGTCCAGCGAAGACGCGAATGCCACGATGCCGAAGCGCGAGCAGCGGCCATAGGTGGGCTTCAAACCGACGCGGCCGGTGACGGCCGCCGGCTGGCGGATGGAGCCGCCTGTGTCGGTGCCGGTGGCGGCCAGGCACAGGTCAGCGGCCACCGCGGCGGACGAACCGCCTGACGAGCCGCCCGGAACAAGGTTCACATTGGAATTCTTTGCCCGCCAGGGATTGATGACATTGCCAAAGGCCGAGGTTTCGTTGGACGAGCCCATGGCGAATTCGTCCAGATTGGTCTTGCCCAACATTACCGCACCGGCGTCCCACAGGTTCTGAGTCACGGTGGATTCATAGGGCGGCACGAAGTTGCCCAGGATCTTGCTGGCGGCCGTGGTACGGGTGCCCTTGGTGCAGAACAGGTCCTTGATCGCCAGCGGCAGGCCTTCCAGAGCGCCCATCTGGCCATTTCCTTTGGAAACTTCCGCAATGCGCTTGTCGGCGGCGTCCGCCGCCAGGAGCGCGTTCTCGCCTGCTTCGGTGATGAAGGCGTTCAGAGGCCGCGCCTTCTCGATGGCCGACACGAAAGCGCCGGTCAGCTCGCGGGAGGAGATCTTCCTGGCGCGGATGGCATCGCGCGCCTCGGCCAGGGTTATGCTCGTGAGTTCAGAATTTGAAGTGGGCATTATTCGTGCACCTTGGGGACGACAAAGAAATGATCTTCACCGCCCGGCGCATTGATCATCAAATCGTCGGCCTTGCCGCCGTCGGTCACCTGATCGGCGCGCCACTTGAGCTTCTGCGCCACCACCGAGGTCATGGCCGGCACGCCTTCCACATTGACCTCGCCCAGCATCTCCACCCATTGGAAGATGCCGTTGAGTTCGGCGGTCATGGGTTCGAGGCGGCTTTCCGGCACGGCCAGCCGGGCCAGTTTGGCGACGCGGCGGACGGTGTCCTTGTCGACGGACATGAGGTTCCTGCTGTGTTAGGTAGGGCCCCAGGACATTTTCCAGAAAAACCGCGCGGTTTCCCGGAAAATGCCGCCAGGAATTCAAGTGTAGCTAGCAACCGGGGGGTCCGGAGGCAAGCCGGAGGGCGGGCTGTGGCGGTCGTCACGCTGGAAGAACTGAAAATCGTGCCGGGCCAAAGGCTGCTGGGCCTGGATTTGGGGGAAAAGACCATCGGTCTGGCCCTGTCCGACACGCTGTTGTCCGTGGCCACCCCCATGCAGACCCTGAAGCGGGGGAAGTTCACCGCCGATGCCACCCGGCTGGACATTATAATAAGTGAGCAGGGGGTTGGCGGCCTGGTGGTGGGCCTGCCCCTGAACATGGACGGCTCGGATGGGCCCTCGGCCCAGTCGGCTCGGGCCTTCGGCCGGAACTGGGCTGGGCGGTCGGCCCTTCCCCTGGTTTTCCAGGATGAGCGCCTCTCGACCAGCGCCGTCACCCGCACCCTGCTGGAAGCCGATGCCTCGCGCCGCCGCCGCAGCGATGTGGTGGACAAGATGGCGGCCGCCTACATTCTTCAGGGTGCGCTGGACCGGCTGCGCAATCTCAGATGAGCGATACCGCCAACGCTCCCGCCCGCGTGCTGCGGTTTCTGCGCCCACCGGTGGAGATCGGCCAACGTACCGAGCGCATCATCCTTCTGGTCGGCGCCGCCGCCCTGTTCGCCGGCTACGACGTCAACATCTTCGGCCTGGCCACACCGCAGATCCAGCACTCCCTGGGTATCGCCGAAAACCAGGTCGGTCCGACCCTCGCCACTTTCCGCGCCGCCGCGATCGTGGCGCTGCTGCTGGCAGCCAGCGCCGATCTGGTGGGACGCCGGCGGTTGCTGCTGGTCACCATCTTCGGCCAGGCAATCTTCACCCTCGTCACCGCCTTCGCGCCCGACTATCTGTCTTTTGTGGCGGCGCAGCTGCTGACCCGCATCTTCGGGTATGCCGAGGAGATGCTGTGCTTTGTGGTGATCGCCGAAGAGATCGTGGCCGGCGCGCGCGGCTGGGCCAACGGCACCCTCACCTCTTTTTATTTTCTGGGCGCGGGCGTTGCCGCAGGTCTGTTCGGCGCAGTGAACATTCTTCCCTATGGCTGGCGGGCGCTTTATTTCATCGGCGCCATCCCGATCTTCCTGGTCGGCTTGTTGCGGCGCCGCCTGCCGGAAACGCGACGGTTTGAAAATCGTGGCGAGACAGGATTAAAAGTGACGGCGGCGCTGGATCTGTTCCGGGATCTGCTGCGCCAATATCCCGGCCGCATCGCCGCCGCCATCACCGCGGCCTCGGCCTTCGGTTTCGCGATCACCTGCTCCACTTTTCTGGCGCAGAAATATCTGCAGGAGACCTATCACTACAGCCCCGGCGAGGTGAGTCTGCTCCTGATCCCAGGCGGACTGGTTGGCCTCGGACTTTCCATCGCCGCAGGGCGGCTTTCCGACCGGCTGGGCCGCAAACCGGTTGCGATGACCATGGCGGCGCTGGCCGGCATCAGCTTCTTCTTTTTCTTTAATGATGCGCCGGGCTGGGCGGTGGCACCACTCTGGGTTTTAGGCTTCCTGGGTTTCTTCTCCGGTGATGCGCTGATCGCAGGTTTTGCGTTGGAGATCGTGCCCACCCACTATCGTGCCACCGTGGGTGCACTGCGCTATGTGGTGGAAATCGCCTTCGGCGCCGCCGCCTTAACCCTGGAGGGTCATTTGTACGATCGTTTCCAGGCGCATGGACCAGCGATCCAGTGGATGCTGGCCGCCATACCCGTTACGCTTGCCGCCATCATGGCTCTGCCCGAGCCGGCCGGAAGAACATTGGAGGAGATCAGCGGTGCTTAAGACGGTGTTTGCGGTGTTCCTGCTTTTTCCCCTCACCGCCTCCGCCGCCGAGATCACCTGCAAGCGCAGCCCCGCCCTCACCGGCCAGTGCCGCACCGTCAAGGGCAGCCTGGGTCTGACACCCGGTGTCGGCGTGACCTTGATGAGCGAGGATGGCAGCCAGACCGTGATCAAGGCGCCCCCGAATTCCAATGCCGATATCGCCCCGGCGGTGATGCAGAACTGGCTTTACTGGCAGACCCAGACCGGCTCGATGAAAACGCGCATCACCGGCAGCTACGAACTTTGCCCGCTGCCGCCGGTAACCAGTTCCGGCACCATTAAGGAAACAGGCTGCATCAACAAAGGCAGCCGCATCAGCCAGGATAAAGGTAGTTAGCGGTTGATAAATCCCTGCGGCGCTTGCCGCCGCAGGCGGCCCCCGCTATAAGCCCGGCTTTAATGGCCAACGCTCCGATCCTTCCATCAAAGCACCTGCTGGGGATCGAAGGCCTTTCTCCCACCCACATCACCGCTTTGCTCGATCTGGCCGAGACCTATGTCGTCCAGGGTCGCGCCGCCGACAAGAAAACCCAGCTCCTGCGCGGCCGCACCCTGATCAACCTGTTCTTCGAGGCCTCGACCCGCACCCAGTCCAGCTTCGAGCTGGCCGGCAAGCGGCTGGGCGCCGATGTGATGAATATGAGCGTCAAGACCTCGTCCGTTTCCAAGGGCGAGACCCTGATCGACACAGCCAGCACCCTGAACGCCATGCGCCCCGATATTCTGGTGGTGCGCCATCAGGATGCGGGCGCGGCCGAACTTCTGTCGCGCAAGCTGGACTGCAGCGTGATCAACGCCGGCGACGGCGCCCATGAGCATCCCACCCAGGCGCTGCTCGATGCCCTCACTATCCGCCGCCATCGCGGCAGCTTCGAGGGGCTGGTGGTTGCCATCTGCGGTGACGTGCTGCACAGCCGCGTCGCCCGCTCCAATCTTCGCCTGCTGTCCATGATGGGCGCCCGCGTCCGGCTGGTGGCACCGCGCACCTTGCTGCCCTGCCAGGCGGACCGCTTCGGTGTCGAAGTCTTCACCGACATGCGCGAGGGCCTAAAGGGGGCCGACATCGTGATGATGCTGCGCCTGCAGCTGGAGCGTATGGCCGGCGCCTTCGTACCTTCGACCCGCGAGTATTTCCGCTTCTATGGCCTGGATCGCGAGAAGCTGGCCCATGCCAAGCCGGGCGCGCTGGTGATGCATCCCGGCCCGATGAACCGGGGCGTGGAGATTGCTTCCGACATCGCCGACGACGTACAGGTCAGCCTGATCTCCGAACAGGTGGAGATGGGCGTCGCCATCCGCATGGCGATCCTCGATGACCTGTCGCGGGGACTGGCATGAAGCGCATCGCTTTCCGCAATGCGCGCCTGGTGGACCCCGCCAATGGGCTCGATATCAAAGGCGGCTTGCTGGTCGAGAATGGCCGCATCGCCGATGTCGGCCCGCGTTTGTTCAACGATGCCGAACCGCATGATCCGGAAGTGATCGATTGCCGCGGGCTGGTGCTGGCGCCTGGCCTGATCGATGCCCGCGTCTTCACCGGCGAGCCCGGCGCCGAGCATCGCGAGAGCCTGGAATCGGCCAGCCAGGCCGCGGCCGCCGGCGGCGTCACCTCCATGATCGTGATGCCCAATACCGACCCGGTGATCGACGAGCCCTCGCTGGTGGATTTCATCCTGCGCCGCGCCGCCGCCACCGCCCGCGTCCGCGTGCTGCCCACCGCCGCGCTGACCAAAGGGCTTCTTGGCGAGACCATGACCGAGATCGGCCTGCTGAAGGAAGCTGGCGCCGTCGCCTTCACCGATGGCGACCGTTCCATTGCCAATGCGCGCGTGCTGCGCCGGGCCATGGCCTATGCCGCGACCTTCGATGCCCTGGTTCTCGCCCATGCCGAGGACCCGGAACTGGTGAAAGGCACCAGCGCCACCGAAGGCGAATATGCTACCCGCCTGGGCCTGCCCGCATCGCCCGCCATCGCCGAAGCCATGATGGTGGAGCGCGATATCCGCCTGGTGGAATTGACCGGTGCGCGCCTGCATTTCGCGCAGATCTCCACCCGCGCCGCACTGGAGGCCATTGCCGCCGCCAAGGCCCGCGGCCTGTCCGTGACCTGCGGCGTCGCCGCCCATCATCTGATCCTCAACGAACTGGATGTCGGGCCCTATTACACTTTCCGCAAGGTGCGGCCGCCATTGCGCAGTGAGGACGACCGCGCCGCCATGGTGGAAGGCGTCGCCAATGGCACGATCGACGTGATCGTCTCCAGCCATGAGCCGCAGGGCGCCGATACCAAGCGCCAGCCTTATTCCGCCGCCGCCGCCGGCACTGTGGGGCTGGAGACCCTGCTTCCGGCCGCCCTCACCGTCATGCATGAAGGCAAGGCCAGCCTCAGCCATGTGCTTGCCGCCATGACCGCCGCGCCGGCGCGCATCTTCAGGCTGGCCGCCGGAACGCTGACCAAGGGCGCGCCCGCCGATCTGGTGCTGCTGGACGAGAACGAGCCTCTGGTCGTGGATGCCGAGAAGCTGCATTCCCGCTCCCGCAACACCGCCTTCGAGGGCCGCAAATTCCAGGGCCGCG
>CAYQZM010000117.1:0-17066 GCA_964421935.1 uncultured Rhizobium sp. | reverse complement strand
CTCTCGTTCTTCAGCGCCGCCAGCATCATCATCACGGTGCCCAGCGCGGTGGGCGTTTTCGCCTGGCTGGCCACGATCTGGACGGGACGGCCGGTTTTCACCACGCCCTTCCTGTTCTTCGCCTCCTTCATCCTGCTGTTCACCATCGGCGGGGTCAGCGGCTTCATGACGGGTTCGGTACCGGTGGACTGGCAGCTCACCGATACCTATTTCGTGGTGGCGCATCTGCATTATGTGTTGATCGGCATCAATGTCTTTCCGGTAGCGGGCGCCGTCTATTTCTGGTTTCCCAAATTCACCGGCAAGCTGATGGATGAGCGCCTGGGTCAGTGGAATTTCTGGACCATGTTCATCGGCTTCAACCTGGGTTTCTTTCCGATGCACATATCCGGACTCCTGGGCATGCCTCGGCGCATCTACACCTATCCCGACTCCATGGGCTGGGACTGGCTGAACCTGATCACCACCATCGGCAGTTTCCTGTTCGGCTTCGGCGTGCTGCTGCTGATCTATAACGTGATGAAGAGCCTGCGCCACGGGCCGACGGCGCCGCCCAATCCCTGGGATGCGCCGACCCTGGAATGGGCTGTTTCCTCGCCGCCGCCACCGTACAACTTCACCGTCATCCCGGTCGTGGCGAGCCGACATCCGTTGTGGGAAGACCGCCTGGACCAGCCGGAGGATGCGCGCAGCCACATCGAGACCGGACTGGTGTTGGATCACGGCAAGGAGGCGCTGGGCACCACCACGCTCGATGCTGAGCCCAATGTCATTCTCAAGATGCCGCGCGATACGCTGGTGCCGCTTTATCTCGCGCTGTCCATGACGGTGGTCACGGCCGGCCTGGCGCTGGTGAACTGGTGGGTGGTGGCGGTCGGGGTTGCCTTGACGGCCTGCTCGATCCTGGCCTGGCTTTGGCCCGAAGCCAGCCTGGGCGAAACCGTGGTGCCGGCGACGGGGAAGGCGCGTCATGGCTGAGCAGCATACCCTGGAAGGACGCTTGCCGGTCGGCGCCATCAACACCCGTGCCAGCGGTTGGTGGGCGATGATCTTCACCGTCTTCACAGAGGCCTCGCTCTTTGCCTACCTGCTCTTCTCTTATTATTACCTGGCGGTGCAGCCCCATCTGCCCGGCACCTTCCCGCAGGGCGGCCAACCCGACCTGAAGCTGGCGCTGCCCAACACGATCATCCTGATTGCCTCGTCGGTAGCGGTAGGCTGGGCGCAGCTTGGCATCGAGCATGGCAGCAAGCAGCGGCTCGCGCTGGGACTTGGCATCGGTACCTTGCTCGGCGTCGTTTTTCTGATCGTCCAGTATTTCGAATGGGCGGAAAAGCCTTTCACCCTCGCGTCCACACCTTATTCATCACTCTATTTCGTTATCACCGGCTTCCATATGGCCCATGTGGTGGTGGGTGTCTGCATTCTGGCGGCCCTGACCTGGTGGTCATCGCGCGGTTATTTCAACCGGGTGCGCTATGCCCACATCCATATCGGGGCGCTCTACTGGCATTTCGTGGACGTGGTGTGGATCGCGGTCTTCTTCACCTTCTACATCACGCCGCTCTTGGGATTGCGCGCATGAGCCAGGCCATGGACCCCGTCGGCGCGGCGCCGGAAACCCACAGCGTTCATTTCCTGACCTTGCTGTTTGGCGCTATCGCCGCGCCGATCTTCTGGACCGGTCAGCTGATCCTTGGCTACATCGTTACGGCCTATGCCTGTTATCCCGGCGATCATCCGGTCCAGGTTCGCTTCGGCGACACCCTTTTCAGCACCGTGATGGTCTTTGACATTGTGGCGCTGATCGCCTGCGCTGCCGGAGGGCTGGTATCCTGGCGGTCCTGGCAGAAGGTGCGCGCGGATCGCGGCCATCGCCACACGCTGCACACTGGCGAAGGGCGCGATCGTTTTCTGGCCATGTGGGGCCTGTTGTCCTCACTCTGGTTTTTCTTCGCCATCCTGTTCAACACCATTGCCTCGCTGACGGTGACGCCATGCTTAAGCTGAGCGCACTGGGCGGGGCATTGCTGGCGTTGCTGGCCGTGGCGCTGCTTTGGCCCATGGCGCATCTGCTGTTTGCCGCCCATATGGCCCAGCATCTGCTTTTGATCGCGGCCGTTGCGCCGCTGCTGGTGCTGGCAGGCGCGAGGATGCGAATCGCCCCGCTGCTGGGCTGGACCCTGTTCGTCGTCCTTTTCCTGTTCTGGCATTGGCCGGCGGCCTTCCGCTGGGCCGCGCAGCATCCGGCGGCCGAACTGCTCGAATTGGGCTCGATCCTGGCCGCAGCCTGGTGTTTCTGGAGCGGCATATCCGGCGGCACTCTGCTCAGCGATGGTGCGCGCGCCCTGATGGTGATGACCGCGGCCGTCCTGACCGACCTGCCGGGCGTCATCATGCTGTTTGCCCCGCGCGCCATCTGCACCATGCCGGCGGAGGATGCCGCGCGCTTCGGTCTTTCGCCGCTCAGCGATCAGCAGCTTGCCGGGCTGTTGATGTGGGTACCGGCCAACCTGGTGTTCTTTGGCATTGCCGCCTTCCTGTTCGCACGCTGGGTCAGCGCCCATAATCATTCGGTGACCGCATGAAAAAGCTTCTCGCCGTTCTTTTCCTTTTCGTTTCCGGCACCGCCCTCGCTCAGGACAATGCCAGCCTGCAAACGGACGACAAGCAATGGGTGCTGGCGGGGAAGGATTATGCCCAGACCCGCTTTTCGCGGCTGAACCAGATCACGACCGCCAATGCGGGCCGGCTGCAGGTGGCCTGGACCTTTTCGGTTGGCTCCAATCACGGCCAGGAAGCCGCGCCCTTGGTGGTGAACGGCGTGATGTACGTGGTGGGCGCCTATCCCAACGAGCTCTTCGCCCTGGACGCCACCACCGGCGAAATGAAGTGGAAGTATTCGCCGCATGTCGATCCCTCATCGCAGGGCGTGGCCTGCTGCGACGTGGTCAATCGTGGCGCCTCTTATGATAACGGCAAGATCTTCTACAACACCCTGGACAACCACACCGTCGCGGTGGACGCCAAGACGGGCAAGGAAGTCTGGGTCACGCAGCTGGGCGACATCAGCAAGGGCCAGACCCTGACCATGGCGCCGCTGGCGGCACACGGCAAAGTCTTTGTCGGCAACTCCGGCGGCGAGATGGGCATCCATGGCTGGGTGACGGCGCTGGACGAAAACAGCGGCAAGATCGTGTGGCGCGCCTATTCGGTCGGTCCGGACAAGGATGTGAAGATCGGGCCCCGCTTCAAGCCTTTCTATCCCGATGCGAAGGGCAAGGATCTGGGCATCAAGACCTGGCCCAACGGCCGCTGGCAATCGGGCGGTGGTCCTGTCTGGGGCTGGATCAGCTATGACCCCAAGACCAACCTGATTTTCTACGGCACCGGCAATCCGGGGCCGTGGAATTCCAATCAGCGCGAAGGCGACAACAAGTGGACCACCACGATCTTCGCGCGTGATGCGGACACGGGCGATGCCATCTGGGCCGACCAGATCAACCCGCATGACATGTACGACTATGACGAGATCAACGAGAACCTGCTGCTCGACCTTCCTATCAACGGCAAGGTGCGCCCGGTGCTGGTGCATCCGGGCCGCGACGGCTTCATGTTCGTGATCGATCGGGCCACGGGAGAAATCCTCAGCGCCGACAAATACGATACCCAGACCTCGATCCTGTCCTATGACATCAAGCGCGGACGCCCGGTTTATAACCCCGCACTCAAACCCCTGATCGGCAAGAACATCACCGGTATCTGTCCGGCGTCACCAGGCGCGAAGGATTGGCAACCGACAGCCTATTCACCGCAGACCAAGCTGCTCTATATCCCGCATCAGCATTTGTGCATGGACTTCAAGGCCAGCCAGGCAGCCTATATCCCCGGCACGCCCTATGTCGGCGCCGCGGTGAACATGTATGCCGGCCCCGGTCACTATCGTGGCGAATTCGCGGCCTGGGACCTGACGGGCCGTAAAAAAGTCTGGGCCATCCACGAGAAGTTCCCCGTCTGGAGCGGCGCCCTGGTGACGGCGGGAAATATCGCGGTCTATGGCACCATGGACCGCTGGTTCAAGGTGGTGGACGCCACCAATGGCAAGCTGCTTTACAAATTCCGCGCGCCGTCGGGCTTCATCGGTCAGCCGATGACCTATCAGGGCAGCGACGGGCGGCAATATCTGGCCATGCTTTCCGGTGTCGGCGGCTGGGCCGGTGCGCTGGCCAATGCGGAGCTTGATCCCAGGGTCCGCAATGGCGCGCTGGGCTATACCGGCGCGGTCACGGATCTTCCCGCCGTCACTAGCGGCGGCTCGACCCTGATGGTCTTTGCGTTACCAAAAGGAGGCAGCCCATGAACCGCTTCCTGTGGATCGTCATCGGCATCGCCATCGTCATCGTGGTGGTGGTCGTGCTGGGAATTTCCGGTGTGATCATGCCGGGCAGCGCTTCAGCGCCGAACCTGGCCGCGGGCTATCACGGCATGGTGCCGGCCGAAAAACTGCTGCGGGTGCCGGTATCGGGCGTTTATCCCGGCGGCAACGCGCGCGGGCTCAATCCCAATATGCAGAATCCCCTGAAGAATGATCCCGATGCGGTGGCGCGCGGGATGAAGGATTTCGACAATTTCAACTGCTCTGGCTGCCACATGGGCAATGGGGGCGGCGGCATGGGTCCTGCCTTGTCCAACCGGCAATGGATCTATCGAGACTCTCCAGCCAACATCTATCTTTCCATTGCTCAGGGCCGCAGTGCCGGCATGCCGGCATTTGGTGCCATGCTACCCGACCGCACCATCTGGGAGTTGGTCGCCTATATCCAGAATCTCAGCGACAGCCCGGATCATTCCTTCGGCATCACCACCAGTGCCACACCCGATCCGCCGCCTCGCGAGCAGGTGCCTGTCAATCAGATCCAGTCGCCGACCCCCTGGAAGTTCACCGAGCCGATGCCGCCCAATGGTGAGAAGAACGGCGCGGGAAGCGAACCGCCCGACGCGCCCCTGCCGCCGGGCGCCCAACAGGCGCCCCAGCCACAGCAGGTCGTCACTCACTGAGCTCGGCTCGCAAGGTCCTGACCCTGTGCGGTGTGACCGGCTCAGCGCGGTTGCCCCAGCTGTTGCGGATATAGGTGGCGACAGCGGCGACCTGCTCGTCATTCAAGGTGGCGAAAGCCGGCATGGAGTAGGTGGTCTTCTCATTGGGCGTCACCGGCGACTCCGCGCCCTGCAGAATGATCCGCACCACGGTGGTCGGGTCGCGGCCCAGGATCAGTGTGTCTCCGCCAAGCTTGGGATAGTCGGGCAGGGGACCGGCGCCGGGCTGATCCGGCTGGCCGGGCGGCTGATGACAGGCCTGGCAACGCGCAACGAAGATCGCCTGGCCTTGCGTCATCTGGGCCGGTTTCGGTGCGGGCGGAGTTTGCGGTTGGTCAGCCGCCAGACTTTTCAAATAAGTGGCAATGGCGGTGCGATCCTGGTTGGCCATGTGGCTGGTGGAGAGCGTGACCTTCTCCTGCATGTTGCCCGCGGCGGTAGCGTATTTGTTGCGGCCGGTCGCAAGGAAACGCACGACATCATCGTGGCTCCATTTGCCCAGACCGGCATGCGGGCTGCCGGTCAGGTTGGCGGCATACCAGTTGTCGACCACCCCGCCGGTCAGCGCTTTGCCCGCGATATCGCCAAACAGGATATCTTTCGGGGTGTGGCATCCGCCGCAATGGCCGAGGCCGTTGACGATATATTCGCCGCGGTTCCACGCAGCGGACGCCGCGGGATCAATCTTCGGAGGCGTCTTGGGCAGATAAAGCCAGTTCCAGAAGATCAGGCCGGCTCGGATGTTGAAGGGAAACATCAGCTTGTTGGGCGTGGGCGGCTGGCTCACCGGCTTCTGGCTCTTGAGGAACGCGAACAGATCGTCACTGTCCTGCCGCGAGATGCGGCTGAAATAGACGTAAGGAAAAGCGGGATAGAGATGGCGCCCGTCTGCCGCGATGCCTTCGTGCAGGGCGCGATAGAATTGAGCGGCCGTCCATGTGCCGATACCGGTCTTGCGGTCGGGCGTGATGTTCGTCGAATAGACCGTGCCGAACTGCGCCTGAAAGGGCAGGCCGCCGGCATAAGCGGCACCATGTTCGCGGGTATGGCAGCCGGCACAGTCGCCCAGGATGGCAAGATAACGGCCGCGCGAGACAGCATCCTCGGCCCTGGCCTGGTTTGCAAGGAATGCTGTGGCGAACAACAGGCCGGCAAAAAAGCGCATTTCCAAATCGGCTCAAAATAAAGGGCGCGCCCGGGTCCGGACGCGCCCTTCTCATTTATTTGTTGGCGGTCTTGGTGGCCGCGTCGAGCTGCTGTGCCATGGACAGGTGCATCTTGATGTCCTTGTCCGTGGTGGCGGCAAAGTCCTTTATGGCGGCGTTGTCGCCATCCTTGGCATAGCCGCGAAACAGAATGTCCGCTTCCTTGTGGGCCGCGATCTGCTGGGTGATATAGCGGTGATCGAAGTCGGCGGCCTTGGCACCGCGCAGATCATCCAGCATGCCCTGGCGACGATTGTCGACATGGGCCGGCGGCGTCACATTGACATTATTGCTGGCCAGGATGCCTTTGAGCTTCTGCGTGGTCATGGTGTGCGCATCCACCATTTTCTGGGCAAAGGCCTTCACGTCGGGCGACTGTGCCCGTTGCAAGGCAATCTTGCCGGCGGTCACCTCATACATGTCGCTGGTGGCGGCAGCGGTGACAAAGCCCTTTGTGGTGGTGGTCATCTGGGCCGAAACCGTACCAACCATCCCAGCGGTCGTGTCCTTCATTGCGCTCATGGTTTCGCTGTTGGTGCCGGGCTTGGGACTCTCATGGCCGGGCTGATCCGCGGGCGCGGAGAGAGCGGTGCCGGATATCAGGAACAGCGCCGAAGCGGCGCTAACAAAAAGATGTTTCATGAACCTCTCCGATAGTTAAACCCCTTGCCCGAACAACGCCCGGCGGAACTGACGGTTGCGGAAATCCGTTAGAGCAGTATCAGTCGAAGACGGAGTTCCCATGCCCAAGCTGCTGGAAGGATCCTGCCGCTGCGGGGCGGCGCGTTTCTCTGTCCAGAGTCATGCACCTTACCCCTATCAACTTTGCTACTGCTCGATATGCCGGAAGACACAGGGCGGCGGCGGTTTCGCCATCAATCTCTCCGCGGACAACAAAAGTTTAAAGGTGAAGGGCGGCCGCGCGATCGGCATGTTTCGCGCCAAGATCGCGGATGCCGAAGGCCACTGCCACACCAGCACAGGTCAGCGCAACTTCTGCACCGGATGCGGCGCGGGACTGTGGCTCTACGATCCGGAATGGCCGGACCTGATCCATCCCTTCGCCTCGGTGATTGACACCAGGCTGCCGGTGCCGCCGTCGAAAGTGCATCTGATGCTGAAGTTCAAGGCGCCGTGGGTGAAGCCGGACTTCGGGCGCGGCGACAAGAAATTCCAGCTTTATCCCAAACAGTCCATCGAGGACTGGCACCGCCAGCGTGGACTGTGGATCGACTAGCGTCCCGATTCCGAAATTCGTTCAATCTTAATATCAGGCGGTTGGCGAATTTCGGAATCGAAGGACGCTAGCAACTTATTGAGGCCTGGTGTCGTTTTGGTTTCGAAGTTCGCTCCCAGCTTGATATCGATTTCATAGCGAACTTCGAAACCACGACACCAGGGAGAAAGCCATGCAAAGCAAACTGGTAAGCCGGCCGGGTGAAACGCGAGTCTGGTTCGCAGTGCTGGACGCGGGTGAAGAAGTGAAAAAGCAGATCCTGACATTGGTGCAGCAGGAGAAGATCGCGGCTGCCGCCTTTGTCGCGCTTGGCGCTTTCGAGAAGGCCACAATCGCCTATTTCGACTGGGAAAAGAAAAAGTACCAGCCGATCCCGATCGGCACCCAGGTCGAAGTCATCACCTTGGTGGGCGATGTGGTGCCGAATGAAAAAAACAAGCCCAGTCTGCACGCCCACACGGTCCTGGGCCTTGCCGACGGGACCACGCGCGGCGGTCATCTGATGGAGGGCCATGTGCGGCCCACTCTGGAGATCACCGTTACCGAGACGCCGGCGCATCTGGTCCGGCGCCGGCAGCCCGGCCTCGGCCTGGCGCTGATCGAAGCCGAGTAGCTAGTTCTTCCACCAGTTGGTGTTGGGCGTGAAGCTGCCAGTGGTGCGCAACGAATCCAGTGCCTCCTTGGCCCGGCGGTAGAAGTCGCCTTCCTGCTGCGGCGTGATGTTGTTGTGGTCGGATTCCCGCATGGGAATCGCCTCCTTGGGCGCCTGGATCTGGTTGAAGGTGGCAAAGACCCCAAAGGGCGGCGAGGTCGTGTCGATCAGGCCCAGCGCCACCAGGCTTTTGGCGCGGATGGCGGAGGCGAAATTCATGGCGTCGAAATAGCGCGCCGTCTCCACCACTTTGGGATCGTCCACCGGCCAGTTCGGATAACCGCGTTTGCTGCCATGGAGGTCGCCACTGAAATTGGTGCCGGCGGGCACATTCACGATCATGGCGGTGATCCTACCGGGATTGAGGCCGGCGGTGACAAAGCTCTGCTGCCCGCCCATGGAGGTGCCCATGATGACGATGGTCTTGCCATCCCAGTCGGGCCGGCTCTGGATATAATCCAGCGCGCGGGTGTCGCGCAGATACATGTTGAGGAAGTAAGAGGTCTCGCGGTTCTCATCGCCGAGCCGTGCATAGTCGGTGGGCGCGGTCGCCTGATCCGGCGGCATATCGTGGGAATCCACGTCAAAGGTCAGCCAGCCTTCCGCCGCCCGGTCGGTGACGGCGCTCTTCAGCAGCGGATAGACACCGGCATATTGATAGATCACCAGCGCGGGATGCTTGCCGCCGCCCTTAGGCGTGCCGAGATAGCCATGAACCTGGGAGTTCAAACTGTCGAGCGTGACGGTGAAAAGGTCCACGCCTTCGCGGTCCGTCGCGGCCGGTTCCAGGCGCGGATTGATCGGCACCTGTTTCAGCGCCGTCAGCTTGCCCGCCCAGAAGCTGTCGAAGTCGGCCGGCTTGGCAACCGGCGGGCGTATCTGTTCGGGCGCGACCGCCGCGCCCACCGCCATCTTGTCCAGCTCCTGCCGCGTCGGGGGCTGCGATGGCGCCGGCGCGCCGATGAAAGAGAGGCTGGCGTAGATCATGCCGGGGTGATCCAGGCTGGTCTCCAGCACGCCGGCACCGGAGGACACATCCAGCACGCCGGACTTGATCACCTTCAGATTGTTCTCGCGGATCTCGTAGCTGTATTTCGTATAAGCCGCGCCCATGGGCGTGCGCACCGTCCAGCCCACCCGCTCACCGAGGCGATAGATGCCGCTGGCGTGGAACGGTTCGAAGGTCAGATTGACATTGGGCAAACTCTGGGCGGCGGCGGGCGAAGCAAGCAGGACCAAGGCAAACAGAAACTTCTTCATCATGCTCTCACTGTGTCGGTTGCTCGTGGCCGATATTCCGGTCCACCCAGGCGATGAAGTATTTCATGTTGGGCGCGTCGGTGTGGCCGCCGTCATGCTGGCGCCAGGCGAGTTGCCCGTCCAGAAGGCCGACATTCACGCCCGGCATCCTGGCGCTGTGATAATCATGTGTTTCACCCAGGCCGTGCGCGCCCAGCAATTGCCAGACCGGCTGCGCCGCCACGGTGGCCATATAGCTGCCCTGGTGGTCCAGCCAATGTGCGTCGCCTTTTTCGGGCACCCCGTAGGAAATGAAGGTGAGGCGCGGTGCGCACAGCGCGATCAGTTCGTGCGCGTCCACCGGAAGATCGCCGGCGTTCTTGGGGCCGCCATATTTGATGAAGTTGCCGGCCACCCAGTGATACTCGCCCGTGGCAGTGAGATTTTCCACCGCCTCGCCGAAATTGCGGCGATGCGGCTTAGCGCCGCCTTCACCGGATGAGCCCACCAGTACCATGGCGAAGCGCGGATCATACGCCATGGTGATCAACGCCGCCTTGCCATAACGCGACACGCCCTCGATGCCGACATGCCTGGCATCCACCTCGGGCAGAGTGGAGAGATAATCCAGCCCGCGGCTGGCCCCCCAGGCCCAGGCACGCAATGCGCCCCAGTCATCCGGTTTGCGCGGCTGGCCCTTATTGGCCAGCCCAATGATGCCGCGGGTCAGGCCGGCGCCATTGTCGGCCTGGATGCTTACCGGATCGATGCGGGCAAAGCCCCAGCCGGCCGCCGCCAACTGCCATTCGTTGGGCGGATCGCCATCGGCATTCAGTTGCGGCAACACGAACATGGGCGGACGCGGGAAGGCCATCCAGGCCGGATGCGCCTCCAGCACGGCTTTGAGAGACGGGTCTTCGCGGATCATCGCTGCCTTCAGCGCCGCGTTCATCCGGTCCAGTTCCTCGGACGAAGGTTGTGCCGGCGCGGGCGGATCGGCGCGGGTGAACATCATCAGGACCGGCACCGGGCCTTTGACATTGGTGGGTGTCACCAGGGTCATCTGGATATTCACGGCAAGGTCGGGATAGGTGCTGTTGTCGGCCTGGCCCACGATCTGGCGCACCGTCACCGGCACGGGCCCCAGCATCTCATGGTCGGTATAAAGCACTTTCCAATTGATCTTGGGCGCATTGGCCGGCACCCGGCCCAAAACCTCGCGATCGAAGTCTTCCATGATTTCGGTGCGACGCTGTTGCCATTCGGCGGCCGTTGTCACCTTGCGGCCGTTCTTGAAGGTCAGCACATCGGGCCAGTTGGGATAGGGATTGGCCCTGGCTTCATCGTAGTTGGCCCGGTTCGGCGCCTTGGGATCACCGCTGGGCGCGGGCCTGAGGCTGGTGATGCCTAGCTCGTGCATCATGGCGCGATGGTCTTCCTCGGCCGTCATGGTGACAGGCGGCGCGGCCAGGGCGGCGCTTGCAAGGCCCAGCATCACGGCAAGCAGAACAGAGCGGCGCATCGGGAGCCTCATTTGAAAAGAGACAGAGGAATGGCGGCGGCCAGCGCCTGATAGCCGGCCGGCGACAGATGCAGGCCATCACCGGAATCATATCCGGGGTTGAGATGATCGGGCCGGGCCGGATCGCGCGCAACCTTGTCGAAGTCCAGCACCGCATCGAAATGGCCGCGGATCCAGATATTCACCGCGATCCGGTCGGCCTCGCTGATGGGCTTGGGATGATAAGGTCCGCAATCCATGAAAGGCGTAATGGTGGCGCCATAGGCCTTGATGCCCGCCGCGTGGGCCTTTTCGATCATCTGGCCATAGGCGGTGGTCAACTCGCGCACCAGTTGGTCGTGCGCGGCCTTGGGCTTGGTGCCTTCGGGATCGAAAGTACCGATATCATTGATCGCTTCGAACACGACCACCCAGCGCACGCCGGGCTGTGCCAGTACATCACGATCGAGACGGCTCATGGCGTTGGGGCCAAGACCGTCCAGTAGTACATGCCCGCCGCCGATGCCGTGGTTCAGCACGCCGATTTTTCGCCCCGCTGCTGCCAGGCGCCGCGCCAGATCGTCGGTCCAGCGGTCATTGCCGTTGGTGGTCGAGCCGCGGCCATCGGTGATGGAATCTCCGATCACCGACACCGCGCCTTCGCCGCCCATCACATCGATGCCGGCGATGTTGAACCAGTGATCGAAGGTCTGGGCGCCGGGCAGGCGCGCGGCTGCGACGTGATCGCCGGCGAGCAGATAGGAGGTGGTGCGCGACCCGGGATGGCTGGTCTGCTGGCCCGGCGCGGCCTCGAAATGCAGGCTGATGGCGATATCGGTTGCCGCCAGCGAAACGGGATCGGAGACATATTCCGCCCCGGCCGGGATCACGACATCGGTCGCCCCCGAA
Source organism: uncultured Rhizobium sp. (assembly GCA_964421935.1). Lineage (GTDB taxonomy): Bacteria > Pseudomonadota > Alphaproteobacteria > Micropepsales > Micropepsaceae > Rhizomicrobium. The sequence continues at coordinate 5,226 of CAYQZM010000117.1, read as the reverse complement.
AAGCGCAAGACCGTATCGCTGGCCGGATCGATGGCGTCGCTGCCGGGATGGGCAGCGCGCGCGATATGCGCGGCGGTGATATGAAGCGGCGCCGTGCCGAAGGCGTTGGAAAGCCGCACCCGCAGCGGTGCCCCGCCAAAAGACAGATGCACGCTCTGGCGCAGGGTGGCATCGTCCAGGTCATGTGGCGCCAGCGCGTTGCGCACTTCGGGAATCTGCTGGGAGGTCGCCCAGCTTCCCACCCAGCGCCCCTTGGCCCATGCCGGTCCAAACGCCGACAGAGCCAGCAGGACCGTCATCGCGACCGCCACCAAACGCAAAAAACGCCCTTCCTTTTTCGCGACGTTATCGCTACCAACCGCGCAGCGTAAAGGTCACACCAGGAAACGAAAGATCGTGGTGGAGCGGAATTCCTGACCGGGCTCGAGCAGGGTGGGGGGAAATTGCGGCTTGTTGGGACTGTCGGGGAAATGCTGGGTCTCCAGCGCCAGCCCGTCGCGCCGGTGCATCTCCTCGCCATGGCTGTTGGTCCGGCCGGGCCGGATATTGTTGCCGGAATAGACCTGGATGCCCGGCTCGCTGGTCAGAAGCTCGAGCTGGATACCGCTCTCAGGATCTTTCAGCCGTGCCGCCCATTCCAGCGCTCCGGCTGCGCTCTTGTTGAGCACGAAGTTATGGTCGTATCCGCCTGCCAGCGCCAATTGCGGATCGTCGGCCGCGATGCGCGAACCGATCACATGGGGGCTGCGGAAATCGAATGGCGTACCGGCTACCGGCGCGATCTCGCCGGTTGGAATCTGCAACCGGTCAGTCGGGGTGAAGCCATCGGCATTGAGCTGCAGCAGCTGGTTCAGCACCGAACCCTCGCCCGCCAGGTTGAAATAGATATGGTTGGTGAGATTGATCACGGTCGCTTTGTCGGTCGTGGCGACATAATCCAGCCGCAGCGCGTCATCGCTGACGCTGTATGTCACCGCGAGCGTCATCGTGCCGGGAAAGCCCTGGTCCCCGTCGGGACTGATCAGCTTCAGGGTCAAGGCGCTGTCATTTTGCGCGGTCACCGCCCACAGGCGCGAACCCCAGGAAGAGCCGCGTCCGCCGTGCAGGGTAATGCCGTTGGCATCCGGATTTAGCGGGTAGTGCCGGCCCGCGATGGCGACGCCATCCAGACGGTTGGCATAGCGGCCGATCAGGCAGTTCCACCAGCCGCTGGCCTCATAGGCGGCAAGGTCGTTCAGGCCCAGCACCACATTGCGGCGGCGGCCGTCGCGGCCGGCCACCACAATCTCCGTAATGGTGCCGCCCATGTCCAGAATGACGGCTGACAGACTTTCCCCGCCCAGGTGGAAGGCCCGGACCTCTTCACCGCCGCTGGTAACGCCATAGACGGTCCCGGTCACGCCAAACCCTCGCAGAATCAGCTAAAAAAGCGATATTGCCTCCTGACCAGGAAAGCAACGCCGCAACACGGTCAACCGCATGTTCGCGGGCCTGCACTTTTGCTAGGACAGAAGGGCAAGGGAGGATTCGTTGACCCGCAAAAACACCCGCCGCGGCGGCAATGTCGTCACCATCCATGACGTGGCCCGCCATGCCGGGGTCTCGCCGATGACGGTGTCGCGGGTGATCAATGCCGAAAGCAATGTGCGCGAAGAAACGCGCGACCGGGTCAACGCTTCGGTCAAGGCGCTGCGCTATTCGCCCAATCTGGCGGCGCGCAGCCTGGCCAGTGCCGACACGGTGCACATTGGCATTTTGTATGCCAGTTCCACCGCCGCCTATCTCAGCGAACTGCTGCTCGGCAGCCTGGAGCAGTCCAGTCTCAGCGGCTGCCAGCTCGTTCTCGAACAATGCGAGGACCTGGAAAGCGAGCGCAAGGCGCTGCAGCGGCTGATCGCCGGCGGGGTGGATGGGGTAATCCTGCCTGCGCCGCTTTGCGATTCCGAGGATGCGCTCAATACGGTGGTCAGTGCCGGCATTCCCGCCGTGCTGGTGACGTCGGGGCGCCCGGCGCCGGGCTTTTCGGCGGTCTCGATCAACGATTTCGAGGCCGCGCGTGAGATGACCCGGCACCTGCTGGGCCAGGGCCATCGCCGGATCGCCTTCATCAACGGCCATCCCGGCCATAGCGCCTCGGGCCAGCGTTTCCGCGGGTACATGGAGGGCATGACCGAAGCGGGTCTCGCCGTCGGGGCGGACCAGGTGGCACAGGGCTTCTTCACCTACCGCTCCGGGCTCGAAGCGGCCGAGCGCCTGTTGACCGGCGCTTTCCATCCCACCGCCATTTTCGCCTGCAACGACGATATGGCGGCCGCCACCATGGCCGTGGCGCACCGCAAGGGCATGGATGTGCCCCGCGACCTGGCCATAGCCGGCTTCGACGATACCCCGCTCGCCTCCATGATCTGGCCGGAATTAACCACGGTACGCCGGCCTATTTCCGACATGGCGCGGGAGGCCGTGCGGCTCTTGCTGGAGCAGGTCAGGGCCAAGCGCGCCGGCAAATCCCAGCCGGTCGAGCACAAGCTTCTGGGCTTCACCCTGGTCAAGCGGGAGTCGACAGGCCCTGCTCCCGCCCGCCGCAAGAAGACGTGACCGGCGTGCCAAGCCTTGGCGCTTTGTGCTAACGGTTGGACATGCCACGCAAAAGCGGCCGCCGCGGCGGCAGTGTCGTTACCATTCATGACGTTGCCCGTCATGCCGGCGTCTCGCCCATGACCGTGTCGCGCGTGATCAATGCCGAGACCAATGTGCGCGAAGAGACCCGCGCCCGGGTCGCGGCATCGGTGAAAGCGCTGCGCTATTCGCCCAATCTGGCGGCCCGGAGCCTGGCCAGCGCCGATGCGCTGCATCTGGGCATTCTCTATTCCAATCCCAGTGCGGCCTATCTCAGCGAGTTTTTGCTGGGCAGCCTGGAACAGTCGAGCCTGGCCGGATGCCAACTGGTGATCGAGCGCTGCGACAGCGATGAAAGCCAGACCATCGCACGGCTGGTACAGGGGGGTATTCATGGCGTGGTCCTGCCGGCACCGCTCTGCGACGCCGAGGCCGCGCTCGGCGCCGTCGCGCAAGCACAGACACCGGCTGTGCTGGTCGCCTCGGGGCGGCCGGCGGCGGGCCTTTCCGCCGTCAGCATCAACGATTTCGAGGCCTCTCGCGCCATGACGCGGCACCTGCTGGAATTGGGCCATCGGCGCATCGGCTTCATCAATGGCCATCCCAACCAGACTGCCAGCGGCCAGCGTTTCCGGGGCTATATCGAAGGGATGACCGAGGCCGGGCTGTCGGTCGGCACCGACCAGGTGGCGCAGGGTTACTTCACCTACCGCTCCGGGCTGGAGGCGGCGGAAAAGCTGCTGGCCGAGTGGAAACCGACGGCGATCTTTGCTTCCAATGACGACATGGCCGCCGCCACCATGGCCGTCGCCCATCGCCGCGGCCTGGATGTGCCGGCCGACCTCACCGTGGCAGGCTTCGACGATACCCCGCTCGCCACCACGGTCTGGCCGGCGCTGACGACCGTGCGCCAGCCCATAGCGGAGATGGCACGGGAGGCTGTGCGGCTGCTGATCGATCAGATCCGCAAGCGGCGCGCCGGCGAAGCCAGCGCGGTGCGGCACAAGTTGCTCAAATTTACCCTGATTGAGCGGGAATCCACGGCGCCCCCGCGCAATTCGGCTGCCGTAAAGCCCGGCATCAAGTCAAAAGTTGGCGCGCCGAAGTCTTGACAGGGCAGGTCCACTGCTATTGGTAGCGCAACCATAGCCGGATTTACGGGGCATTGATGAAGCACATTCCGTCTCTCGTCGCCGAAGAGGGGCGCCAGGCGATCTACCCCAGCCTTGCGGGCAAGCGGGTGGTCATCACTGGCGGTGGCTCCGGCATCGGCGCCGGCCTGGTGGAAGCCTTTGCCGCGCAAGGGTCGGAAGTTGTTTTTGTCGACATGCTGGAGAAGGAAAGCGCCGAGCTGGTATCGCGCCTGGCGCACAGCCGCATCGCGCCGCGCTTCCAGCGGCTGGATCTGACCGATCTCTCCGCCATGGAAGGATTTTTCAGGCAGCTGGGCAGCATCGACGTCCTGGTCAATAACGCCGCCAATGACGATCGCCACAAGCTCGAGGACGTCACGCCCGCCTATTGGGATGAGCGCATGGCGGTCAATCTGCGTCATATGCTGTTCGCCGCCAAGGCAGTGGCCCCGGGGATGAAAGCGCGGGGCGGCGGCGCCATCATCAATTTCAGTTCCATCGCCTGGCATCTGGGACTGGAAGGGCTTCTGCTCTACGAAACCGCGAAGGCCGGGATCGAAGGCATGACGCGCGCGCTGGCGCGGGAACTGGGTCCCGACAATATCCGTGTCACCGCTGTCGTGCCGGGCAATGTGAAAACGGCGCGCCAGAGCAAATGGTACACGGCGGAGGGCGAAGCGGAGCTGGTGGCGCAGCAGTGTCTGAAGACCCGGATCTTGCCGCGCCATGTCGCGGCGCTGGTGTTGTTCTTGGCCTCTGAGGACGCGAGCCTGTGCACCGGCCATGAATACTGGATTGACGCAGGCTGGGGCTGAAAAAGCTCCGGTAACGACTCTTCGCAATCGCGGAAGATTGAGACCCATTCCCAAACCGGGCAGCCCACGGCCGCAATAGCGTGGCAGTTCCGCAACCCCGCACAATATTTGTTGCGCGCTAACGGTAGCGATCCCATAGCCCGTCTTGACGATATTTTACGCGAAGGTTATTGGAGGATTGAATGTGACCGCTAACATAAGCGGCATCAATAAAAGCCGACAGGCCCCAGGAGGAGATCACGATGCATTCGACAGTCGCACTGCGTTCCGGCCATAGCCTTTTGATGGGTGCCAGCATGCTCGCCATGATGGTGATCGCGCCCTCGCTGGCTGAGGCCCAACCGGTCGCCGGCGGTGTGGAATCGGTGACCGTCACCGGCTATGCCGCGAGCTTGCAGAAAGCCACCGATGCCAAGCGCGATTCCACCAACTTCACCGATACGATCTTCGCCGAAGATATCGGCAAGTTTCCCGATACCAATATCGCCGAATCCCTGAACCGCATTCCCGGCGTCACCATCGTGCGCGAGATCGACGGTGAAGGCCTGAATGTGCAGATCCGGGGCCTGGGCACCAACTTCACCAAGGTCACCCTGAACGGCGCCAATGTCGCCGTCGCCTCGACCGGCGCGGCCGACCAGTCCAACGCCAACCGCGAAGTC
>CAYQZM010000116.1:0-9547 GCA_964421935.1 uncultured Rhizobium sp. | reverse complement strand
TTGCTAGTGTCCTTCAATTCCGAAATTCGCCCAGAGCCAGATATCGAGATTGTGCGAATTTCGGAATTGGGACACTAGCGGGAATTTGCGACAGGACAACCCGAAGAAAAGGGGACGGATGCGACACTATCTGCTGGCCTTTCTGCTCGCCGGCGCCGCGCCTGCATGGGCGCAAGGCGCGCTGATCGAAAATCCCCGCGTCACCGTGACCAAGGTCCGGCTGGCCCCAGACAGGCCCTACACCACCGACAAGCATACCCAAGATGCCGTGCTGTTGATCGCCGGTGACGGACAGCTTGCCACCGACGGAAAAACTGCGGCCCGTCGTTTCGGCGACGCCATCTTTATCCCGGCGGGCAAACAGGTGACGGAAGCGGTGCAAGGCGAGGCCGCGATCGACCTGGTGGAAGTGGTGCTGAAAGACAGCCACCCGCCTCATCCCAACACCACCGGCTATCCGCTGGGTTTTCCGCGCCCGGGCGCGAAAAACACCCTCGACAACAAGCGCGCCGCCGTCTGGGTCTATACCTGGGGCCCGCACGAGATCACACCGATGCACTATCACGACAAGGATATCGTGGGCGTCTTCCGCTATGACGGCCCGCTGAAATCCACCGACCCGGCCGGCAAAAGCAGCATCATCCGCTATGGTGCCGGCGAAGTTCGCTTCACACCCGGCGACCGCAGCCACACCGAAGGCCTGGTTTCGGGGCGGCAAAGCGCCATCCTGATGGAGCTGAAATAGGGGCAAAAGAGGCCGTTTCACTGATGCGCCGGTCGCCCTTGACCGGCCCCCCATACACCGCCAAAACCCGCGTCTTCCCACGGATTTGAGCGGATTCCATGCACGCCTATCGCACCCATACCTGCGGCCAGCTTCGCAAAGCCGATGTCGGCACACAGGTCCGGCTGTCCGGCTGGGTCAACCGCCGGCGCGACCATGGCGGGCTGATCTTCATCGATTTGCGCGACCATTACGGCATTACCCAATGTGTGATCGAGCCGGACGCGGCCGTCTTCCCGACCGTGGATGCCGCGCGCTCCGAATGGGTGTTGACCCTGACCGGCAAGGTCGTGGCGCGCACGGATGAGACGGTCAATCCCGACCTGCCCACGGGCGAGGTGGAGTTGCGCATCGAGGAAGCCGCCATCCAGTCGCGCGCCCAGGAATTGCCGCTGCCGGTGTTCGGCGACCATGACTATCCGGAAGAGACGCGGCTGACCTATCGCTTCCTGGATCTGCGCCGCGAGCGGCTGCACAAGAACATCATGCTGCGGGCGAATATCGTGACCTCGCTTCGCCGCCGCATGACCGCGCAGGGCTTCACCGAATTCCAGACCCCGATCCTGACGGCCTCGTCGCCGGAGGGCGCGCGCGACTTCCTGGTGCCATCGCGCCGTTATCCGGGCGAGTTCTACGCCCTGCCGCAGGCGCCGCAGCAGTTCAAGCAGTTGATCATGGTGGCGGGTTTCGACCGCTATTTCCAGATTGCACCCTGCTTTCGCGACGAGGACGGTCGCGCCGACCGCTCGCCGGGCGAGTTCTACCAGCTCGATCTGGAAATGAGTTACGTCACCCAGGACGATGTCTTCGCCGCCGTCGAGCCGGTGCTGGCCGGCGTGTTCGAGGAATTTGCGGGCGGCAAAAAAGTCACCAAGCCGCCTTTTATCCGCATTCCCTTTGCCGAGGCGATGCTGAAATACGGCACCGACAAGCCGGACTTGCGCAACACGATCGAGATCGTGGACGTGAGCGAAATCTTCGGCCGCGCCGAGGTCGAGTTCAAAGCTTTCAAGAACAAGACGGTGCGCGCCATTCCCGCGCCGGGCGCCGCCGCCCAGCCGCGCAGCTTCTTCGACAAGCTGAACGAGTGGGCGCGCAGCGAAGGCGCCGCCGGCCTGGGTTACATTCAATTTGAAGACGAGGGCGGTTCGTTGGTGGGCAAGGGTCCCATCGCCAAGTTCATTCCAGCCGCCTCGCTGGCAGATCTGGCCAAGGCCTCTGGCGTGGAGGCGGGCGACGCCCTGTTCTTCGCCGCCGACAAGGCCGAGCGCGCCGCAGGCCTGGCCGGCATGGCCCGCACCCGCCTGGGCCGCGAACTGGGCTTGATCAAGGACGACGAATACAAGTTCTGCTGGATCGTCGACTTCCCCATGTATGAGTGGAACGAAGACGAGAAGAAGATCGACTTCTCCCACAATCCCTTCTCCATGCCGCAGTTCGAGCGCGAGAGGTTCTTGGCCCTCGATCCGGCCGACAAGGACACGATCCTGGGCCTCAAGGCCTATCAGTACGACATCGTCTGCAACGGCTATGAGCTGTCCTCGGGCGCCATCCGCAACCACGATCCCGACGTGATGCTCAAGGCCTTCGAGATTGCCGGTTATGCGCGCGAAGAGACGGAAGAGAAGTTCAAGGGCATGCTGAATGCCTTCCGCTATGGCGCCCCACCGCATGGCGGCACCGCGCCCGGCATCGACCGCATCGTCATGCTGCTGGCGGGCGAGGAAAATCTGCGCGAAGTCACCATGTTCCCCATGACCCAGTCGGCCCAGGACCTCTTGATGAACGCGCCCAGCCCGGCAAACCCCAAGCAGTTGAAAGAACTGCATCTGCGCGTGGTGTATCCCGAGAAGACCTGACCTGTTGCAGATGTCGTCTTGCATCGGCATCCTGCCAAAGGGGAGGGCTGATCCATGGCCGCAAAACCTGCGCTGGCACGCATTGCGCCGGTACTCTGTCTGCTGACAGGCTTGATGCTGGCGCAAAATGCCGGCGCGGCCGACACCGTGCTGGTCCCGAAAATCCAAAGCCCGTGGTGGCAGGTCGCGGGAAGCCCAGACCTGGGGCGGTACACCACGGACCGCCAGCAGCCGGTCGACTTCGCCATCTGGCAGGCGGCCGACGGCACCTGGCAGATATGGTCCTGCATCCGTTCGACCAGCTATCCCGGCTGGACCCGGCTTTTCTATCGCTGGGAGGCGAAAAGTCCGACCGATCATGACTGGAAACCGATGGGGATCGTCATGACGTCCGACACCAAGGTGGGCGAGGTCGAGGGCATGCTCCAGGCGCCCTACGTCATCCGCTACAAGGGTGAGTATGTGATGTTCTATGGCACCGGCGACCACATCGCCGTGGCGACCAGCCGTGACGGCAAGAAGTTCCAGCGCCGCGTCTCGCCGGATGGCACGGTGGGCATGTTCTCCGACGGGTTCGGCACCCGTGACCCGATGACCATTCGCGTCGGAGGGACCTTCTATACCTATTATTCCGCCAATCCGGGCACGGTGTTCGACGCCAGGAATGAGTCGGCGGCGAACCGCTCCTCCCTGCATATGATGACGAACGCGGACCTCGTGCGAACCTCGCCGGATCTCAAGCACTGGAGCGACGCCAAAGTTGTTGCCCAGGGCGGGGAGGCAGGCGTGGGACCTTATTCCGCCGAATGCCCGTTCGTGTATTACGACAGGGCGTCCCGCTATTATTACCTCTTCCGGACGCAGCACTATGGCGAGCACGCCGAAACCTGCGTCTATCGCTCGAAAGATCCCGCGGACTTCGGCGTCAATGATGACCGCTATCTGGTCGAAACCCTTCCCGTGGCGGCGCCGGAAATCTTTGAGTCGCAGGGCCAGCTTTATATCGCGGCCCTTCTGCCGAGCTTGAAGGGCATCCAGATCGCCAAGCTGGGCTTTGAAAAAAGGCCGTAGGAACCGCTCGGATTACCGTATTTTTAGCTGCGCACCGATTGGCGGGTGCCTGTCCGGGTGTATCCTTCCGGTGCCTTGCGACCCGGGAGGTTTCCGTGACATTCCGCCATATCGTTCTGGCTTGCGCCCTTTCTCTGGCTGCCACCGCTCCCGCCTGGAGCGCGGGCGGCAATGTCGTGCTGATTGATGTGGCCAAGGTTGATGCGCCCTCCCATCTGCCCGGTCTGTGCCAGGTGAATGGGATCGTCACCAAGGTCTGGGATGGGAAGGCTTTCCGCCGCGGCCAGTTCATCGCCCTGAAGGTGCCGTGCAGCGCAGGTAATTCCTATACGACGCCGGTCGATGTGACGCCACGCCGGGATCCCCGGTTCATCGACGTCCATGTGCTGATAAAATCCAAACAGGGTATCGCGCATGTTGACGATACTGGCGCGTTGATCTGGCAGCGAACCCGCAGCCCTTATGATGGGATGGCAGATACCAGCGGCTATCGGGTGCTGGACGGCGCGCTGTTGCCGGTCCCGGATCACGTGAGGTCCTGAATCTTCGATATTGCCTCGCGTCTTGCGATGGACATGATGCGCTGTTAGCCTGTTACCGGTAACAATGGCCACATCATAAGGCCGCGGGAGGGTTCATGCGTCGTCATGTGTTCGGATTATTGGTGCTCAGCGTGCTGGCCGTGGGGCCCGCCGCGGCGCAAGGCGGACTCACCATTGACGCCAACACCGTGATTGTCGAGCGGAGCGACGCATCGGGACCGGTGAAGAAAGCCGCCGAGGACCTCGCCAGCGACATGGAGAAGGTGCTGGGCAAGCGGCCGCAGATCGTGGCCCAGGCTTCAGGACCCGCCATCGAGATCGGCGCCGCCACGGGCGGGCCGACCGAAAGCTTTTCCATCGCGCTGCGCGGCAATCACCTGCTGCTGTCGGGCGCCGACATGCGCGGCACCATCTTCGCGATCTACAGTTTCAGCCAGGACTATCTTGGGGTCGATCCGATGTATTACTGGAACGACAACCAGCCGGCCCGCCGCAGCTCCGTCGCCATCCCGGCCGGGCTTTCCCGCACTTTCCCGTCGCCGCTGTTCCACTATCGGGGCTTCTTCATCAATGACGAGGATCAGCTCACCGGTTGGGCGCCCGGCGAAAAGACCGACCATTCCGGCATCGCCAAGCCGGTGATGGACAAGATCTTCGAGACCATCCTGCGCCTGAAGGGCAACATGGTGGTGCCCGGCACATGGACCTTTTCCACCGACCCGCAGATGAAATGGGTTGCCGAGCGGGGCCTGATCCTCAATCAGCATCACGCCATCCCGCTGGGCATGAATGTGGCGCGCTGGCCGGCCAATGTGCCTTATACCTATTCCCAGCATCCGGAGATCTTGGAGCGTGCCTGGACCAATTCGGTCCGCGGCTACGATCCCAAGCAGGAAATCCTCTGGTCCGTCGGCCTGCGCGGACTCTCCGACACCTCCTATTCCACCATGGATCCCAGTGTGGTGGGCAATGACAAGCTGCTGGGCTCGCTGATCAGCAAGGCCATTCGCGACCAGATGCGCATCGTGCGCGCGGTTCATCCCGACGCCAAGTTCGTCACCGACCTTTGGCGGGAAGGCGCCGAGCTTGAACAGAAGGGTTTTCTTTCCATCCCGCCGGAAGTGACCACGGTGTGGGCCGATACCGGCTTCGGCCTGGTGCAGGATAAGGGGCTGGTGACCAAGGGGCAGGGCATGTACTACCACGTCGCCATGCTGAACGGCCGGGCCAACCAGCTTTCGGAAATGGTGCCGGTGGACCGCATTTATGCGGAGTTCGGCCGCTACATCAAAGCCGGCGCCACCCAGTATGTGCTGCTCAACACCTCGGACCTGCGCGCCGTCAGCATGACGGCCAGGGTGGTGATGGATACGGCCTGGGGCGGGTTGCCCAAACAGGGCGGCGCCATGGGCACCTATGCCGGCTGGGCGAAAACCGAATTCGGCGACAAGGCGGCGGGTGCGATCGCCAAGGTGTGGGACGGTTATTTCAAGGCCGTCCCCAAGCAGCCTTCCGGTGATGATTATGGCGACCAGATCTATCACACCGAGGCGCAGCAGATGCTGATGACCACGATGATCACCCCGCCCTGGTACAATATTGTCGGCCAGTCGGCGCATTGGACGCCGGTGCGCGTGCTGGGCTTCAACTTTGATCCCAATTACGGCCGGGACATCGCGCGCGACTATACCGCCACCACCATGGCACGGGAGCTGAAGGTTTGCGCCGACGCGCAGCCGCACTGGGATGGCGTGCTGGCGGCCGCGAAAGCGGCGGAAGCCGATGTCCCGGCGGCACGGCGGCCGTTCTACGAGTATTATGTGCTCAATAGCATCACCTTCAATCGGGGCGGCAATCGCATGTTGTGGCTGGTCTCGGATGCCATCCGGGCGGTGAAAGCCGGCGACAAGGCCAAGGCGCATCAGGATGTGAAGGAGGCTCTTGCCCAACTGGCCGAGATGAAGCGGATGGAACATGCCGCCGAATACGGCAAATGGCACAACTGGTACCGCGGCGAATGGCTGGTCGGGGTGGATGAGACGTCCAGGCTGCTGGGTTATTTCGATCGCTGGATCGATGATCCGCTGACCCGGCTGCCGGCGCCTGTCCTGTCGACCAGCTGGCAGGCTTATTACCACATCATGCACTATGAAGGGGACAAGTCCGCCGACGTGCACTGAGGGTTAGTCGCTACTCCTCATGCTGAACCTGTCGAAGCATGAGGCAGCGCCCGTGCCTCAGCGGCGCTTCAACACCTTGGCCAGCACGACGGCGTGGTTGATCTTGGGATCCCTGGCGCCATAGACCAGGGTCACCTTGCCCTTCAGACCGCGCAACCCATCCAGGACCGGATTGCCTTTCAACTCGGCGCGATAGCGTTTGGCGAATTCCGTGAAGCGCTCCGGCTGGTGGCCGAACCATTTGCGCAAGGCGGGCGATGGCGCCACATCCTTCATCCAGCCGTCCAGCGCGAGCTTCTTTTTGCTCAGACCGCGCGGCCACAGCCGGTCCACCAGGATACGCGAGCCATCTTTCGAGGAGGGCGAGTCATAGGCGCGCTTGATGGCGACCGACCGCATCCGGTTCCTCAGTTGAGCTTGTCGCCCACGCCCTTGATGCTGTCCGCGATCAGGCCACTGGCGCGCTTTTCGTCCAGACGCGCGGTGATCAGCTTCTGGGCTGCGCCCACGGCGGCATCGGCAGCCAGGCTCCGGATCTCGTTGAGGGCGGCGGCTTCGGCCTGGGCGATCTTTTCCTGGGCGGCGGCGGCGCGGCGGGCGATCTGCGCTTCCAGAGCGGCGCGGGCGTCCTTCTGGAACTGGGCGGCCTCGGCGGTGGCGGCATCGACGATGCTGCGCGCTTCGGCTTCGGCGCTGGCGGCACGCTTCTGATAATCGGAGAGCAGGGCGGCGGACTCGATGCGCAGGCGCTTGGCTTCTTCCAGCTCGGCGGAGATCACCGCGGCGCGCTGGTCGAGCATCTTGCCGACCATCCCCGGCACGCCCTTCCAGAGCAGCAGCGCGATGACCAGCACAAAGCCGACGGCAACCCATGTTTCGGGATCGTGGAGAATTTCCATATTCAGCTTCCCACAGCCTGAGCGGCTTCTTCCGGCGAGACCTTGTCGCCGGTCAGCCGCTCCACGATGGCGATGGCCGCATCGCGCGCCGCCGTGCCCACCGCCGCTTTGGCGGTCTCGCGGGTGCTGGCGATGCGGGCATCGGCCGCCGCCATGGCGTCATGCGCCTTGGCGTCTGCGTCAGCCTTGGCCTTGGCGATCTCCGCGTTCAGCTTCTGGCGGGTTTCTTCCGCCAGGGCATTGGCCTTGGCGCGCGCCGCCGTCAGGGCCGCCTCATAATTGGCCTGTGCGGCTTCCGCATCGGCCCGGGCCTTACTGGCTTCGGCGATGGCGCCGTTGATGGCGCCGCGCCGGCTGGTGATGGCGGCGTTGATGCGCGGCCCCGCCACGCGCCACAGGACCACGAACAGAAAGGCGAAGGTCACCACCAGCCAGAACAACTGGCTGGGATAGGTCTCCGTCTTGAACGGCGGGAAACCCGCGGGCTCGTGGCCCCCGGGCGCGCCCGTCGTTGCGGTGGTGGCGGCGGGTTCGGCCATCTTAGAACGCGAACAGGATCAGCAGCGCGATGACCAGGCCGAACAGGCCGGTCGCTTCGCACAGCGCGAAGCCCAGGAGCAGGTTGGTGGTCTGGGTCGCGGCCGCGCCCGGATTGCGCAGCGCGCCCGACAGATAGCTGCCGAACACATTGCCGATGCCGATGCCGGCGCCGACGAGCGCGATACAGGCAAGGCCCGCACCAATCATTTTTGCAGCTGCAACTTCCATTGTAGTTCCCTTCTGGTTTCAGTGATTAGTGATGATCGTGGAGATGAAGTGCTTCGTTGAGATAGATGCAGGTCAGGATGGCGAAGACATAGGCCTGCAGGAACGCGACCAGCAGCTCCAGCAGCATGATCGCCACGATCAGCAGCATGGGCGCGATGGCAAGCGGTGCCAGGCTGCCGGCCGTGCCCAGCGCGACCACGAAGCCGCCGAACACCGCCAGCATGGTGTGGCCGGCCAGCATGTTGGCGAAAAGACGGACGGAGAGGCTGATCGGACGGGTGAAGAACGAGATCAGTTCGATCGGGACCAGCAGGATCAGCAGATACCAGGGTGCGTGCGGCACGAACAGTTTCAGGAAGCCGATGCCGTGCTTCATGAAGCCGGTGACGATCACCAGCAGGATCACCAGACAGGCCAGCGCGAAGGTCACCGCGATCTGGCTGGTGACGGTGAAGCTGCCCGGCACCATGCCGAAGAAATTGCTGCACAAGACGAAGATGAACAGGGTGAAGATAAAGGGGAAGAATTTAAGGCCGTCCTCGCCGGTCGCCGAATGGATCATGTTGGCGACGAATTCGTAGGACATCTCGGCCATGGACTGGCCGCGCGTCGGCACCAGCCGGTTCGGCTTGACCGCGAGGGTGAGGAACAGTGCCGAGGCGATAGCGACGATCACCATCAGCAGCGCCTGATTGGTGAAATAGATGGGATGACCGGCGATCGTAAGCAGCGGCTTGTCCATGCCGAGAATCGGCTTGACCGCAAACTGCTCCATCGGGTTCAGATTCACGAACCGCTCTCCTTGCCATTTTCGCGGCCACCGGCCGCGATCTCGGCGTTGATCTCTTTGGCCGCGCGCATCACGTTGCGGATGCCGGCAGCCGTGCCCAATACAAAAAACACGATCATCAGCACCGGTCTGGTGTGAAATCCGAAATGGCCGCATAGCCAGTCCAGTCCCCACCCGATGCCGCCCCCGCCAACCACCCCAGCGAAGAGTTCGGTTGCGAACCGGAACCCGATCTGCGACTGGCTGGGCGCTCTGCGCCGCTGGCCTGCCGCCTGCTTCGTCTGGAACTGATCGAGCCGCTTGCCGAGATCGTTCAGCCTGTCGGGGTCTGGAGCCGCCAAAACCGTCTCCCAAAAGTCCCAAAAAACCGCACAAAACCGGCCTTCGGCGTGATCGAAGGCGCGCGGACCATATGGGCGGGTCTTTTGGGTGTCAAGAAAGACAGACAGTCACAACCGGTTGATATTTCTGCGAAAAAAACGCCTCGCGCATTATGTCGCGCGGGATTTTCCCGGCGGTGCCAGGAGTTGCGCCGAATCTGTCTTTCGGGTCCCGAATCCGGACGTTACTCGGCTGCCCACTTTTCCGCTTCCGCCAGGCTGACCGACACCAGCTGGCTGACGCCGCGCTCGGCCATGGTGACGCCGAACAGGC
>CAYQZM010000115.1:0-2959 GCA_964421935.1 uncultured Rhizobium sp. | reverse complement strand
TTTCCGCTCTCGATCTCCGAGCGAACGTCGAAACCAAACGACACTAGGATTCAATAAATTGCTAGTGTCCTTCGATTCCGAAATTCGCCCGGAGCTTGATATCAAGATCATGCGAATTTCGGAATCGGGACACTAGGGACGGCAATATGACAATGGAAACAGGCGGTCCTTTGGACGATGGCGGCATCGCCCCGCGCACCGATCCTTTTGTCCTGTTTCAGGAATGGTTCAAACAGGCGGAGGGTGCCGAGCCCAACGACCCGACCGCCATGGCGCTGGCCACGGCGGACGCGGACGGCATGCCCAATGTCCGCATGGTGCTGCTCAAGGGCGTGGATGAACGCGGCTTCGTCTTCTATTCCAATGCCGACAGCATCAAGGGCGCGGAGCTTGCGGCCAACGCCAAGGCCGCGCTCAATTTCCACTGGAAGAGCCTGCGCAAGGCGGTACGGGTGCGGGGCATCGTGGCGCGCGTCAGCGACGCGGAAGCCGATGCCTACTTCGCCACCCGTCCCAAGGACAGCCAGATTGGCGCCTGGGCGTCTCCCCAGTCGCGGCCGATGGAAGGGCGCTTCGTCTTCGAAAAGGCGATCGCCGAATATGCGGTCAAATACGCGCTGACCAGGGTCCCGCGGCCATCTTACTGGACCGGTTGGCGCATCACACCGCTGCGCATCGAATTCTGGCGCGACCGTCCGTTCCGGCTGCACGACCGGCTGGTCTATGCCCGCGCCACGGCGGACGCGGCCTGGACGACGGAAAGACTGTTTCCGTGAATTCAGGTTCGGCCGGGGTCACGGTCTTCTGTGCGGTATGGCACGGCGATATTGCCCGCGCCGAACTGGTCCGCCGTCACCGCGACAATCTGAGACTCCAGTCGCTGCCGGTCGAGGTGCTCTATGTCTTCGACGGCGGCGATGCCGTGCCCGAAGGGCTGGACGCCGAAACCATCACAGCCTCTGCGGCCCTGACGATCTATCAAGCCTGGAATCTCGCGCTGGCTGCGGTGAAGACGCCGCTGGTAATGAACCTCAATCTCGATGACCGCCTGGCGCCTGACGCGGTGGAAAAACTCGTCGTCCGTCTGGAGGAGAGCGGTGCGGCCTTGGTGGGCGGCGACTGGCGGATTTGTTACAGCCAGGACACGACCGATGCGGTGACGCCATGCCTGCCCGCCATTGACGTCCCTTTTTCGCTGACCTGTCCACCGGCGATGGAGAGCCCGCGGCGGCTGGGCAGCGGCACCGGCGAGCGACTGACCTTCGGGCCAGCCACGCTCTGGCGCATGAACCTGCACAGCCAGATCCCGCGCTATCCCTGGCGGCTGAAGAATGGCACCCTGATCCGGTCGGTGGCCGACGGCGCTTTCTGGTCCATTCTCTCGCATCTGGGCCTGAAGCTGTCGCGGTTGCCGATGGTGGTTGGCAATTATCATTTCCACCCGGACGACCAGGCTGAATATCGCGTCAAGGAGAGCCTCACCGAGATGCTGCCCCAGATCATGAAAGTCTGACATGTCGGCAGACGATCATCTCCAGCGTGCCGCCGCCCTGATGCGGCGGGCTGCCATCGCCTCGGTGGCGGTGTCGCTGTTCCTGGTCGCGATCAAGGCCGTGGCCTATTTCGCGTCGCACTCCGTCGCCATGCTGGCCTCGCTGGCGGATTCGGCGCTGGACCTTTTCACCTCCTCGCTCAATCTCTTCGCCATCCGCCAGTCCCTGACGCCGGCCGATGCCGAACATCGCTTCGGCCATGGCAAGGCCGAGCCGCTGGCGGGGCTGGCGCAGGGCGCCTTCATTACGGCCAGCGCCCTGTTTCTGGTGATCCAGGCCGTCAACCGCATCCTGGCGCCCGAGCCGCTGGATCACAGCGTGGAAGCGCTGGTGGTGATGTGCATCGCCATTTTCTGCGCCATCCTTCTGATCCTTTATGAGCGTCGGGTGGTGGCCAGGACCGGCAGCCTGGCGGTGGACGCCGACCAGACCCATTATCTGGGCGATCTCGCCACCAATATCGGCGTGGTCCTGGCGCTGGTGCTGACCGCCTATCTGGGCTGGACCCTGGCCGATCCCCTGATCGCCATCGCCGTGGCCGGCGTCATGGTCTATGCCGCGTTCAATGTGGGACGGCAGAGTTTCAACCAGCTGATGGACCGCGAACTGCCGGACGAGGAGCGTGCCCGCATCCGCCGCATCGCGGAGGCCCATGACGCCGTGCGCAATGTTCACGACCTCAAGACGCGAGCGGCGGGACTTTCAACTTTCATCCAGCTTCATCTGGCGCTTGATCCCGATATGCGGCTCAAGGATGCGCATCAGGTCAGCGATGCGGTGGAGCGCGCGATCCAGAATGCCTATCCCGGCGCCGATGTGATCATCCATCAGGATCCCGCAGGGCTCGAGCCGCTGCCGCCGGATTTTTCCTGACCGGCTTTACATAATCTTTTGGGCGTGACTGCGTATTACTCGCACCATCGGTTTTTGTGGCGTTCTATCCTTCAGCAACAAGCGGGGATACGCATGGCGAACAATCTGCGGCCGGGCGCTTACGGGCCGACCGCGAAACTTTTTCACTGGGTGATCTTTGTGCTGCTGGCGGCGCAGTATGCCGTGGGCTCGATCATGCCGCATATCGGGCGCAACACCCTGGACGAGGGCTGGGTCGACTGGCATCTGTCGCTGGGCGCGCTGATCCTGGCGGTGATCGTGGCGCGGTTCATCTGGCGGCTGTTCCATCATGTGGCGTTGCCCGGAGACATGCCGGGTTGGGAAATCGCGCTGTCGCGGTTTACCCATCTGACGCTCTATGCGCTGGTCTTTGCGATGACGGTGCTGGGCTGGGCGGCGGCCAATTCTCGCGGCTGGACGGTGAAGATCGCCGGCCTGATCCCGCTGCCTGCCTTGGCGCCCAAGGGCTCGGCCTGGGCGCATGAGGCCGGCGACATCCACAATATCCTGGT
>CAYQZM010000114.1:0-13487 GCA_964421935.1 uncultured Rhizobium sp. | reverse complement strand
GCTGCAGGACGATCTGATGCGCATCTTCGGCTCCGACCGGCTGGACAAGATGCTTTCGACCCTGGGCCTGGAACAGGGCGAGGCCATCGCCCATCCCTGGGTCAACAAGGCGCTGGAAAGGCGCAGCAGAAGGTCGAGGCGCGCAATTTCGAGATCCGCAAGAACATCCTGAAATACGACAATGTGCTCAACGACCAGCGCCGCGTGATCTTCGAGCAGCGCAAGGAGATTATGTCGTCGGACGACGTCTCCGACCAGATCGCCGATTTCCGCGAGGAAGTGGTGGAGATGCTGGTCTCCCGCCACATTCCCGAGAAAGCCTATGCCGAGCAATGGGATGCGGCCGGCCTGCAGAACGAAGTCCAGGGCATCTTCGGCATCGAGCTGCCGGTGGTGGAGTGGACCAAGGAGGAAGGCATCGCCGATGAGGAGGTGCGCGAGCGCATCCTGAAGGCGGCGGAGGAACGGGCCGCGGCCCGCACCGCCGAATACGGCCCCGAGGTGATGCGTTATGTGGAGAAGGCGATTCTGCTCCAGACCCTGGACCATGACTGGCGCGAGCACATCGTGGACCTGGATCACCTGCGCCAGTATGTGGGTCTGCGCGGCTACGGTCAGCGCGATCCGCTGAACGAATACAAAAGCGACGCCTTCGAGCTGTTCCAGGCGCTTCTCAGCAAGCTGCGCACCGAAGTGGTGCGCCAGCTCATGCATGTGCAGATTCAGACCGGGCCGGTGCCGCCGATCGAGCAGACGCCCCTGCCCGCCATGCACGCCTCGCACCTGGATCCGCTCACGGGCGAGAACGAGGTCGAGCAGGCCGGCAGTCTCTGGGACGTGCCGCCGGTGGACCCCAACAATCCCAAGACCTGGGACCGGGTTTCGCGCAACGCACCCTGTCCGTGCGGTTCAGGGCGCAAATACAAGCACTGCCACGGGGCCCTGGCCTAAGTTCACTTGCACGAAATCCGGCTTTCGCGCGTTATGCGCGGGAGGCGGGGAATCGCATGATCACCGAACACCAATCCGGCGGCCGGACGGTCTGGGTAGACTTGTTCAATTCCTCGCCCGAGGAGATCGGCGAGGCCTGCACCAAATACGGGCTGGATATCCCGCCGCGCGAACAGTTGGAGGAGATCGAGTTCTCCAGCCGGCTGCAGTATGAGGACGGGGTCTTCACCATTTCGGTGCCGGTCACGCCCCATCACAAGGACGAGGATGCGGACGAGACCAGCCCGTTGGGATTTGTCCTGACCAAGGACCTGCTGGTCACGATCCGCTTCGCCCATCTGCACACTTTCGACGCCATCAAGACGCGGGTCGAACGGCGGCCACGCAGCGCGCCAGACATCTTCATGGTCATCATCGAGTCCCTGATCGATTATGGCGCCGACCGGCTGGAGGAATTGCGCGCCGAAGCACTCAAAATTTCCCAGCGCATCTTCCACAAGGAAATGCAGGACTGGCAGAGAAGCCGGGTCAATCAGGTCAATCGCATGCTGCGCGACACCCTGGTGGAGATTGGTGACATGGGCGAGCGCATGTCCCACATCCGTGACACTTTGCTGGTGCTGCAGCGGGCCATGCCCTTCGTCATCGAGCATGGCGATGGCTGGATGGAGCCGCTGGTCAAGGCGCGTCTCAAGATGGCGGCGAACGATGTGCAGTCGCTCAACGACTACGAAGTCCACCTCACCGACAAGCTGCAATTTCTGCTGGATGCCGATCTGGGCTTCATCAACACCGAGCAGAACGACCTGTTCAAGGTCATGACCATCTGGTCGGTGGCGGGCATTCCGCCGGTGTTGCTGGCCGGCATCTGGGGCATGAATTTCCATTTCATGCCGGAGCTGGCCTGGCACTACGGCTATCCCATGGCGATCGGCACCATCATCCTCAGCCTGGTGCTGCCGCTGGTCTGGTTTAAGCGCCGGGGGTGGTGGTGATCCTGCCCGGCGCCCGCTTTCTGGCGCCCTTCCGACGCCCTTTGTGATGCCCTTCTGGTGTCAGTGTACCAACATGCGATATTGCGGTTTTTCCACCTTGGGCTAAGCTAAGCCGTCACGTTTCGCGCATACGCTTACAAGCACACGGGGTTTTGGGCTTAAATTTAGGGGTGGGATCATGCGCTTGGCCAAACTGTTGGCAACGGCGGCGTCCGTTGCTGTTGCATCATCGTCTTTCATGTCTTTGCCGGCAACGGCGGCGTCCGTTGACGAAAAAACCGCTCAGAAACAGGCGGAAATCCCCAATTGCACACGCAAGATCGGGGCTCTCGCAATCCATGAGCCCACCAACAGATGGTGGGAACCGCTGGGCCTGGAATCGCCCGAGGCCCTGCTCAAGGTCTTTGTGATGAAGTCCGGCTGCTTCACCCTGGTGGATCGCGGCCGCGGCTTTGAGATGGCGCAGCAGGAGCGGGCGCTGGCCGCGGGTGGCACCTTGCAGGGCGGCTCCAATATCGGCGCCGGCCAGGTCCGCGCCGCCGATTACGTCCTGGTGCCCGATATCGTCACCAAGAACGGCAATGCCAGCGGCACCAATATCGGCGGCATCCTGGGCGGCTTCATCGGCGGCGGCGTCGGCGCGCTGGTTTCCAACATCAATATTTCCTCCAAGACAGCCGATGTGGTGCTGACCGTCACCAATGTGCGCACCAGCGAGCAGCAGGCCATGGAAGAAGGCCATGGTTCCAAAACCGATGTCGGCTTTGGTTTCGGCGGCGGTTGGGGCGGCTGGGGCGGTTTTGGCGGCATGGGAATCTCCAATTATCAGAACACCGCCATCGGCCAAGTCGTGGTGCTGGCCTATATCGACGCCTATACCAAGCTGGTGAGCGATCTGGGCGGGCTCTCCGCCAATGCCAAGGCCGATGCGCCGGCGCAGGCCGTGACCCTGTCGCGGCCCGGCGTGCTGCGCGTCAGCGCCAATGAAAAGGCCAAGGTGCTCAAGCCACTGGATGCCGGGACCATCCTCTATCCCACCGGCAACAACGACGGCAACTGGATCGAAGTATCGGACGAGGTTGGCAACAAGGGCTGGGTCTCGCGTCTGTCGATCGCCAACTACAAGTAGAGCCATTCGAAATGCGAAGAGAGCCCGGCTCGCAAGGCCGGGCCCTTTGCTTTAGGGCCGCCGCTCGACCCAATCGCCGGCCTCATTCTGGCAGACCGTCTTGTGCATGGTACGGCCATTCACGACGTCTTCGGATGGCCGGCAATCGTGATAGACCGGCTTTTTGACAACCGGCTTGGCTTTCATCGCGGTAGGTGCCAGCGGCGGTGAGGTCTTCTTCTTTTCGGGATGCACTTCCACCCAGTCGCCATTCTGGTTCTGGCACACCGTCTTGTGCACCCGGCGCCCATGGATGATGTCTTCCGAAAGACGGCAGTCATGATAGAGCGGCTGCCCGTCCGCCATCACCGGGATCGCCAGCAGCATCGCAATCGTCAGGATCACTTTCATCTGAGCCCCCAGATAGAGTGATGGAGATACTATAACACAGGAAGGGCGGCCTGGGCGGCTATCGCGTTCCGCGGCCGTTCGCTTAAGCTCGCGGCGTTCGTCGCTCGAAATGATCCACTGGATCATTTCGTTCGCCTCTGGCGAACCGCTCCTTACTTACAGCCCTCGCCCCATCGCCAGGAACTTGGCGCGGCGGCGGCGCAGCAGCTCTTCGCCCGAGACGCCTTCCATTTCCTTCAGGCCTTCGGCGATCTGCTCGGCCACTGCGTCGATGGTCTCGATCGGGGCGCGATGGGCGCCGCCTACCGGCTCCGGCACGATCCCGTCGATCACCCTGAGCTGCAGCAGGTCCTGGGCGGTGATCTTGAGCGCCGTGGCGGCCTCCTGCGCCTTGTCGGCGCTGCGCCACAGGATGGAGGCGCAGCCTTCCGGCGAGATCACCGAATAGATCGCATGCTCCAGCATATAGACCTTGGAGGCCGCGGCGATGGCGATGGCCCCGCCCGACATGCCTTCCCCGATGATGGTGGCTATGAAGGGTGCTTTCACCGAAAGCCCCGCCTCGATCGAGCGGGCAATGGCTTCGGCCTGGCCGCGCTCTTCCGCCGACACGCCCGGATAGGCGCCGGAGGTGTCGCAGAAGGTCAGCACCGGCAGCTCGAACTGGTCGGCCAGCTCGAACAGGCGCGTGGCCTTGCGATAACCTTCCGGCATGGCGGAGCCGAAATTGTGCTTGATGCGGCTCTGGGTGTCGTTGCCCTTTTCCTGGCCGATGAAGGCGATCGGCCGGCCGCGGAACCGCGCCAGCCCTGCCACCACGGCCTGGTCCTCGCCGAAGCTGCGGTCGCCCGCCAGCGGGGTGAAGTCTTCCAGGATGCGCCGGGCGTAATCGAGAAAATGGGGACGGCCGGGATGGCGCGCCACCTGGACCTTCTGCCAGGGAGTCAGCCGTGCATAGGTATCTGCCACCAGGGTGCCGGCCCGGCTCTGCAGCCGCGCGACCTCGGTGTCGATATCCATGCTGGGATCTTCCTCGGCGAGCTTTCTCAGCTCGACGATCTTGCCCTCCAGCTCGGCAATCGGCCGTTCAAATTCCAGATAGTGCATGGCGCAAATCACCCATGAGGGGCGGAAAATGGCACAGGCTCCCGGGAAAGGAAATGCCAAAAGAACCACGCCGTTCCAAGGAGTTAACGTTCGTCCCTGGCCGCTTTGGGCCGCCCCAGCGGGTGGGCGGTCGTAACCACCTGGGTCAGGTGGTCCCGCGCCACATGGGTATAGATCTGGGTGGTGGCGATGTCGGCATGGCCCAGCAGGGTCTGCACACTGCGCAGGTCCGCGCCCCCTTCCACCAGATGGGTGGCGAAGGCATGGCGCAACACATGCGGCGAGACCTTGGCCGGGTCCAGGCCCGCCTTGATGGCCAGCGCCTTGAGCAGCTGGTGAAAGCGGCGGCGGGTGAGAAAGCCGCCTTCGCCGCGCGAGGCAAAGAGATAACGATTGTTCTTGTCATGCTCCGGCACGAATTTTTCGCGCACCTGCAAGTAAGCATCCAGCGCTTGCCGTGCGGCCGGGCTCAAGGGCGACAGCCGCTCCTTGTTGCCCTTGCCGGTGACACGGATGAAATTGACCGGCGCCCGTACCGCCGCCACGGTCATTCCCGCCAACTCGGAGACGCACAGGCCCCCGCCATAGAGCATCTCCACGATCAGGGTCAGGCGCAGCCCCTCCGGGGATTTGTCTTCCCCCGCCGTCGCCAGCATCCTTTCCAGATCGGCGCCGGAGAGTATCTTGGGCAGCGGTCGCCGTGTCTGTGGTGCGGCGATGGTCTGGGTCGGATCGTCGCTGCGGATTCCTTCCGTATAGAGGAACCCATAAAACTGCCGCAGCGCCGAGAGTTTGCGCGCCTGGGTGGACGACGCCATGCCCGATGACGACAGCCCGGCCAGAAAGGCGCGCACGTCCTCGCGGCTGGCCTTTGCCGGATCGGCCCCCTTCGAACGTAAATGCCCGCTGAAATCCAGAAGGTCGCGGCGATAAGCAACCAGGGTGTTGGCACCCGCACCACGCTCGGCGCCCATCATGTCGAGAAAGCTCTCGATCAGATATGCGGAATCACCGCCTTTGTTCATGCATTAGCTTTAACACGGTCTTTGGTGTATCGGGTGCCCCATGTCGGGGAAGGCGGCTTTGCATAAAACCGTGGCGCTGGTGGGCATGATGGGGGCGGGAAAAACCTCCATCGGGCGGCGCCTGGGCGCGCGTCTGGAGGTGCCCTTCGCCGATGCCGATCACGAGATCGAAGCCGCCGCCGGCATGGCGATATCGGAAATCTTCGCCAAATATGGCGAGCCGGAATTCCGCCGCCTGGAGCGCAGCGTCATCTGCCGCCTGCTGCATGATCCGCCACACGTGCTGGCGACCGGCGGCGGCGCTTATATGGATGAAGGCACCCGCACCGCCATGCGCCGGCACGCCTTCACCATCTGGCTGAAGGCGCCGGTGGACATTCTGCTCGGCCGGGTCCGCAAGCGCCAGGGTCCGGATCAGACGCGGCCCCTGCTTGCCAATGACGATATGCGCGGCACCCTGGAAAAACTGCTCTCCCTGCGCGAGCCGGTCTACGCCATGGCCGATATGGTGCTGGAATCGGCGGATGAGCCTCATGCCGTGCTGCTGGACAAGATCGTTGCCGCACTCGGCTCACATGGGATATGCGAAAGCCCATGAGCGAGACCATTCCAGTCGGGCTGGGCGAGCGCGCCTATGACATCCATGTTGGCGGCGGTATGCTGGCGCGCGCGGGTGAATTGCTGAAGCCGCTGGCGTCCAAAGGGGTGGTGCCGGTGGTGACCGACAGCCATGTCGCCAAGCTGCACCTTCCTGCCTTGGCCGACACGCTGGCGAAAGCCGGCATCGAAAGCCGCGCCATCATCATGGCGCCCGGCGAAGTGAGCAAAAGCTTTGCCGGCCTGGAGCGGCTCACCGGCGCGCTCCTGGATCTGGAGATCGACCGCAAGGGACTGGTCATTGCGCTGGGCGGCGGGGTGATCGGCGACCTCACCGGCTTTGCCGCCGGCGTGCTCAAGCGCGGCGTCGCCTTCGCGCAAATCCCCACCACCCTGCTGGCGCAGGTGGATTCTTCCGTCGGCGGCAAGACCGCCATCAATGCGGCGCAGGGCAAGAACCTGATCGGCCTGTTCCATCAGCCGCGCATCGTCATCGCCGATACCGCGCTGCTGGCCACGCTGCCCAGGCGCGAGCTGCTGGCCGGTTATGCCGAGGTGGTGAAGTACGGCGCGCTGGGCGACGCGCAATTCTTCGAATGGCTGGAGCTGAAAGCCGCCAAGGCGCTTTCCGGCGATGAGAAAGCCGTGGTGAAAGCCGTGGCCCATTCCTGCCGGATGAAGGCCGACATCGTGGCGCGCGACGAGCGCGAGACCGGCGACCGCGCCCTGCTGAATCTGGGTCACACCTTCGGCCACGCCCTGGAAGCGGCAACCGGTTTCTCCGACCGGCTGATTCATGGCGAGGCGGTCGCCGTCGGCATGGTGCTGGCGTTCGAACTGTCGGTGAAGCTGGGCCTGGCGCCCGGTCAGGACGCGGAACGTTTCCGCCGCCATTTGAAGACCATCGGCCTGCCCGCCGCCATCAGCGACATTCCGGGCGAGCGCCCCAGCGCCGGCGAGATGATCCGCCACATGGCCCATGACAAGAAAGTGACCGACGGCAAGCTTACTTTCATCCTGCTGCGCGGGTTGGGACAGGCTTTCATCACCCGCGACGTGCCGCTGGATGCCGTCAAGGATGTTCTGAGCGCGTAAAAAAGCGGTTATGGTCTTTGCGCCCCCTCAAGGTCGCGAAGATCATGCTGGTTACTACCCTCGTCGCCGTCTTCCTGCTCCTGGCGGTTTCGGCTGTCTTTTCCGGGTCCGAAACCGCGCTGACCGCCGTTTCCCGCGGCCGCATGCATCAGCTGGAAAAAGACGGCTCGCGCTCCGCCGCCTGTGTCAACCGGCTGATCGAGAATCGCGAGCGGATGATCGGCGCCGTGCTTCTGGGCAACACCTTCATCAACATCCTGGCTTCCTCGCTGATGACCACGGCGCTGGAAGAGCGTCTGGGCCATCGCACCGTCGCTATCACCACAGGCCTGATGACGGTAATGATCCTGATCTTCGCGGAAGTCATGCCCAAGACCCTGGCGATCGTGCGCACCGATCGTTTCGCGCTGCTGGTGGCACGCCCCTTGCGGCTGGTGGTGAGCCTTTTGGCGCCGATCGTGGCCGCCGTGCAGTGGCTGGTCTGGCGTCTGTTGTCGCTGTTCGGCGTGAGGGCCGACGAGGAGGCCGGCGCCGAGGAAGCGCATGAGGAGATACGGGGCTCGATCGAACTGCATCATCGCGAAGGCAATGTCGAACGCGAGCATCGCGACATGATCGGGGGCATCCTGGACCTGCGCGAACTGACGGTTGGCGATGTCATGCTTCACCGCACCAACATGGAAAGTCTGGACATCACCTTGCCCAAGCGTCAGTTGCTGGACGGCATCATCGCCAGCCATCACAACCGGGTGCCGCTGTGGAAGGGTGATCCGGAAAATATTGTCGGCATCCTGTCGGCCAAGCATCTGGCCGAAGCGTTGGTCCGGGCCGAAGGCGATCTGGAGGCCATCGACATTCCCGCCCTCGCCTCGCCGCCCTGGTTCGTGCCCGACACGACCAGCCTGGAAGAACAGCTTGCCGCCTTCCGCGAGCACAAGAGCCATTTCGCCCTGGTGGTGGATGAATACGGCGCGCTGCAGGGCTTGGTGACGGTGGAAGACATCTTCGAGGAAATCTTCGGCGATATTCCCGACGAACATGCCGCCGATACCAGGCCGGATGTGCGCCGCCGGCCCGATGGCTCCTATCTGGTGGACGGCACCGTGCCGGTGCGCGATCTCAACCGCGACCTGGACTGGAATTTGCCCGAAGACGAAGCCACCACCATCGCCGGGCTTGTCATCGCCCATGCCGGCGCCATTCCCGATGCCGGCCAGCGCTTCGCCTTTTTCGGCTATACCTTCGAGATCATGCGGCGCCAGCGCAACCAGATAACGGCGCTGCGTATCGTGCCGCCGGTCAAGATCGGCGAGATGGCCGGCGGCTGAACCCGGCGGCCGAAAAAATTCAGGACAGCTTCTGCATCTCGGACGGCGTGAGCGCGGACACCGACAGCGCGTGCACAGGGCCTTTCAGTTCGTCGGCCAGCACGGCATAGACGCGCCGCTGGCGCTCCACCCGTGAAACCCGATCAAAGGCGGCTGACACCAGACGGACATGAAAATGAGTCTCACCCTGGCTGCCGTCATCGCGCGTGGCGCCGGCATGGCCGGCATGGCGATGGCTTTCATCCACCACCTCCAGGCTCTGGGGCGCGAAGGCAGCGGTTAATTTCCGCCTGATACTGTCGGCAACACGCATAGGGTGAACATCCCGCGCACCGGGGGAAAGTCAAGCGATACCTTTTCTTGTTTTTTATCCTTTCATTCCCATACTTGAGCAATGGTCCAGGGCCGCACATCGCGCTTCAAAAAAGACATCCGCATCAAGCCGGAGAAGGAGAAGGTCGCCGCGCCCACCACGCGCATGTGCGAGGCGCCGGACTGTATTGGTCCGGGCGATTGCCGCGTGCCCCGCTCGCCCAAGAACCTGACGGAATTCTATTGGTACTGTCCCGCCCATGCCCGTGCCCACAATGAGGCCTGGGACTATTTCAAGGGCATGGACGATGACGCCATCGCGCGGTTCCGCGAGGAGGCACTTTTGGGCCACCGGCCGACCTGGCCCCTGGGCAAGCGGGCGGCCAAGGCGCGCATGGGACAAATGCCGTTGGGTGGCCTGAATGACAGCCATGCGATGTTTGCAGAGGATGGCGAAGCCCAGACAGTACGGCGTCCGGAGCGACATTTGACACGGCTTCAGGCCATGGCGATGGACACGTTGCAGCTGGCCCACAACGCCACCTTGATCGAGATCAAGGCGCGGTATAAGGAACTCGTGAAGCGTTTTCATCCCGACGCCAATGGCGGCGACCGGGGCGCGGAAGAGCGGCTGAAACAGGTCATCAAGGCCTATGGCGTGTTGCGCGCCTCCGGGATCCTTACCTGAAGCGGGCTGACCCGCGCCCGCGTTGACGCAAGGGCGGCGCCTGCCCGGAATCCTCGTCATGAGCACCCATACCGAAACTCTCGAACCTTCTCTCCTGCCCGACACGGTGGTGGACGCCGCCGGCACGTTCGGCATTAAGACCAAGATGAAGGTCCCGGCCTTCAAGAAGGCGAACGAGCACGTGCCGGAGATCGACCCGGCCTATCGCTTCGACCGTGACACCACCCTCGCCATCCTGGCGGGCTTTGCCCATAACCGCCGCGTGATGGTCCAGGGCTATCACGGCACCGGCAAATCCACCCATATCGAGCAGGTGGCGGCGCGGCTCAACTGGCCCTGCATCCGCATCAACCTGGACAGCCATATCAGCCGCATCGACCTGATCGGCAAGGACGCCATCGTGCTGCGCGACGGCCTGCAGGTGACCGAATTCCGCGAGGGGTTGTTGCCTTGGGCACTGCAGCGGCCGGTAGCGCTGGTGTTCGACGAATATGACGCCGGCCGTCCCGACGTGATGTTCGTGATCCAGCGCGTGCTGGAAGTCTCCGGCCGCCTGACCCTGCTCGATCAGAACAAGGTCATCCATCCCCATTCGGCTTTCCGGTTGTTCGCCACCACCAATACCATCGGTCTGGGCGATACCACCGGTCTGTACCACGGCACCCAGCAGATCAATCAGGGCCAGATGGACCGCTGGAGCATCGTCACCACGCTCAATTACCTTACCCATGACGCCGAGGAAGAGATCGTGCTGGCCAAGGCGCCGGGCTATGCGACACCCGAAGGCAAGAAGACCATCTCGGCCATGGTGCGGCTGGCCGACATGACCCGCAACGCTTTCGTGGCCGGCGATCTTTCCACGGTGATGAGCCCGCGTACCGTCATTACCTGGGCCCAGAACGCGGAGATCTTCGGCGATATCGGCTTTGCCTTCCGCCTCACCTTCCTCAACAAGTGCGACGAGCTGGAGCGCGCCAGCGTGGCCGAGTTCTATCAGCGCTGTTTCGGCGAGGAACTGCCGGAGAGCGCGGCGAAGGTGCTTGTCGCGTAGCGGCTCGCCGGCCATGGCAAGGATGAAAAGTGGCCAAGCCTGAATCCCCCTCTGAGCCCTTCAAGCGTGCCGTCTCTGTGGCGGTGCGCTCGCTCGCGGCCGAGCCGGAGCTGGAAGTCAATTTCTCCTCCGAGCCGCCGTCGCTGAAAGGCCTGAAGGCCCGGCTGCCCTCGCCCCACCGGAACCTGTCGGCGCAGGATGTGGCGCTGGTGCGCGGCACCGGCGATGCCTATGCCTTGCGCAAGGCCTATCACGACGAGAAAGTGAACAGCCAGTTCCGGCCCGCCGCGCCAGACGGTGCCGCCGCCTTCGAGGCCGTGGAACAGGCGCGGGTGGAAGCGATCGGGTCCCTGGCCATGAAGGGCGTTGCCGCCAATCTTGCCGCCGGGCTGGAGCAGCGCCTGTTGGGCCGGGGCCTGGCCAAGGCGCGGGTGCGTGACGAAGCCCCGCTTTCCGACGTGCTGGGACTTCTGGTGCGCGAAAAACTCACCGGCGAAAAGCCTCCCGCTTCCCTGGCGGCCGCGGTGGATCTGTGGCGTCCCACCATCGAAGCCAAAGCCGGTTCCGATCTGGAAAAACTGGCGGGCGTCTTGCGCGACCAGAAAGCCTTCGCGCGGTTGACCCGCACCCTGCTCAATCATCTGGCGCTGGGCGATGCGACCGACAGTGAGTCCGGTTCCGATGAGGATGCCGAGGGCGAAAATCCGGAAGGCCAGGACGAGGACGGCGAAGACCAGGAGGCGCGCCAGGACGGGGAAAGCGCCACCACTGAAGCCGCGGCGGAATCCGACGAAGGCGAACAGGTCGAGAGCGACCAGGCGATGGAGCCGTCGGAAGACCTGGCTGAGGCCACCGAGCCGGAAGACGGCGCCAAGCCCCATCGTCATGAAGGGGCTTTCGCCCATCAGGACGAATGGGGCTACAAGATCTTCACCACCGAGTTCGATGAAGAGATTTCAGCCGCCGATCTCTGCGAGCCCGAGGAACTGGCACGCCTGCGCGGTTTCCTGGACCAGCAACTCTCCAATCTGCAAGGCGTGGTCTCGCGCCTGGCCAATCGGCTGCAGCGCCTGTTGATGGCCCAGCAGAACCGGCATTGGGAGTATGACCTGGAAGAAGGCATGCTCGATGCCTCGCGGCTGACGCGCATCATCATCGATCCCATGTATCCGCTGTCCTTCAAGCGGGAGAAGGACACGACGTTCCGCGACACCTGCGTCACGCTCCTGCTCGACAATTCCGGCTCCATGCGCGGTCGTCCCATCATGGTGGCGGCCATGTGCGCCGATATTCTGGGCCGCACCCTGGAGCGCGTGGGCGTGAAGACGGAGATCCTGGGCTTCACCACCCGCGCCTGGAAAGGCGGGCAGTCACGCGAGAAATGGCTGGCCGCGGGCAAGCCGCCCCAGCCTGGCCGGCTCAACGATCTGCGCCACATCGTCTACAAGGCCGCGGACGAGCCCTGGCGGCGGGCCAAGCGCAATCTGGGCCTGATGATGCGCGAGGGCCTGCTGAAGGAGAATATCGACGGCGAGGCGCTGACCTGGGCGCATAACCGGCTGATCGCCCGGCCCGAGCAGCGCAAGATCTTGATGGTGATTTCCGATGGCGCGCCGGTGGACGACTCTACTTTGTCGGTCAATGCCGGCAACTATCTGGAGCAGCATCTGCGCCGCGTGATCGAGGAGATCGAGACCCGCTCGAGCGTGGAGCTGACCGCCATCGGCATCGGCCATGACGTCACCCGTTATTACCGCAAGGCGGTGACGATCGTGGACGCCGAGCAACTGGCCGGCGCCATGACCGAGCAGCTGATCGATCTCTTCGCCGAGAATGCGCCCATCGGTCGGCGCGGACGGCGCGCGGCTTGATGCAGCCCAGATCTTTCAGCCGCACGGCCTTGGGCGTTGCCATCCAGCGTGCCGCGCACCAGACGTTGGATGACGGCGCTATCTTTCGCGATTCCTTTGCCCGCGCCATTCTCGGCGAAGAGGCGGACGCGCTGATTGCATCGCATGCGACCGAGGAAAATCGCCAATTGCGCTTGTTTGTGGCGGTCCGCGCCCGCTTCGCGGAAGACAGCCTGGCCGCCGCGGTCACAAGGAATGTGCGCCAGGCGGTGGTGCTGGGAGCGGGTCTGGATACATTTGCGCTGCGCAATCCCTATGCCGATCTGACCGTGTTCGAAGTCGATCATCCCGCCAGCCAGGAATTCAAGCGCGATCGTCTGGGCGCCGCGGGACTGCAAGCGCCGGCCATGCGCTTCGCACCGGTGGATTTCGAAACACAGCAGCTTTCTGAAGGATTGCAGGCGGCCGGTTTTGATCATCGCCGCCCCGCCTTCTTCGTCTGGCTGGGGGTGGTGCCGTATCTCACCCGCGAAGCGATTCTGGCCACGTTGGATTTCCTGGCGACGTTGCCGGACGCGGAGTTGGTCCTGGATTATTCCGAACCGCTGGAATCTTATCCGCCTGAAGCGCGCGCCCGTGTCGAACGGCTGCGAGAGCGCGCCGCGGCATTGGGCGAACCCTGGCTATCGCATTTTTCGCCGGAGAAATTGGCTGGCTTGCTCAAGGCCCGAGGCTTTAGCGAGATCGACGACCTGGGCCCGGCAGAAATTGGCGAGCGCTATCTCGGACAGCCTGGCCAGCAACGCCGCGCCGGGCCGCACGTGCTGAGGGCAAGAAAAAGTCCGTAGACAAAGGCACGCCCGTGGCGGCCGGGCGATCTCTGTCAGGCCGCCTTTCGGCGGCCAACTTATTTGATTGTCAGGCGGCCTTCTCGGCAGCCTTCTTGGCAATCGCGCGCTTCAGGCGCAG
>CAYQZM010000113.1:0-12645 GCA_964421935.1 uncultured Rhizobium sp. | reverse complement strand
TCGGTGGGCATGAGAGGCGGCTTGTTCGCGACCGCCTTGACCTGCGACCGATCCAGGAGATGAAGCTGATTGTCGTCGCCCATCAACTGCAGTGAATAGCTGTCTTGATTTAAGAGTACGCCATCGACGGTCTGACCGTTGCTGAGGGTGACATGGACCGCGTCATAGGTGTCCATCGCCGGCAGCGCGCGCAAATGCACGCCGCCATCGCCATAGACGCGGTGATTGGGTTTGGTCAATGCGTCGATGATCAGGTTGGATTTGTATTCCGCCGCGACATTGGTGAGATCGGGCCCCTTCAGGCCACCCTTGCCGCCCAGCATGTGACAGAAGCCGCACTGACCCTTGCCCCAGAAAATCTCCTCGCCATGGGCGACATTGCCCGGAAGCGGATTGTCGATCGCCGTCCCCCGCAGGGAATGCAGAAAAGCGCCGATCTTGAGAATATCGTCGTCCGCCAGTTTTCCCTTCCAGGCCGGCATCGCCGTGCCCGGAGCGCCGTCGCGGATCACCTCTAGGATCTGATTGTCGTTCAACTCGCCACGTAGCGGCACCGACAGGTTATGGATGATCTCCGGTCCGATCTCGCCGGCACCGCCATTGGGACCATGACAGGAGGTGCAGTTCTGATTGTATATCTGCTCTCCTTGCGCGATGGCCTGGCTGTTGCCGGCAAAAGGATTGGGCGGCCCGGCGGGCGGCCCGCGACGCTGCGCCTGGACCGGTAGAATCGCCAGAGGGACGACCAGACCGATCAACAAGACTGTGATCAGGGAGCGCCTCATGGCTTCTTCTCCGCTGCAGAGGCGCGCTCCGGCAGGCCGAAGGTGAGAATGTTGGTGCCGGACGCGATCGCCAGATATTGATGGCCATTCACACTGTAGGTGAGCGGGCTGGCGGTAATCAGGTCGCCTGTATTGTAGTGCCAGAGTGAGCGCCCCGTTTTGGCATCGAGCACCGAAACCTGGCCGAACTGTTCCGGCGAGAAGACGATGCCGCCTTCGGTGGTCAGGAGGCCCGGGCCATAGTGATTGGAGCGGACTTGCTTGTAATCCCACTTGATGGCGCCGGTCTTGGCGTCGATCGCCCGGGTGTAAAGCTGCCAGCCCTCCTTGTCGCGCGGGCTTTCCAGATAGCTGGTTTCGGAATCGGGCGCCGAACTCGCCAGTGTGTTGACGCCACATCCTTCCGTCGTGGTGACATAGAAGAGACCGGTGGCAGGATTGTAAGCCGGTGACGGCCAGTTGGTGGCGCCCGCGGTGGAAGGACAGGTGATCGTGCCCTTGACGGTAGGCTCGTGCGCCGGATCGGGTAGTCCCTTGCCCGTCTTCGGATCGACCGTGCCCCAATCCACGCGGCTGACGAAGGGCGTGGCCTGCAGGAACTCACCGTTGGTGCGATCGAGAATATAGTAATAGCCGTTACGATTGGCCTGCAGCGCCACCTTGCGCGGCTTGCCTTTGAAATTCATGTCCGCAAGGACGATGATCTCCGTCGAGTCATAGTCATGCGTGTCGTGCGGCGTATTCTGGAAATACCATTTGAGCTTGCCCGTATCGATGTCCAGCGCGACGATACAGTCGGAATAGAGATTGTCGCCGGGCCTGCCCTTTCCGGACCATTGCGGATTGGGTTGCCCGGTGCCGTAATAGACAAGCTTCAATTCAGGGTCATAGGCGCCGCCGATCCAGATCGGTCCGCCGCCAGGGACATGACCACCCCAAGTGTCTAAAGCGGGGTCGCCCTTTTCCGGAACGGAGCGCCACGTCCAGCGGTAATCTCCCGTCTGTTCGTCATAAGCCTGAATGAAGCCGCCGCCGTCGCCGCCCGTGCCAAAGCGGTTGCCCATGACCAGAATCTTGCCATTTGCGACCAGGGGCGGCCCTCCCGAAAAGGATACCTTTGGGCCACCCTTGGATTCCCAGATCTGCGCCCCGGTCCGCGCATCCAGCGCCAGGATATGGCCGTCATTGGTCGTGATATAGACGCGATTATGGGCCACCGCCGCCCCACGCTGATAGGCGGCCGTTGCCGGCTGACGGCGAAAGCGCCAGATGACATTGCCGGTGCGAGCATCCAGGGCATCGATCCGGTTATAACCGCTGACATACATGACGCCATTGACGACGACCGGCACGCTCTCCAGGCCTTGCAGCCCTTCGACATGGTACATCCATTTGCCCTGAAGATGGCGGGCATTGGCGGGCGTGATTTCCTTCAACGAAGAATAACGTTGATTGTTGTAGCTGCCGCCATAGATCGGCCAGTCCTTGCCTGGCTGGGCGGGATAACTGTCTTGCGCCGATGCGGCCGAGCCGCACAGCGTAACGATGGCAACCATCGGGAATGCGCGCAAAATGGCGCGCCCCGCGCCCGCAGAAAATTCTCGCATTCTTCTTTCCCCTAACTCCGGGTTGTCGCTACCCCCTGCTGGCCGACGGCGCCGGCACCTTTACGAAATTGGATGGGGCCAAATCGCTGTCGTTGGCCCATCAGGGCGGCGCCGGCCAATGACGGGCATTCGGTGAGCAAATCCCGGCATGAACAAAGGACGGGATTTCTCATCTCACCGGCCGGCTGCCAAAAACGGGACCGCCATAGCGGTCGCCACAAGCAGGCAAGCTGCGGCTCGCGATTTCATGAATCTCCCCTACCTCGCGCCGAGATGGCAGAACCATCAGCGCTCTTGTCGGATTCAACTCCGATCTAAAGCCAGCTTAAGCCAGTCCGATGAGGTTGCGGAACATCAAAAGCGTGATTGCCTACAAATTTGTGTCATATTGCGCTGCACATGTGCCAACTCAAGATCGTAGCGCTCTGAGATGGCTGATGCCTCCAACCCATGGTTGGTGACACATCGCGCCCATCGCTCCTTTTGCGGCTTTCGGTACGCGCGAGCCTGCCCATGGCGGCATATTTTCCGACCTGACAAAGTGTCACGTCAGCTCGAGTTCCAAGAAACGAGGAACAACGCCATGAAGCCTCTGCCCAGGATCCGGTACCGATCCGACCTTTCGGCTGTCGCGCTTGCGGAGCGAGGCGCCGTGACCAAAGTCGGCGATCAACTCAATTTCACGCCACAACTTCAGAGTTTTCCTGCGAGCGCCCTTCCAATTTTCCGCCCCTCGCGAATAGCGTAATTGGTGCCCCGGTCCTCTGGGTAAATCTGAGCCATTGTGCTCAGCCACAGGTTCCCAATAGGAGACTCAGTTGAGGGGATAAGCGCACTATGATGCTTACCCACTACCGGCTGGGAATAATCAGCTTTGTAGAGATGAAAATCCGTTATCCATTTCGAATCGAAGTTCGGAAACATTCTCTGAATATAGGGAGTCGCATAGTCCAAAAATTCCTGCGCGTTCATTCTGTAGAGCGCATCGCTCGTTGGCAGATACTTTGAGAGATACACGATGTGCCGGCCCGAATAACTGCTGACAGGCTCAAAATTCGTGTGCTCAATAACCCCGACGAAGGGAAACTCCGGATCTACGACATTAATCCAGTAGGTATCGGACAGCGAACGATCAAGTTCGAGCGTCAAACAGACGTTCCCAATGAACTTCATTCTGTCTAGGGCATCCGTATAATCCTGTTTCACGTGCGGACGCACCAAATCGCGATATATTGGTAACGGAACAGTCGCAATCACGCTGGATGCGCGCAACATCCCACCCGGCGTTTCCACGCCAACTATTTGTCCTTGATCTACCACAAGCCTGGTTACCGGAGCACGAAGCCGTATTTCACCGCCGTGCTGGGTTATATCCTCGGCAAGTGCATCCGCCAGTGCCGCAAAGCCCCCCCTGTAATACGCCAGCATCTCGTCACCGCTCTTCGACCGGCTAGCACCTCGCAGCACCAGTTTGCCCCAAAACCAGACTGCCGAGACCTCATCAGCATATTGTCCGAATTTTCCCCGCAGAAGGGGTTGCCACACCTTCCGATAGACTTCTGTGCCGCACGTCTTTTGCAACCATTCGCTCGCGGTCATGTTTTCGAGCTTCCGCCAGTCCCGCACCAGTTTTGCCTGCACCAGGAGAAAGCCAAGTCTAAGGCGCCCCAAAAAGGAAAGCGGAGTGTATTTGAGCAAATCTAAGGGCTTGCTGAGACGGAATACCGTATTCGCATAATAAGAGCCGCTTCTGGTTGGACGAATGATGACCTGATCTTCGAGGCCGAGGTCATGCACGAGATCATGAACATGGCGGTCGCTCGTGAACCAATGATGATAGAATTTCTCCAACCTGTTTCCGCCAACACTGAAGCTTCCCGCGAGGCCACCAACGCTATCATCGGCCTCCAGCACTATTACGTTTCGCTGATGCCGCGCCAACTCGAACGCCGCTGAAAGACCTGTGTATCCCGCACCAATGACGATGACCGGATGATCAATGTTGCCGGTCAAAACTCGCCCCTTGCTGAAATCGATTTCATCAAAACGCCTTTGCGGAAACCGATCGGAGATGCGACGAGGCATATCAGACCGGACAGCGTGATCGGCACCCACATCAATGCATGAAACAATATGGCGAGAGCCGCCGCTTGATCTGCATTCACACCAAAGCTCGTCGCTGCCAAAACTGCAAAATAGTGAAAGGTCCCGACGTTCCCCGGTGTACCAGGCAATAGACCCGACAAATTGGCCGAAGCCAGAATGAAGTAAGTGACACTGAAAGGAAGGGCCATATGCAACGCCAAGCCGCAACAGTAGAGCACAAGCCCTTCAATCCCCCAGACCATGAGAGACAAGATGCTTAGCCGCAATATGTTCATGGGCCGCGAGATGTCGGCAAGAGCTCGGCACAATTTCCCAGTCAAACGGAGCCCCGCCTCTGCAAGTGGATGCTTGACCTTGATATCAACCAGGCGATTGGCAAGTGGGTTTGCGAAAAGCGCAACGAGCATCAGCGCGCCCGCGCCAACGCAGACCAGCCCCATGGCTGTGGGTACGAATTGGGAGACTGAACGGGCATTGTCAGCTTGCAGGCCAGCCACGAACAGCAGGCTAAGGGTCGCGAGATCCCAAACACGCTCGATGAGCAAGGTTCCCACCCCATTTGCGAGCGAGGTCCTCGTAGCGCGCCTGAGCATCACCACTCGCATAACGTCGCCTATCCGGAATGGTAGGATATTGTTTGCGGCAAAACCGGCCAATAGGGGCGATATTACCTGGACGTAGGTGACCTTGTCGCCGGTAAAAGACAACAACATCTGCCAGCGCACAATACGAACGCCGTAGTCAGCGGCCAACAAAATCAGGCCGACAAATAACAGGACAAGCCGCGCACCCGACAGGGCTGCTTCGACTTCATGCCAACTGACCTCTCGAACCAACAACCAGGTGAACAGCGAGGCGATCGCAAAACCCGCCGCCACCGAAAATATCTTACGGATCATTTTGGGCGTTGCGAACGAGGTATTGGCGAGGTGGAAGTGAAACCGTGAAACCCCACCACGACAAAGAGCGGCCGCGCTTTTGCCTCTTCAAAAATTCGGCCGACATATGAACCAATCATTCCGAGCGCAACCAACTGTACGCCGCTGAAGAACGCTATCGCGATAATCGTGAGCGTCCAGCCACTAACCCAAATATGCGTGAGAAGGCGGACTAAAACTGCATAAACGATAAGGAGTGCCGCAAACCCCGCCGAGAGCATTCCGCCCCAGATGGCCAACCGAAGCGGCACGGTTGAAAACGAAATAATTCCGTCGGAGGCAAAGTTCAGCATCTTTCGAAGCGGATACTTCGTAACGCCGGCTTGGCGAGCATCTCGGGTATAAGGAAGCGCGCATTGGGAAAAGCCAACCCAGCTGATCATCCCGCGAAGGAACCTGTGGTGCTCCGGCATTTTGCACACCACATCGGCAACGCACTGATCTATTAGACGGAAGTCCCCGACGTTGCGCGGGATTTCGATGTCGGACAACGCATTCAAAACCCGATAGAACAAATCGGCTGTAACTCTCTTAAACACGGTCTCTCCGATCCGACCCTGCCGCTGTGCATAGACGACCTGAAACCCCTCGGCCCACTTTTCCAGCATTACTTCGATAAGCTCAGGGGGATCCTGCAAGTCGGCATCGATAACCACGATGACACCGCCCTGCGCATATTCGAGACCAGCAGAAACTGCCGCCTGGTGCCCAAAATTTCTGGCCAGACTGACGACGCGAATCCTGTCCGATTCATCCGCGAGCCGAAGCAGCTTCGCCAGCGTTGCATCCCGGCTTCCGTCATTGACATAAATGATTTCAAAATCCCGACCAATACGACGTAGCGTAGCAAATAGCCGCTCATGCGTCGCGAAGATGACCTCTTCTTCGTTGAAGCAAGGTACGACTACGGATAATAGAAGTCCCATTCAGCTCCTAGCCCCAACCCGAGAGCCCGTAGACTTGTCGGCCACCACATGCGAAATATCGCGCTTTCTAGCCAAAAGCCACAGGTAAATGAACTCTAGTCTGAGCATTATCGATAGGCTGGCCGTCGTTGCGACCAAGGCGCTTCCAGCCATTATTGGTGTGGTTTGTCTACTGATTGTATTGTCCGTCGGCTCAAACCTTTCGAGCCCCCATTTCTGGTTCGATGAAGCAGGTCAATATTGGATCGCGATGGGCCAGAACCATTTTTTTCCGGCTCATAGCCCCATGGGCTCACTGGAAGCGGTATGGCAGAACAGCAAGCATTCAATTGCCGATCCGGGCGGCTTTACCTTGCTTGTGCGGCTTTGGTCGAAACTTTTCGGCAGCAGCCCGGTCACTCTCCGACTTCTGCCTGCCCTTTTCGGCGCGGTTTTTTTTGCCCTCTTATTTATCTGGTGCAGGCGCAATTGCCTCTCAAGCTATATTGCATGCGCAATTTCAGCTTTTCTGCTGACGTTGCCAAATCTCGAAGGGGAATTGGTCGAGTTTCGGCCCTACTCAATGGAGATTTGTGGCGTCCTGGCCTTGGGATTGGCAACGCTGCTTTTTTTGGAAAAGCCTGCACGGCTTACGCTCGCTGCTTGGATTCTTGTCGACGTCGTATTTCTTCTTAGTCGATATAGCTTCGTGGTCTATTCGTTAGCAGCATGTTCGTTGTTAATTCTCCGCTTTTTCAGCTTGAGATCACATCGGTTACTGATCGCCATAGCAGTAGGGGTATCGCTGCTCTGGATGTCGGCGATCTATTTCTTCATGTTGCGTTACCAGAGCGCCGATGCGACCCCGCCGCCCTATGTCCAGCAGTATATGATCTGGCATCACTTGGAGCGAATACCGGCCATTCTCGAACACAATTTTCTCAGTCGGGGAACCATCGGGAAAACCGCATTTCTCGCAGCGATATTGGCGATTCTGGCGATGAAGAATTTTCGCTCGATGCCCCTTTTTGTGATTCAGCCACAGCAGATTTTCCGATCTGTAAATCTGGCGGTCTTTATAGTGGCCGCTGATGTTGGGTGGTTCTTGTTATCTGCAGTCGGCAGGATGCCGTGGGATGCGCTTCAGAGATGGTCACTTTCTGAGCAGGGCCTTACCGCGCTCGCCATTCCCGCGCTTCTAGGATTGCTTCGGCCGGCAATCATGCAGCAAGCACCAGGGCCCGTCAGGACATTCTTATTGCCTGCCGCACTCAGCGCCTGCCTCGCCATATGCCTGATCTCGCTATCGATCACGATGAGGTTCAATCGAAACAATATCGTTGGCGAAGATCTGATAGACGCGCTTTCCGTGGTCGACTGCCATCACAATGATCAGGTCGACATCATGCTAGAAAATGGATTGTGGGCGCAATATAGATATCTGACGGAGAGATCAGGGATCCTAATCCCGTGTGAGAACAGGATGCGCGTTCACATCCATTCAGGAGACGATCTGCAAGCATTCGCCAAAGCGGGATTGTCGCTTAGCCCGGATGTGACGTTCATCTTCGGAAGCTGGGACAAAGGTGCGCTAAACGCACTTCGAGGATATGTCGGATCAACAGCATCCACAGAAGTACATGAATTTGGATATAGCGGTTTCACAAAGGTTCTTTCTGTTCACCGCACGGACTGAAAAGCCGCCCCAAAATTTGAAGGCCACGTATTTCTCAGCCCCCTAAGCAGGGGCCGGTGCGGGGAAACCGGCAAACATTCCCTTTCATTCCGCGGGCGGTCAACAGTGCTAGCGTAGACAGAACTGGCACTACGACGGTCACGCCTCCATCCAGGGGGTCAAAAGAAAGCCGCAGCGCCAAAGGCGAAGCACATCCTGCTGCGAAGGCGCGGGATCACACGTACGTGTCGCCCTGTCGTTCGTGGGCAAATGACGTTCGCCTGTCATCCCAGAATGGAACCCGGACGGTAAGCCTCAAGTTTCCCGTGCATAACGAGGGATAGGCTTTTACGGTTCTTGGCCAACCCGTTTGAACTGCCAATTGCCGGTCAATAGGCGGCCGCGACGCCGCCCAAAACGCCAGGGATTGCGGAAGCGAGTGGTTGCAATGGAATTCGGACGATGACGGCCCACCACACGGGGAGATAGACGATGAAGGCAATCATTGCGATGAACCAGAATGCGGGATCGGCTGGGATGAAGCTGGCGGAACGGCCCGAACCGCAGGCAGCGATAAACGACGTTGTGGTTCGGGTGTATGCGGCGGGTTTCGTCCCGACAGAGCTGACATGGCCCTCGACCTGGACCGATCGCCTCGAGCGTAGCCGGACACCGTCGATTCCCGGACACGAACTGGCCGGCGTGATCACTGCTCTGGGCTATGGCACGACGGGTCTCTCGGTGGGGCAGCGGGTGTTCGGCCTCACAGACTGGTATCGTGACGGCACCCTGGCCGAGTACATCGCTGTCGAGGCGCGTAACCTCGCGCCCTTGCCGGGCGATGTTGACTTCACAGTGGGCGCCAGCCTGCCAATCTCGGGCCTGACGGCGTGGCAGGGATTGTTCGAGCATGGCCGCCTTCAGGCAGGGCAGAGCGTTGTCGCGCACGGGGCGGCCGGCGCAGTCGGCTCGATGGTGACCCAACTCGCCCATGAATTTGGCGCCTATGTGATCGGCACCGGACGCGCTGCCGACCGCCAGAAAGCGCTCGATTTCGGGGCGCAGGAGTTCGTCGACCTCGAAAACGACGCCCTGGAAGGCATCGGCAGTGTCGATCTGGTGTTCGATCTCATCGGCGGCGACATCGGGAAGCGATCCGCGCGCCTGGTTCGAGCCGGAGGAACGCTGGTATCCATTGTCGGGCCGGTCGAGGCGCGGCCCACCGACGGCCTGGCGGTCGACTTTGTGGTCGAGTCCGATCGTGCCCAACTGAATGAGATTGTCCAGCGGGTGCGGGATGGGCGACTGCGGACAAACATCGGTGCCGTTGCGGCCCTGGACGATGCGGTCGCGGCCGTCAACCCGACAGAGCGACGGTCAGGCAAGACGATCATCCGCATTGTTCAGTGAGAAGGCGGCGTGTGTGATCTATCACGAATGCCAACACCTGTGCCGGACTCCCCAACCATGCGTGAACCTGCGCGAACACCCTGAGCATACCGGCGCCGGCGGCCATCCCAGGTACACGATCTGGATCGCGTGAATGCCACCGTCCTCTAGAACAGCGACGTCAGCCCGACCTGAAACTGGCTTCGCGTGAAGCTGTAGATCGGAATATTGCTGCGCTGTTCGGTGAAAATATAGGAAAAGCGTGGCGTGAAACCGTGATAGTCGAAGCGCCGGTTGAGCAAGGTGAAAGCCAGCATGACCGTATTGTCGCCACGGGTTTGGCCGAAGGCCGGCAGCATCGCGTCATAACGGGTGATGAAGTAGCTGGGCTGAAATCCCGCGGAAAAGCCGAAGGGCAGGTCCTGGCTGTAGCCGCCGCCGAACCAAGCGCCGGCATAGGAATAAGGCGATGTTCGCGCCTCCTGCCGGTTGAAACCCAGCTGCAGCTGAAACAGGCTGGAGGGCGAGAGCACATAGGTGGCCGAAAGTTGGGTCGTCCATAACGGCCCGCTCTGCTCGGGAACGAAGGCATTGATGACCGACTGGCCGCCCAGGGATGCACCGATCAGCCAGTCGGAGGTGATGCCATATTCTCCCGCCAGCTTGCCCCCCACACCGCTGACATAGTCCCGGTTGGCGAACCAGCGCTTGAAGCCGGTGGCGAGCACGCTGGTATCCCAGTTGGAGAACAGGACCTGCGGCCCGCCATAGGCAGAAACAGTCATGTCATCAAACTGACCGCCACTATATTCTACCCGATAGAGATCGGCGCCGATGCGGGCCTTGATGTTGTCACCCAACAGCGGCGACCACTCCCCGCCGACATCGCCCGCCAGTCCGATACCACTTTGCCTGCGCGCGCTTTTGTCCAACGCGAAAGGCAGACCGAAGATGTTGACCTGGGAAGCCGAGGTGGCGGCGTTTTGGTTGGTGTCCGGGGCCAGCGCAACAGAAAAGTTCAGCGTCCATTGCCGTAAGCGGCTTATAGCCGCCAGAAAATGGTCGACATTTGCCTTGACGGCATCATCGATGTCGCCGGCGCGGGCAAACCGGAACTGGCGGTCGGCATTGTCGTAATCGCCTTTCAGGAAGAAGGCCCGAGCCAGGTCGAGACGTACACGTTCGGCATCAGGTTCGCGTACCAGGATGCGGCGATAGAGCGAGATGGCCGTGTCATACTCTTTCTCCGCCACCGCGATCGTTGCCATGAGAAACAGGGCCTCGCTGTCGTCCGGCTTGGCCGCCAGCAATCGGTCCACAAGTCGCCTGGCGTCCTCCAACCGGTGGGCGGCAATCAGAAACTGGGCGGCTTGCGTCGCGGATAGCGGGATCGTCGTGCCGGAAGGCTTGTCCGCGTCCTGCGCCGCCGCGCAGGAGAGGGACAAAATGATGCCCAGCAGACCCGAAATGAATTTCATGATGTCAGCAGCCGCAATGACTGTTCCGATAGGGGTCTCTCATTGCTTGGCCGCAAGGGCCCCGATCGCGGATTTCGATCCGTCACTCAAAGACCAGACAGCTCCGACATTCTGCGCAGTGGGACCATAGAAAGCTCCATCGAGATGACCGGTTGCCGACCCCGCCATGCTGAAACTGGTTCCGGGCGCAGACGTGGCTGCCGCGGTGCCGCTGAACCTGTTTGTTCCTGGAGCAAGGTTGGCGGTCAGGGACACGTCATTCCAGGGCAGAAAGGTCTGGGGCCCGTTGTAGGGCATGCCGTCCCATTGCTGCATCTGGGTCAACGAGCCCGTTACCTGTCCGGATGAAAAATTGACCGAAAGGGCCGCCTTTCCGTCTACCTCTGTACCCAGAATTGTGCTGCTGTTGGTCTGAAAGACATAACCGCTGGCCAATCCGGCAAACTGGCCGGTGCCTGTCGTCGGCATTGCTGCCCCAGGTGTCTCGTAGCCGAAAGAGTAAAAGGATGCGGATTGAGGCCCAGGCGTGCTGTATCTCCAGGCGCCCGCGACAACATAGCTATAGCCCCACGTCCAGCCGGAGGAATTTCCCAAAAGACCTTCGATGCTTGAGAAGTTGGCATTCACGTTTATCGAGGGAATGACCAGCTGAAAGTTGGTGGCTGCCCCAGGGGAGCCGACTATGGTCAATGTGGCGTCCGGGCTGGGCGCCGCTCCCATCCCCGGTGAAGCTGACTTCAGGCTGGTCGCGATCAACGGAAAGGTGACATTGGCGGGATAGCCGCCGCTCTTTCCATCGAATGAAGCGGCGGTAGCCGTCGCCAGTTGCGCCGGAGCGGAGCCAAACGAACCGGGCGGCGCGGCGGCGATTGGACCGGCGGCAATCCCGGTATCGAAATTGTATCCCATGCTCGCCGGTCCGACGCAGCCGGAACAGAATGTCGGAGACGATGGGGCGGGGTTGGTCGTTGCGACAGGAGTGATGGCAGCAGACGCAGGGCTTGCCCCTCCCCCTCCCCCGCCGGAACAGGCGGCAACCAAAGTGCAAAGGATGGCCGCAAAAGGCCGACTGGCGGCCGCCCATTGAGATGTGCGCATAAACGCCTCCATATGATCATCAAGAAGGTTCAGTGACCGACGACGATCGTGCCCAGCGCCGATCCTGTTCCATCGCTCAGAGACCAGACCGCAGCCAGGTTCTGCGCCGCCGGCCCAAAGAAACCGCCGTCTATCCGACCCGAGGCCGAACCGGACAGGCTCATGGACATGCCGGGCGCCGTGACTGCCGCCGTGGTGCCACCGAACCTGTTCGTGCCGGTCACAATGCTCGCGCTCACCGAAACGTCATTCCAAGGTTGTTTGGTATTCAGGAGCTGCATGTTGTTGATGCTCCCTGTGACCTGACCGGACGCAAAATTCACCGTGAAGGCCGCATTGCCCTCGGCATAGGCGCTTTGTATTTCGCCATTCACGGGTTTGTAGATATAGGCCGTCGCCGATCCAGGGGTCGCGGCAAAGGCTGCTGTTCCCGTGGCAGGCATCGCCGCCGAGGGTGTCTCATAGCCGAATACGAAAGCGGTTTGACTTTGAATGGGCATGGGGCCGGCGGTCGCCCGCTGTATCCATGCCCCCATGACCACATAACTCAGTCCGTCGGTTACCTGACCAAGATGGCTGACCAGATTGGTATTGAAGGTGAGGGTCTGGTCTATGCCCAAGGAGGGTATTGTCAGTTGCATCGTGCTGGCGCTCGCTGACGTGT
>CAYQZM010000112.1:0-8327 GCA_964421935.1 uncultured Rhizobium sp. | reverse complement strand
CCTCGGCCGGCGAAGAGGCGTTCAGCACCTGATCCAGGGCGGCCTGGGCCCCTGCCCGCAACTGCTTGAAGTTCAGCCCCATGCAAAGGCCCGGCAAGGCGCCGACCATGGTCAGCACCGAATAGCGGCCGCCCACGCCGGTGGGATGATCCAGCTTCACCGCGCCGATCCCGTCGGCGAAGTCTGCCAGCGCGCTCCGATGCGGTTCGGTGATAATCGTGAAATGCTTCTTCAGCGATTTGACGCCCAGCTTCTCCAGCGCCTCCGCCGCGGTCAGCACCTGCATCAGGGTCTCGGCCGTGCCGCCCGACTTCGAGATGGCGATGAAATGCGTCTTCTTCAGATCAAAACGCTTCAGCGCCTTGGCCCAGGCAAAGG
Source organism: uncultured Rhizobium sp. (assembly GCA_964421935.1). GTDB lineage: Bacteria > Pseudomonadota > Alphaproteobacteria > Micropepsales > Micropepsaceae > Rhizomicrobium. The sequence goes on along the minus strand of CAYQZM010000112.1, from coordinate 7,949 downwards.
GATCGGGATTGTCATGGAATTCGACAAAGGGCTTCTGCACCTTGCGCAGCGCGGTCAGCGCCTGGCCGCCCAGGCTGGAACCGCCGATGCCCAGCACCGCGATGGTGGCAAAGCCTTTCAGGGCGGCGGCCTGCTTGGTGGCGGCCTTCAAATCATCCGTGCGGGCCGGGATGCCCAGCAGCTCCAGCCCACGGCTGGCGTGCTGCGCACGCAGCCAGTCCAGAGCCGTGGCGCTGCGCGCCAACGCTGCATCGTAAGCCTGGCGCGGCGGCGCACCCTTGCCGGACAGAGCCAGATCGAGATTGACGGTAAAGGGAGAAGATTGAGGCATGGGCAAACTCTATCAGAGGGGTTGCGGATCCCGCCTCGAGAAGCTTCAGGCCATCAACAGGCTTGGAATAACCTAAGGCTTCTTGGCGGCGTTCGGTGCCGTGACCGGGCCCGGCACCGGCTTTTTGGCGGGTGCCGGTGGCGAGGTGACACGGGGAACATGGGCGCCAGGCCCGGCGACCGGCGGATGGGCCGGTGGCGCTTCGGGCGTGCCTTGCGGCGGCGTCTGGGTTGGGGCGGGCCGCACGGGCGGGCGCGGCACCTGGGGTGCATTGCGGCCTTCGGCCGGGCTGCCACCGATCACCACGGTCAGGCGGGCAGGATTGTACAGACGTTTGGCCACCCGCTTCACCTCGTCCAGGGTCACGGCCTGGATCAGGCTGTTGCGGCGGGCGACATAGCCGATGTCCAGATTCTGGCGCAGGAAGGTGCCGAGTTGGGCTGCCGTGCCGCTGTTGGAGGCAAAGGCCAGCGGGAAGGAACCGGTCAGATAGGTCTTGGCATCGTCCAGCTCCTGCTGGGTGGGACCATTGGCGGCAAAGTTCGCCATCGTGTCCTTCACCACCTGCACGGTCTGGCGGATGGCGTCGGCCCTGGTCGCCACCGATCCCTGCATCACACTGGCCTTGCTGTAGGAGGTGAGCGAGGTGGAGACGCCATAGGTCAGGCCGCGCTTGACCCGCACCTCTTCCATCAGGCGCGAGGAAAAGCCGCCCCCGCCCAGAATGTAGTTGGCGACATAGCCGGGAATGAAATCCGGATCATGCCGCATGATGCCCGGCAGGCCGAAGACGGCGGTGGGCTGAGGCACCGGCAGCGGGATCACATGCACGCCAGGCGAGCCCAGCCGGCCGACATTGGGCAAGGCCGGCGGCACCGCGCCCGACACGGGCATGAAGGTCTGGCCCAGCAGCTTGGTCAGCGCGGTGGGGGTGATGTCGCCGGCCACCGCAACCTTGAGGCCGTATTTGGTCCAGTGCGTCTTGGCGAAAGCGCGCAGGTCGGCCGCAGTGATGGAAGAAACCGTATTGATCTCGCCCGAGATGGGATGGGCGTAAGCGTGGCCGCCGAAAAAGGCGCGCGCAAAGGCGCGGCCGGCGACGCTGCGCGGCTCGACCTGATCCTGCTGCAGCGACTGGATGATCTGGGCCCGTACCCGTGTCAGAGGCTCGCTGTCGAAGCGCGGCTTGGTCAGTGCCAGCTGCAGGAGGCGCATCGCCTCGGGCGCATTCTCTTTCAGGGTGGTAATGGAGATCACCAGATAGTCGCGCTCGGCCCGGGCGCTGAAGGAAATGGCGCGATTGGCCAGCGCCTCATGAAAGGCCTTGGAATCCAGATTCCCGGCCCCCTCATCCATCATGGCGCCGGCAAAGGTCGCCAGACCCGCTTTCCCGGCCGGGTCATAGGCCGCACCGGCCGGCATCGAGATATTGAAGGCGATGATCGGAACGGTGTGGTCTTCGGCGAACCAGACTTCGGCATGCTGGCCGAGGTCTATGTTCTTGATATTCGCCGCCATGGCAGGAACAGCGAATACTGCCACCAAACAGAAGGACAAAAGAGCAAGAAGGCGTTTCACTTGGCGCCTCCCGGTACCAGATATGCCGTTACCGCCTGCCGTTTGGACAGGGTCTGGGCCGCCTTGCGCACGGCTTCCGCATTCACGGCGCGAATATGGGCCGGCCATTCGTTCACATCATCCACCGTCAGGCCGATGGTCAGGGCCTGACCATAGGCCGACGCCAGGGAGAACTGGCTGTCGCGGCGGTAGGTGACCGAAGCCACCAGCTCGGTCTTGGCCCGTGCCAGATCGCTGTCGCGCGGCAGCGCCAGGGTGTTCACCTGCAGCACCTGATCCACCGCCTTTTCCAGCTGGTCGAGGGAAACGCCGGGGCGCGGCACCGCATAGACGGAGAATTCCGCGGCATCGCGGGCATATCCGTCATAGCTGGCGCCCACATCGGTCGCGAGTTTCTTCTGCTCCACCAGCACACGATAGAGCTGCGAGGTCTGATCGCCGCCCAGAAGCTGGGCATAGACCTCGAGCCCCTCGCCCTGCCCCGGGGTTCCCTGAACATAGGAAGGCACGCGGTAAAGCCGGCTGAAAATCGGCACGCGCGCGTCGGCGCGCACGATGGTCATGCGGGTTTCAGCCATGCGCGGCGGCTCGGCGAATTCGGCGCGCGGCGCCAGGGTCCGCGACGGCACCTTGCCGTAAGCGTCCTGCGCCATCTTGCGCACTTCGTCGGGCGTCACATCTCCTGCGATCACCAGGATCGCGTTGTTGGGCGCATAGTGATGATCGTAGAAATCCTGCGCCGAAACGCGATCGATGCGGCGCACCTCCTCGGCCCAGCCGATCACCGGCCGGCCGTAAGGATGCGACAGGTGCAGCGCCGCCCGCATCTGTTCGGCCATCAGGGACTGGGGCTCATTGTCCACCCGCATGCGGCGCTCTTCGAGCACCACATCGCGTTCCGGCACCACATGAGAATCCGACAGATCGAGATTCTGCAGCCGGTCGGCCTCCAGCTTCATCGCCAGCGGCAGACGGTCCTTGGCAATCTGTTCGTAGAAGGCGGTATAGTCGTGATCGGTGAAGGCGTTGGTCTCCCCGCCATTCTTGGCGATGATCTGGGAGAAGGCATCATCCGGATAGGCCTTGGTGCCCCGGAACATCATGTGTTCGAAGAAATGGGCCAGGCCCGAAATGCCAGGCGGATCGTCCACCGCGCCGACCTTGAACCACAGCATCTGGGTGGCAACCGGGGCCCGGTGATCGGGGATCACCAGGACCTGCATGCCGTTGGCGAGAGCGAACTGGAAGGTGTTGTTGCCGGCCTGGCGCGGGTTGACCGGCGCCGGCTGGCTGAGCTTGGCACGATTGGCTTCATTGGGCGCGGCGGCCGCCAGCGAGGCGGCGGCGAGAAGAAGGATGCCGGCGAGCGCTATTCTAGAACCAGTCAAACCAACCGCCACTGTCTTTCTTGGTTTTCGTGGTGGTCGTCTTGCGGCCCTTGTTCACCTCGGCATCGGCATTGACAGGCTTGCCCGTGTCGGGCGTGGCGGCGGTCATCAACAGCTTGTCGGTAAAACTGCGATCGGCATTTTGCACCGCGGCGCGCTGGTCGGCGTTCAGGCGCGCGCGAATGGCCGGATCGGCCTTTTGCACTTTCGCATTGGCCAGCAGCATCTTTTCGCCGGGGGTGTAGTTGCCCTTCATGCCCGCGGCCACGGTCTGCGGATCGGTATTGCTGAACAGCGCCAGCTCCGCATTGCTGGACGGGTCCAGCGTATTGGTGGGCGGCGCACCGGGCATGGGCGGACGCAGATTGAAATCGGGCGGGATCACCAGCGGCGCCTTGGTGGTGACGGCAAACTCGTCCGGAGACTTCTTGTTGAGTCCGGCGGCCCTGCGCAGGCTCTCGCAGCCGGACAATGCCGTGACGGCAAGGCTCAGAACCAACAGCGGCGCAAGCAGTCTCATCTCAAACCTCATGGCCCTGATCCACAGGGCGCAGCACGTCGTAAAGGATAGCAATCGCCCCGAAGGTGATCGCTATGTCGGCGACATTGAAGACATACCAGTCATAGCCGAAGCCGTAAAAGTGGAAAAAGTCCGCCACCTTGCCATAAATCAGCCGGTCGATCAGGTTCCCGAGGGCGCCGCCGATAATCAGCCCGAAACCGGCGGTCAGGACCCGGCTGGTTGAGCCCCACAGCCACCAGGTCAGGCCGGCCACGGCGACGATACTGATGCCCACCAGGACGGCGGTGCCATAGGCGCTGGAAGCGGGAAACAGGCCATAGGAAATGCCCGGGTTCCAGACCATCACCAGATTAAAAAAGGGCAAGACCGGCACGGAACTCCCCGGCAGCATATGCACAAAGTGGGCGCCATAAAGCAGAAAAAGCTTGGAGCCCTGGTCGGCGACCAGAGACACGGCCGCCGCGATCAGTCCGACCTCGCGCGGCTCGAGCTTCATGCGGGCACTTTGGCAGGCATGGCAGCAACCGCCTCGGTGCAGCGGCCGCAGAGATGGGTGTGGGCTTTCACTTCTTCCAGCACACGCCAGCAGCGAGCGCATTTGTCGCCCGCGGCCTTCGCAAAGCGCGCGCCGGCACCCTTGATCTCGGGAACGCTGTAGAGCCCCTCCAACGAGGCGGCTGTCTCGACGGGCGCGGCGGAGGTGATCGCGATCTCCGCCAGGTCGACCGTGTCGAACAGCGCCTTGTCGGCGTCATCTGTGACAACCAGTACGGGTGCGGCTTCCAGGCTGGAGCCGATGGTCTTGTCGGCGCGCGCCAGTTCCAGCGCACCGGTGATGACGCGCCTGAGCTCGCGGATGCGCGACCATTTCTTGACCAGCGCCGGATTGGCCCATTCGGCGGGCGCCGCAAAAAAGTCCTGCAGATGCACGCTGTCATTCACGCCAAAGCGTGTCGTCCAGGCCTCCTCCATGGTGAAGCAGAGGATGGGCGCGAACCAGGTGACAATACGGCGGAAGATCTCATCCGTGACGGTGCGGGTGGCGCGGCGGCGGGTGCTTGCGGCCGCATCGCAATAAAGCGCGTCCTTGCGGATGTCGAAATAGAAGGCCGACAACTCATTGGTGCAGAAATTGAACAGCGTGGAATTGACCAGGCCGAAGTCGAAATCGGTGTAAGCCTTGCGCACGATGTCGTCGAGTTCCGCCAGCCGCGCCAGCATGAAGCGTTCCAGCTCCGGCATCTGGTCGTGACCGATGCGTTCCTCTGCGCTGAAGCCGGCAAGATTGGCCAGCATGAAGCGCACCGTGTTGCGCAGGCGGCGATAGGCCTCGACATTGGCCTTGATGATATCCTGGCCGATGCGCAGATCTTCGGTGAAGTCGGACGAAGCCGCCCATAGGCGCAGAATCTCCGCACCATTCTTTTCGGCGATCACCTGGGGCGCCAGGGTATTGCCCAAACTCTTGGACATCTTGCGGCCCTGCTCGTCCAGCACGAAGCCGTGGGTCAGCACGCCGCGATAGGGCGCATGGCCACGGGTACCCACGCTTTCCAGCAGCGAGGACTGGAACCAGCCACGATGCTGATCGGAGCCTTCGAGATAAAGATCGGCGCGTTCGGCTTTCGGCCAATGCGCATCGATCGGATGTTCCACCACAAAGGCGTGGGTCGAGCCGGAATCGAACCAGACATCCAGAATGTCGGTGATCTGCTCGTAATCGTCAGGATTGCGCCCCTCGCCCAGGAAGCGCGACGGCGGCGAGGTGAACCAGGCATCGGCGCCTTCGGCCTCGAAGGCCTGCTCGATGCGCTTGAAGACGGCGGGGTCATTCAGCACCTCGCCGCTTCTCTTCTCCACGAAGATGGCGAGCGGCACACCCCAGGCGCGTTGCCGCGACAAGACCCAGTCGGGCCGCCCTTCGACCATCGAGCCGATCCGGTTCTGCCCGCGCGGCGGATACCATTTTGTCTCGGCAATCGCCGCCAGCGCCAGTTCGCGCAGGCTCTTGCCGTTCATAAAGGGTTTGTCGATCGCCACGAACCATTGCGGCGTGGCGCGGAAGATCACCGGCGCCTTGGAACGCCAGCTGTGCGGATAGGAATGGCGCAGGGTGCCCTTGGCCAGCAACTTGCCGTGGGCGATCAGCTCTTTGATGACAGCGCCATTGGCGTCGCCATCCTTGCCTTCCGGGGTCAGGATGCGCTTGCCGGCAAAGACGGGCACTTGCGGCGCATAGGACCCGTCGGGCTGCACCAGGCTGAAGGCATCGGGATTCTTGGCCGGATATTGCCGGTCCAGCCCCACCATCAGTTCGAAATCGTCTTCGCCATGGCCGGGCGCATTATGGACAAAGCCGGTGCCGGTATCGGCAGTGACGAAGGCGGCCGGCAGCACGGGCACATCGAAGCCATAGCCAACACTGCGCAAGGGATGGGCCGCCACCAGCGCCTTCAACTCGTCAGTGGAAAGGGTCCGCACCCGGCTGATCATCATCTTGGCGTGCTTGGCCACCTGCTCGGCCAGGGTGTCGGCCAGCAGCAGGTTTTCACCCGGCCGCGCCAAGCTGCCGTCGGTGGCATCGGCGATCTGATAGAGCCCATAGGAAATCTCAGGCGAGAAGGCGATGGCACGGTTGCCCGGAATGGTCCAGGGCGTGGTGGTCCAGATCACGATGAACGTATGCGCCGGCAGCTCGCCCGCCTTCGCCAGAGGGAATTTCACGTAGATCGTGGGCGAGGTCTTCTCGTGATACTCGACCTCGGCATCGGCCAGCGCGGTCTTCTCGATCGGCGACCACATCACCGGACGGAAGCCACGATAGAGCAATCCGTTCTCCACGAACTTCATCGCTTCGCGCGCGATCACCGCCTCGGCCTTGAAGCTCATGGTGGTGTAGGGATGTTCGAAGTCGCCGATCTGGCCCAGCCGCTTGATCTGCTCGCGCTGGATGTTCAGCCAGTGGCCGGCAAAGGTGCGGCACTCCCGGCGCAGCACGTCCTTCGGAATATCTTCCTTGGCGCGGCCTTCGCTGCGGAATTTCTCTTCCACCTTCCATTCGATGGGAAGGCCGTGGCAGTCCCAGCCCGGCACGTAAGGGGCGTCCTTGCCCAGCATGCCCTGGCTGCGCACCACAAAATCCTTCAGGATGTGGTTGAGCCCCGTGCCCGAATGGATGTCGCCATTGGCGTAGATCGGGCCGTCATGCAGCACGAATAAAGGACGCTTTCTGCCTGCAGCCGCCTCGGCCTTGGCCCTGGCCCGCAGGCGTCCATAGAGGTCCATTTCCGTCCAGCGGGCCAGCCATTTGGGCTCGGCCTCCGGCAGGCCGGCCTTCATGGGAAAGTCGGTGGCCGGCAGGAACAGGGTCGCCCGGTAATCCGGGGATTCGGCGGCTTTTTCAGGCTTGTCGGACATGGGAGCTTGAGGCTTCTAACAGGGGGTCTGCGGACCGTCTACTGGCCGGCTTTCGAGACGTTTGCCGCCAGAATTGCCCGCGCCCGGGCGGCATCGGCGCCGATCTGGGCGATCAGATCCTGCAGGCTGGGGAATTTCGCCTCGGGGCGGATGTACTGGATCAGCTCCACCGACAGGTACTTGCCGTAAAGGTCACCGTCGAAATCGAACAGGTGAGTCTCCAGCAGCGGCACATTGACCTGATACATGGGCCGGATGCCGAAATTGGCAACGCCATCATGGCGGGACACCACATGGTCGCCCTCCAGGATCGCCACCCGCACCGCGTAGACGCCATAGGCAGGCGCCAGACAGTGATGCAGATGCATATTGGCGGTGGGAAAGCCCATGGTGCGGCCGCGCGCATCGCCATGTTCCACCCGCGCCTCGATCACCCAGGGATGGCCCAAAAGGCGCGCGGCCTCTTCGGGCTTGGCCTGCTTCAGAAGCTGGCGGATCAAGGTGGAGGAGATCTTGTCGTCACCGGACGCCGTGACGGTATCAAAGGCCGTAACGGAAAAGCTGCAGGTCTTACCCAGTTCGCGCAAGGTGTTCAGATTGCCGGCGCGCTTCTGGCCGAATTCAAAATCATGGCCCACCACCACGCCGCTGGTGCCAAGGCTCTTGACCAGGATATTCTCGACAAAATCCTGCGGACTGCGGCGCGCCATAT
>CAYQZM010000111.1:0-13237 GCA_964421935.1 uncultured Rhizobium sp. | reverse complement strand
TACGCCCAAGCCCCCTTCCTGCTCAAGAGCTTAGCCGATTCGTCATGACGGTTTGTAGACGGAGCGTATTTCGCCCTGATTTTTCAACAGGCCGCGAAAGGCCAAGGCCAGGAAACCACCCGCCATCATCAGCCCGTCCGGATCTATGCCATGGCCCATGCCGGGTGCCAGGTGCCACTGCACGGCAGCCCCGGCCAGGCCCAGCTGGCTGGCGGCCAGGAACATGGCCTGGGGCGGGATCACCGTGTCACTGTCGCCATGGGTGAGAAGAATGGGCGGAATCTCGCCAGGGGGCACGGGGCCTGCCAGCAATCCCGAAAAGCCCACGATCGCGGCCGGCTTGACCCGGCGCCGCAAGCCCAGATGCAGGGATAACATCGTCCCTTGCGAAAAACCCGCCAGCGCCAGCCGCTCCGGCGGCAGATTCAAACGCGCCAGTTCGCCATCCAGATAGGTATCGAGCTGGGGCGCTACCGTCTCGACGCCTTTTTGCATCTCGTGCGGATCGATGCGCGAGATGGGAAACCATTGGTAGCCGGGCCCGCCGGGAATCCGCGCCGGGGCATTGGGCGCGGCAAATGCGACGGTGGGAAGCAACCCCCGCCAATGCTCCGCCAGGCCGATCAGGTCCTGGCCATCGGCGCCATAGCCATGCACCAGCACCACCAGATGCGTGGCGGGCCCGCGGGCCGGCGCGATAGTCGGTCCGGCCAAGGTCGGTCCGTTCAGTGCCATGTTCAAGATCTTTGCGTTAGATTGCCCCGGAAAGCGCGGACAATCCCGGCGATCAGAGATACGAACATATGATTGTCACAAGGTTCGCACCCAGTCCAACCGGCCTTTTGCATCTGGGCCATGCCTATGCCGCCATCACCGCCCATGAAAGCGGCGATGATTTTCTTTTGCGGATCGAGGATATCGACAAGGGCCGCAGCCGCGACAAGTTCATTCAGTCCATTTTTTATGACCTGAAATGGCTGGGGCTTTCCTGGGATGAACCGTCCTTGCGCCAGTCCACCCGGATGGGCGCCTATGGAGAGGCGCTGGCGAACCTCAAGGCACATAGCCTCCTCTATCCCTGCTTCTGCACCCGCGCGGAGATCGCTGCCGAGATTGCCCGGGCCGGCGAAGCACAACACTTCTACAATTGGGGCCCTTCGGGCCCGGGGCCGGAAGGCCCGATCTATCCCGGCACCTGCCGCGCTTTGTCACCACAGGAAGCGCGTGAACGCGTCGCTGCGGGCGAGAACCATGCCCTGCGGCTCAACGTCGCCAAGGCGGCGGCGCTGGTCGGCCCGCTGAGCTTCAACGAACAGGGCCATCGCTATCCGGTCGATCCCTTCCGCTTCGGCGACATCGTGGTGGCCAGAAAGGACATGCCCACATCTTATCATCTGGCGGTGGTGGTGGATGACGCCTTCCAGAATGTCACCCTGGTGACACGGGGTGAAGATCTGCTCTCCGCCACCCATATCCAGCGGCTGCTGCAGGCGCTGCTCAAACTCCCGGAGCCGGCCTACGCCCACCATCCCCTGGTGCTGGATGAAAGCGGCAAGAAATTCTCCAAGCGCGACGGGGCGATCAGCCTTGAGGCCCTGCGCGATCAGGGTCTGACCCCGGCCGACATCCGCGCCCGGATTGGGCTGTAGGTATTTCAGCCCCCCTCTGTCGCAGCTCAGGCTTGCGTGCCGCAAATGCTTCGCTGCGACATCTCCCCCGCAATGCGCCTATGCACGTTTCGCTGATCGGCCTTACGGCAGAAGGCCTGTGTTTTCACGGATCAACTTGGCTGTGCTATGAGAACGTCATGTCCGACGCCCTAGACCGCCTGTTTGCCACCATCATCGCCCGCAAGGGCAGCGATCCTTCCAGCTCCTACACCGCCAAGCTCCTGGCGGACGGCGTGGAGAAGTGCGCCAAGAAATTCGGCGAGGAAGCCACCGAAACGGTGATCGCCGCTATTTCCAGCGACAAGGCGGAGCTGGCCAAGGAGTCGGCGGACGTCCTTTATCATTTGCTGGTGCTGTGGGCGGCCAGCGGCGTCACGCCGGAAGAGGTCTACGCCGTTCTGCGAGCTCGTGAAGGCCAATCGGGCCTGGAAGAAAAAGCCTCGCGCAAAGCCTAACCGGCTTTTTGCTCTTCTTCCTCAGAAAGACTCTTAACTAGGTCAAGCACGCGCTTGCGCACCTTGGAGTCCTTGATCTTCATGAATGCCAGCGAGAGTTGCAGACCCTCGCCGCTCGAAACGAATTCGAGCACCGGCGGCGCGACCTCGGCGTCGCTGATTCCAGGCGCATCACCCACGCCTTCATAAAAGAAATCCACCGGCACATTGAGAATACGCGCCACTTCGTACAGGCGCCCGGCACCGATGCGATTGACGCCTTTCTCGTATTTCTGAACTTGTTGAAAGGTCAGGCCCAGCAGATCGCCCAATCGTTCCTGACTCATTCCGATTAGCATCCGCCGGATGCGCACACGATTACCGACCTGAACATCGATGGGATTGGCTTGCTTCTTGGGCATGATGATCTTTTTCTTTTTGCCGGCCGGAACTTGCCCCATCTATCGTCCGCCGCAAACATTTAATTTTGTGAACTTGCTCAACTGCGGCGACGCGCCAGCAAAAAAACGAGAGCGATTGCGTTAATCGCGAAGAAAGCAACGATCCAATCCCCAATTTGGGTATAGATCGTGGGGGCAAGGCTCACGGGCAATGGTGCATCGACCACGCCCATGCGGTTGAGTGCGAGCGCAGCACGCACCCGCCCGTTGCCGTCAATCACGGCGCTGATGCCTGTATTCGCGGCACGCGCGATGGGCAAACCTTCCTCGATGGCGCGCACGCGTGCGATCAGGAAATGCTGGCGCGGCCCGGCCCAAGGACCAAACCACGCATCGTCGGTGATATTCACCAGCCAGCCAGGCCGCGGCGCCGCCGGATCGGTGACGGCATGCGGAAAAATCACCTCGTAGCAAATCAGCGGCGAAACCGGCGGTGCGCCGGGAACCTGCAGGAGATGCGGGTGATCGCCGGCGGAGAAACCTTCGCCCACCGTGAGCTGCGTGATGCCGAGATGGTTCAAAAACCGCGCAAAAGGTACGTATTCGCCGAACGGAACCAGATGAAATTTATCGTAAACGAGCGGCAACGCGCCGCCCGGCCCGAAGAGATAGAGGCTGTTATAGGCGACGACGCGGCCATCCTTGCGCAGCACGCGATCGGAGCCGGTGATCAGGGTCTGGCCGCGAGCGGTGAAAAGCCCGATCTGATCCAACGCGCCGGCCGAACGGGCAACCGGAAAGCCGGTGGCCGCTTCCGGCCAGATGATATGGGTGGGCCGGCCGGGGCGGGCGCTCAAGTCCACCAGCCGCTGCCAGTTGCGCAGTATCAAATCGGGGCGATATTTTTCCGTCTGCGGTATGTTCGGCTGTACCAAACGCAGCGACACTTTGCCCAGGTCGCGCGGCGGCGTCGCCGCCAGGCGCCAGGCGCCAAAGCCCCACAGCCCGGCGAAGGCAAGCAGCAGGAACGCCGGAACGCGCCAGCGGCGGGATGCGAACTCGGCCAGCGACGCGCCGAAAAGAATGGTCAGGAAAGAAAGACCATAAACACCCATCAGGCTGACCGATTGCAGCAGCGCCAGCGAAGCGCCCCAGCCATAACCGGACAAATTCCAGGGAAAGCCGGTCAGGACATGGCCACGGAGCCATTCCCCGGCGGTCAGGCACACCGTGAATACGAACAACCGCGCCGGACCGTCCTGCCAGAAACGGATGGCAATGCCGGCGGCCACTGCCCCGAACAGCGCCAGGCCCGCCGGCAGCAGCAGCAGCGCAAAAGGCATCTGCCAGAGATGATTGTCAGGATCGACCTGGAACGGATAGACGATCCAGTGCAGGCCGACCAGAAACTGGCCAAAGAAAAAAGCCCAGCCGATAAGCGCAGCACGACGTATCGGCCGCGCCTCTTCAGCGGCGCCATCCAGCAGCAGTACCAGCGCGGCATAACCCAGCAGCATGGCCGGAAAAAATTCGATAGGCGCGAAGGCGGTGGCCGAGAGCGCGCCGGCGGCAAAGGCCAGCGCCGCACGGCGCCAGCCCGAAGCGCCCCGCAGAATTTCGCCCAGGCGAACCAGAAACGTCATCTCGCCGCGTCGGTCGAGGGCTTTTGCGGCAGCGTGATCCGCAGCTTGCGTATCCGGCGCGGATCGGCCTCCAGCACCAGGAATTCACTGCCGTCCGGATGGGTGACGATCTCGCCCCGCTGCGGCACCCGGCCCAGCAGCGACACGACCAGGCCGCCCAGACTGTCTATGTCGGGCTCGGCCTCCTCATCACCATCGCCGGCCAGGAAATCGTGACCGGTCTCGGCCTTGAAATCATCCAGATCCATGCGCGCATCGGCGATATAGGAACCGTTCTCCGGCTTCAGCGGCGCGGTGACTTCATCATGCTCATCGGCAATGTCGCCCACGATCTCCTCGATGATGTCCTCGATGGAGACCAGACCGTCCGTGCCGCCATATTCATCGATCACCAGGGCAAGATGGGTGCGGGTGGCCTGCATCTTGAGCAGAAGATCCAGGGCCCGCATGGACGGCGGCGCGAACAGAATGGGGCGCCTGAGCGCCGCGATCTTCGCGGTCGGCGACAGGCAATAGGCCCCGCCCGCTTCCGGATAAAGCAGCCCCATCACATCCTTCACATGGATCAGCCCGGTGGGATCGTCCAGGGTTTCGCGGAACATGGGCAGGCGCGAATGCTGCACCTCGCGGAACAGCTTGAGCAGTTCGGCCAGGCCGATGCTCTCGTCCACCGCCACGATCTCGGCGCGCGGCACCATCACGTCGCTGACTTTCAATTCGCCGAAGCGCAGGAGGTTGCCCAGCATCACCCGCTCCTGCGCGGAGAGAGCGGGGGATTCGCGCTCGCTTTCCTCGATCACTTCCTCCAGGCTTTCGCGCATGGCGGCGGCTTCCCGGTCCTGGCCGGTGATCTTCTGCAGGAGACGTTTGAGCGGATGATCGTTCATTGCGCTGGCACGGCGTAAGGATCGGCGATGCCCAGGCGTTCCAAAATTTTCACTTCAAGGGACTCCATTGCCCGGGCCTCTTTCGGCCGCTCATGATCGTGCCCGGCCAGATGCAGCACGCCATGCACCACCAGATGGGTGGCATGATCGGCCATCGTCTTGCCCGCGGCCTTGGCTTCTTTCCTGGTCACGCCGTAAGCCAGCGCGATGTCACCGGCATAATCGGCGCTGCCGGGAAAGGAGAGCACATTGGTCGGCTTGTCCTTGCCCCGGAAATCGTGGTTGAGCGCACGCAATTTGCGGTCGCCCGCCAGAAGAATGGTGAAGCCGCCCTTCAGCCGCGCCGCTTTGCGCGCCGCCTCGGCGGCGCCGGTAAGCCGCGCGGCCAGGCCACGATGGGCGCGCCATTTGGGGTCTTCGACCAGCAGGGTAATCCCGCTCATGATTCTGATATTAGCTATTTATTCTGGCGATTATAGGCGGCGACGATACGGGCCACGAGCGGATGGCGCACGACGTCCTTTTCGGCGAATCGGGCCACGCCAACCCCTTCCACGCCCTCCAGGATCGCCAGCGCCTCGTTCAGGCCCAGCGCAATCCCGCCCGGCAGGTCGCTTTGGGACGGATCGCCAGTGACAACCATGTGACTGTCTTCGCCCAGCCGCGTCAGCGCCATCTTCATCTGGGCCGGCGTGGTGTTCTGGGCCTCGTCCAGGATGACAAAGGCCCGCGTCAGGGTGCGGCCACGCATGAAGGCGAGCGGCGCCACCTCGATCACGCCCTGCTCCATCAGCCGGCCGGCCGTCTCGCCCAGCACATCGAACAGCGCGTCATAGAGCGGGCGCAGATAGGGATCGATTTTCTCTTTCAGGTCTCCCGGCAGGAAACCCAGCCGCTCTCCCGCTTCCAGCGCCGGCCGCGACAGGATCAGCCGGTCCACCCGCCGCTCATGCAGCATATGGGCGGCGAACGCGGCGGCGAGATAGGTCTTGCCCGTGCCGGCCGGACCGACGCCGAACACCAGCGGGCACTGGCGCATCATTTCCAGATAGGCTGCCTGGGCGGGCGAGCGCGGCCTGACCGCGCGCGAAGATGCGGTCTTGATGGCGCCAGGCGCATTGACGCGCCCCGCATCGGTAAAGCGGATTTCCGCATCCACTTCGGCCTGGGTGATGCTTTCGCTGGCCTCGAGACGCGCATACAGCGCGCGCAGGATGGACGCAGCGCGCTCGCGCTCCTTGCCGGTGACGGACAGAAGATTGCCCCGCATGTCGATCCCGGCATCCAGCTTCTGTTCGATGCGGGCCAGATGCTTGGCGTGGGGGCCGGACAGCGCCGCGGCCAGCGCATTATCGGGAAATTCCAGGGTCAGCGCATTCTTTTTCGCGCTCAAACCAGGACTCCGTGCAGGCTGTTGGCGGTGCGATGAGTGATTTTCACCTCGCCAACCCAGCCGATGCGCGCGGCATCGGCTTCCACATGCACCGGCTGCAGATAGGGCGTGCGGCCCATCAGCTGGCGGGCATCGCGGGCTTTCTTTTCAAACAGGACCGGCAGTGTTTTCCCGATCTGGGAATCGTCGAAGGCATATTGCTGGGCCAGCAGAAGCTTCTGCAATGCGTCCAGCCGCGCCGCCTTCACATCCTCCGGGATCTGCTTGCGCAGGGTGGCGGCCGGCGTGCCCGGCCGCTTGGAGTATTTGAACGAGAAGGCCGTGGCATAGCCGATATCGCGCACCAGCCGCAGCGTGGCTTCGAAATCGGCATCGCTTTCGCCTGGAAAGCCGACGATGAAATCGGATGTCAGCGCGATATCGGGGCGGCTGGCGCGGACGCGCTCCACCAGCCGGCGATAGTCATCGCACCCGTGCTGGCGGTTCATGGCGTCGAGCACCGCGTCCGAACCCGACTGCACCGGCAGGTGCAGATAGGGCATCAGCTTGGGATTATCGCGATGGGCGGCGATCAGATCGTCGGCCATGTCGCGGGGATGGCTGGTGGTGTAGCGGATGCGGGCAAGGCCTTCGATCTTCGTCAACCCATCGCAGAGTTTGGCCAATGACCAGCCTTCGCTGTCATAGGCATTGACGTTCTGGCCCAGGAGCACCAGTTCGCGCGCACCCTTCTCCACCAACTGGCGCGCCTCGCGCAGAATGGCTTCTGGCGCGCGCGACTGTTCGGCGCCGCGCGTATAAGGCACCACGCAGAAGGTGCAGAACTTGTCACAGCCCTCCTGCACGGTAAGGAAGGCACTGATGCCCGTGGTGCTGGGTGCGGGCAGAGAGTCGAATTTTTCCAGCGCGGGAAAATCGGTTTCCAGCACATGGCCGCTTTCGCGCGCCTGGCGCGCGATCATCTCCGGCAGGCGGTGATAGGATTGCGGCCCCACCACCAGATCCACGGCCGGCTGGCGCGCGACAATCTCTTCGCCTTCGGCCTGGGCGACGCAGCCGGCCACCGCCAGCACCATACGCCCGCCTTCCCTGGCTTTGTCGGCCTTCAGGGTCCGGAGCCGCCCCAGTTCCGAATAGACCTTCTCCGCCGCTCTTTCCCGGATATGGCAGGTGTTGAGGATCACCATGTCGGCGCCCTCCGGCTCGGCGACGGCGGCATAGCCCAGCGGCGCCAGCAGATCCGCCATCCGCGCGGAATCGTAGGCGTTCATCTGGCAGCCATAGGTTTTGACGAAGAGCTTCTTCATGGAGGCCGGTTTATCAGCGCGAGAAGCGACAAATTCAAGGTTAGGCCGCCGCCCGGCCCTGGAGGGCCTCGGACACGCCGGTCTGGATCACCTGCTGGGCCCGCAATGCCAGGGTTTTGCGGTCCATATCGTCCAGGTTCAGGGGAGGATGGAACTGGACCACCACCTCCACCGGCCCGGCCAGGATCGCTTCCCACAGATGTGGCACCATTTCCATGTCGCCATACCAGGCGAACAGAGGCCGGTTTTCCCGCCCCATCGGCAGGCCGTAAAGGCCGGTGAAGGCGGCCGACACCGGTTGCACGGTCACATGCCGCCCGCTGGCCAAGACCGCTTCCGCCGCGCCCAGCAGCGCGCTCTTGAAGGGCAGCACCCGATTGCCGTCATGGCTGGTGCCTTCGGGGAACAACAGAAGCGTTTCGCCGGCCAGCAGCCGCTCACGGATGACATCACGAACCTCGCCGGTGGCGCTGCGGCGCTCACGTTCGACAAAAACCGTGCGCTGCAGCCGCGCGAGGGTTCCGAAAAAGGGCCAGCGCGCGATCTCGGCCTTGGCGACAAAGCACAAGGGTGTCACCGCCGAAAAGATCAGGATGTCGGCCCAGCTGGTGTGATTGGCGATCATCAGCACGCCTTCGCCCGTGACAGGCTTGCCGCGCACCCGGATATGGATGCCGAAAATGGCACAAACCAGGCGATGATAGCGGCCCGGAAAGGTCCGCGCCGCCGGCAGTTTCAATTTCAGGAACAGCCACTGCACCGGCATGGCCGCCAAGGTGACGATCAGGAAAGAGACAAGGACGAAGCCAGCACGCAGCCGCGCCATCAGGATCAGCCCCGCAGCACCGTCACGGCGGGGGCTTTCGTCCCTTGGGAACGCCATAAAGTTCGAGACGGTGATCCACCAGCTCGAATCCCAGCTCTTCGGCCACCCGGCGCTGCAGCTTCTCGATATCCTCGTTGCGGAATTCGATGACACTGCCGGTCGCCACATCGATCAGGTGGTCGTGGTGGGATTCGGGCACTTCCTCATAACGGGAACGGCCGTCGCGGAAGTCGTGCCGCTCCAGAATCCCGGCATCCTCGAACAGCTTGACCGTGCGATAGACGGTGGCGATGGAGATGTGGGGGTCGATGGCGGAGGCGCGGCGATAGAGTTCTTCCGCATCCGGATGGTCGGCGGCATCGGAGAGGACGCGCGCAATCACCCGGCGCTGGTCCGTCATCCTGAGCCCCTTGTCGACGCAGGCTTTTTCGATCCGCGTCAAATCCATCTCCCGTCCCTATAATAAAACATCAGGTTACGGCAAATCGGCTGGCAGCGGAAGCCTGAGAACCAGCGCATCCCGGCCCCGATAATAACCTTTACGTGATCCAACATTGGCAAATCCCAATCCGGCATAGAGCGCCAGCGCCGCCGGATTGTCGCTGCCAACCTCCAGAAATGTCGCCCTGGCGCCGCGGCGCTCCGCCTCGGCGATGGCAGCGCTCAGAAGCATGCGGCCAAGGCCCTTGCCACGCGCTTCCGGCGCAACGGCCAAGGTCAGAATTTCCGCCTCGTCACTTGCCACGCGCGCGACCACAAAACCGTCCCGATCGTGAAAGGCAAAGGTACCCGGTGTGGCCAGCGTGGTGCGCAGCGAAGCCGCATCCCAGGCATCGTCAAAGCAAGCAGCATGCAACGCTGCGAGGGGAGCGGTGTCAGCCGCCGGATCGAAGCCCATTACGTTAAACAAGGCTTTTCCCACCGGGCAGCTTCGCGTCTGGCGCACGCAGATATAACGGGCCCGGCGCATCTGTCGGTGCAGGATATTTCTGCGCCAGTCGCGCCACCCATAAGGCATCGGGCTGACGGACACTGGAGAGTGGAAATTCACGCCCCAGCTGTTCATGGACCGCCGCGGCGCCGGTGCCTGCCAGCGCACATATGCCGAAGGCAGCGATATGCGCCACCGCTTCTGCAAAAGGCAACACGATCGGCGGCTGCATGACCGTCTTACCATCGCGCAGCAACAGATAGGCTTCCGCCCGGCGCGCATCATGGATCGCGGCAGCCTTGGACGAACCGGTCTGCGCCATCGCCGCCATTGCTATCGCTTCCAGAGTGGTCACGCCGATCAGGGGAATATGCAGCGCCAGGCGAAGGCCGCGCATGAAGGCAAGACCGACGCGCTGGCCGGTGAAAGTGCCGGGACCGACGGTGACAGCCAGCCGATCGAGACCGGCAAATTCGGCGCCCGCCTGTTTCATCGCCTCGTCCACCATGGGCGCAAGGCGCTCGGCATGGCCGCGTTCCATCGGCTCGAAGATGTGGGCGATCAGCTTTTCATCCTCGAGCAGCGCAACCGAACAGGCGCCGAGGGCTGTGTCTACTGCCAGGGTCTTCACGACGGCTTTCTTTTGGGGGCGCTCTCGCTCATGCGAACGCGCCGGGCGAGGATTCTCACAGGATCTTGCAGGCTTCGTCGAACGAAAGCCGCGCCGCGCGAGGCCTCAGGCCCTCACGATCGCCAAAGCCGAGATTGCAGAGAAAATAGGATCTGATCGAAGTACCGGCGAAGAATTCCTTGTCGACGCCTTCGCGATCGAAGCCCGACATGGGCCCGCAATCCAGGCCCAACGCCCGCGCCGCCAGCATGAAATAGCCGCCCTGCAGCCCGGTGCTGCGCATGGCCATGTAACGCGCTTTCTCCGGATCCTGCGCCAGCTCCCTGGAAAGGCCTTCCGCCGAGCGCGGCGCCAGCTTGGGCAACATGCGCGCAAAATCCACGTCATAGCCGACGATGGCAGTGGCGGGCGCCGTCATGGTCTGCCGGCGATTGCCTTCATCCAGCAGCGGCTCCAGCCGCGCCTTGGCCTCTTTCGAGACCACGAAATGAAACCGCGCCGAGGTGATGTTGCCTTCCGTGGGCGGGAGCCGCGCCAAGTCATAGATCGCCATCAGCAACGTGGGCGACACCGGCCTGTTCTGCCATTTGCGCAGGGTCCGGCCGTTGCGGAAGATGGTCTCCAGCGCCGCATCGGCGATGGCATGGTCCGGTTCTGCGAGATAGGGCTCAGCGCTGGGCATGGCGCAAACTATCACACCGCTTCGACGGCGGTCACTTCCGGCACATAATGGCGCAGCATGTTCTCGATGCCGTTCTTCAATGTCATGGTTGACGAGGGGCAGCCGGCGCAGGAGCCCTGCAGGTGGAGTGAGACCACGCCCGAGGCACCATCAAATCCCTTGAAGATGATGTCGCCGCCATCCTGCGCCACGGCGGGACGCACCCGGGTCTCGATCAATTCCTTGATCTGATCGACCACCTCGGCATCATCTTCGCTGTAGCTTTCTTCTTCGCTGCGCTCCTCCGACGTGCCTTCAAGCAGCGGCAACCCTCTGGTGAAATGCTCCATCACCGCGCCCAGGATCGCCGGCTTCAGATGCTTCCATTCGCCGTCGCGCTTGGTGACCGAGATGAAGTCGGCACCGAAAAACACACGGCTGACTTCCGGGATGGCGAACAGGGCCTTGGCCAGCGGGGAGCGGCCAGCCGTCTCGGCGCTGGGAAAATCGGCCACCTTGCCCTCGCCCATCACCTCACGGCCCGGGAGAAACTTGAGGGTGTTGGGATTGGGGGTGGATTCGGTCTGGATGAACATGGCGACTGTCCGGGAAGTGCAGGCCTTACATGAACCTCGACAGGCGCTGCATCAAGGGACTGCAATAATATAATTTTATCCGGGTGATATTGACTCCATAGTTTTACCCGGATAAATCATATGCCCATGAGATACTCCGCTTTTTCTGGCTTCGCCCATCTGGAAACCGGCACCCTGGCCGAAGCCTATGCCGCCTGCCGCAACGATGCGGCAGCGGTGATCTTTGATCGGGAAACCGGGCGGGTCGTGGACATTGACCCCCGCTTCCCGCCTGACGCCGAAGGTCCCCGCCCAGGCCGGCCGAAATTGGGGGTAGTGCCCCGGGAGGTGACCTTGCTGCCCAGGCACTGGGACTGGCTGGCGGCCCAGCCGGGCGGCGCCTCGGTGGCGCTGCGCAAGCTGGCGGAAGAGGCGATGAAAGACCCCCGCCGGCAGCAGCGGGTCCGGCGGGATGCGATCTACCGGCTGGCGACGGCGCTGGTGGGCAATGCGCCCGGCTATGAGGAAGCCATGCGGGCGCTTTATGCCGGCGAGGCCGAGGATTTCGCCGCCCATATCGAGGCCTGGCCGCCGGATGTGCGGCGGGTGCTGGAAGAAATGGCGGACGGCGGCGCCTTCTAACTTCTAGAAATCGACAGCGATGCCCTTGCGCTCCCAGTCGCCAAAACGTGTGGGTTCAGGGCCCTTGGGGCCGCCCTGTTCCGGAGGCAATTTCTGGCTGGATTCCTGGGCCCGGCGAGCCTCGGCTTCCGCTTTGGCACGGGCCCCGGCTTCGGCGATGCGCCGGGCAACGGCGGGGTCGATATCGGCTTGATCGGACATAAGCTGATCTTACATCAGGAGTGACGGACAGGCGAACGAAGTGAGCCGTCGGCCGCACGACCATAAAAAGGAAGCTGACGGAGAACCCATGAATACGCTTCGCACCGGTATGCTGATGGCAGCGCTGACCGGCCTGTTCCTGGTGGTTGGCGCCCTGATCGGCGGCAGCCACGGCATGGCCATCGCCTTCGCCTTTGCGCTGGCGACCAACCTCTTTGCCTATTGGAATTCGGACAAGGTGCTGCTGTCCATGTATGGCGCCCGGCAGGTGGACCAAAGCAGCGCGCCGGAACTTTATCATCTGGTGGCGAAACTGGCGCAGCAGGCCAGCCTGCCCATGCCCAAGGTCTACATCACCGAGAATCCGCAGCCCAACGCCTTTGCCACCGGACGCAGTCCCGAACATGCCGCGGTTTGCGTCACCACGGGCCTGTTGCAACAGGTGAACCAGGAAGAACTGGCGGGCGTGCTGGCCCATGAGCTGGGACATGTGAAGCATCGCGACACGCTGACCATGACCATCGTGGCGGTGATGGCCGGCGCCATCTCCATGCTGGCCAACATGGCCTTTTTCATGGGCGGCGACCGGGACCGCAACAATCCGCTGGGTATTGTGGGCGTGATCCTGGTGAGTCTGCTGGCGCCGATCGGGGCTATGCTGGTGCAGGCCGCCATTTCGCGCTCGCGCGAGTTCGAGGCCGACCGTGCCGGCGCCGAGATCACGGGCCGGCCGCTGTGGCTGGCTTCGGCGCTGGGCCAGATCGAGCGCGCCGCCGAACGCATCGAGAACTATCCCGCCGACGCCAATCCGGCCACGGCGCACATGTTCATTATCAATCCACTGCATGGCGGCGGCCTGACCAGCATGTTCGCTAGTCATCCGCCCACCGAAGAGCGCATTGCACGTTTGCGGGCGATGGCCGGCGGTGCGGCCGTTCCTGTTCGCAAGGGACCGTGGGGGTGAACGGGAACGTTCCACGCGCCTTCCCTCACCCTTCGACGGGCTCAGGGTGAGGGGAAAATAAAAATCCTCAT
>CAYQZM010000110.1:0-5156 GCA_964421935.1 uncultured Rhizobium sp. | reverse complement strand
GCGACATCATGTGGACCGTGCCGACAGTAACCCTGCGCTATCCGGCCAACATCCCCAACATGATTGGCCACAATGTCACCTCGGCCATGGCGATGGCCACGCCCATCGCCCACAAAGGCACGGTGGCGGGTGCCAAGGCGCTGGCATTGACGGTGCTGGATCTGATGACGTCGCCGGACGAACTGACCAGGGCGAAGGCCTTTTTCGACAATGACCAGCAGAAATATGACCATTACAAGCCGCTGCTGACGGCGGGCGATGCGCCCGCCATTCACGTCAACGACGACTATATGCGCACCTACCGGCCGCTGATGGAGCCGTACTACTACGATGCCGGCAAATATCCGTCCTATCTGGATCAGTTGGGCATCAAATATCCCAGCCCGCCGACCGGACCCCTGCGCAAGATCACGCCGCCCAAATCCTTTGGTGACACGGCATCCGGTGGATGAAGGCCGCTACTGCTTCAGGCCGGTGAAGACAAAGCGCTCCACCCGGCCATCGCGGCCGTCGCCGGTATAGATGTTGCCCTTGTGGTCGGTGGCGATGATGTGCAGGCCGAGGAACATGCCCGGATAGGCGCCGACATGGCCGAAGGTAGCGGCGGGGATTTCCGCCAGGGTTTTGCGGTCCAGCACCCGGATGGTCTGGTTGTGCCCCTCGCAGACGTAGAGGAAGCGCTGGTCCTTGTCGCCTGACAGCGCCACGCTGTTCACGGTGCCGAAGCCCTCCATGGGGATTTCCTTCGCGACAAAGGCCTCTTTCAGGAATTTGCCGTCCAGGGTGAAGGACTGCACGCGGTTGTTGTTGCGGTCCGCGACATAGACGATGCCGTCCTTGGAAATGGTCAGGCCATGCACCAGGTTGAACTGGGGCGGCGCCGGATCATAGGTGCGCGCCTTGCTGGCGCTGTCGTCGGGTTGTTTGCCGTACGCGCCCCACATGCGCTTGAACTTGCCGGTGTCGGCGTCAAAGACGATGACACGGCGATTGACATAGCCGTCCGCGACGAACAGTTCATTGGTCGGCGCCCAATAGACCGGCTGGGCGGGATGGTTGAGATTGGCGGTGTCCAGGCTGCCCTTGCTGGCGCCCGACTTGCCGATCTGCATGATGAACTTGCCGTCCACCGTGAACTTGAGGCACTGATTGTCGTTCTTGCCTGTCTTGCGGTCCTGGCCGTTGCCGCAAATCCAGACATTGTCCTTGTTGTCCACCGCGATGCCATGCTCGGACTCGGGCCAGTCGAACTTGGCCAGTTCGTCCTTGCTCATGGCGAAGGGCCCGCCCCAGGCGCGGATGAATTTGCCGGTGGCGTCATACTCCACCACCGAGGGGGCCGGCACGCCCGAGGCCTCTTTTGGCGGCTCGTCCAGTTGCGGGACGACGCGGCGGGGGCGATGGATCACCCATATATTGCCGTGGCTGTCCTCGGTGATGCCGGCGACCTGGCCCAGGAAATAGCCGTGCGGCATCTCCTTGTTAAAGGACAGGTCCGGCTTGAATACCGGATAGGGGGCTTGTGCGGCCGCCGCGAGCGGGGCAAGCGCGAAAGACGCGAGGGCGAGCAGAAGCGAGAGTTTTTTCATGACGGTTCCTGTGTCTATTTCGATTTTTCCGGCAGGGCGAAAATCGCCACCACATCGCCATTCAGCGGCCGCCCCATCTTGGCTGTCAGCTGCGGCCAGCCATTGACGCCCAGTCCTCCCGCCGCCACCGCGACATACTGTACGCCATTGACGCGATAGGTCATGGGCGGCGCGGTCACCGCCACGCCCAGGTTGAAGTGCCAGAGCTTCTTGCCGGTGCGGGCATTGAACGCGTTGATGTTGCCGTCCATCTCGCCGGCAAAGACCAGGTCGCTGGCGGTGGCCAGCACGCCACCCACCATGGGCAGCTCGGATTTATACTGCCAGTCGATCTTGCCGGTATTGACGTTCACCGCCGACAGCGAGCCGGTCGGCGCGGCCGTACCAGGCACGGTCGTGTCATCCAGGATGATCTTCATGGTGCCGCCGATGATCTGCCCCACCACCGGCTGCCCCTCGACATGCGGCTCGGTCTTGCGCGCGGCGAAGGTCGCCGCTTGGTTCACGCCCATGACATAAAAATCATGGGTGCGCGGAGAATAGGCCGCCGGCGACCACTGACTGCCGCCATTGGGCCCCGGCGCGATGGTCACCGGTGTTTCCGACGGCTGGGTGAAGATATTGGGAGTTTGGAGTGCGAAAGGCTCGGACTTGCGCAGCAGCTTGCCGGTCAGGCGATTGACGATGAAGACGTTACCCACCTTGCCGGCTTCCGCCGCGGCCGGGACCAGCTTGCCATTCTCGTCCAGGGCATCGAAGAAGATGACCGGCGCGCAGGCGTCATAGTCCCACACGTCATGCGGCACTTCCTGGTGCCACCAGGCCAGCTTGCCCGTTTTCACGTTCACGCCAACGATGGAGTCGGTATAGGCGTTGTCGCCTTTGCGGTTCTCGCCATAGACGTCCGGATTGGGATTGCCCACTGCAAAGGCGATCAGCCCATTCTTGGGATCGACCGCCGGTGTGTTCCACACCGAGCCGCCGCCGAATTTCCAGCTGTCGCCGCTCCATGTGTCACCGCCGGGTTCGTCCGGCGCCGCCGTGGTGCGGAAGCGCCAGATCAGCCTGCCGTCCTTGGCGTCATAGGTCTGGACGAAGCCGCGGGTGGGATATTCCGCGCCCGACGAGCCCACGATCACCATGCCGTCATAGACCTGCGGCGCCAGGGTGAAGGAATAGAAGAAATGTTCCGGTGGCAAAGTCGTGGCGGGATCGGACCGCCACACCAGATCGCCGGTCTTGGCATCCAGTGCCAGCACGCTGCCGTCCAGCAGGGCGGCAAACACCTTGCCATAGGCCACGGTCACGCCGCGCGCTTCGGGACCGCAACAGACATTGCTGAATGCCAGCTTGGGGGTGTAGTTCCACAAGGGCTGGCCGCTGACCGCGTCATAGGTCTGGATCGTGTCACCCGGCGTGATGATGTACATGACGCCGTTGACGACCGTGGGTGTCACTTCGAAAGAGCGGGCGATCCCGGTCTGGATGATGGCGACAGGGCGAAGCTGGCTGACATTCTTCTGGTTGACCTGGGTCAGCGGCGAAAAGCGCTGATTGTCATAGGTGCGGCCATGCAGCAGCCAGTTGTCCTGATCCTTGTCGGCATTCAGCAATTGCGTGTCGGTCACTGTGACATTGGCGGTGATGGGATGGGCATGCTGGTTGATGACCGGTGGAGTGGCGGTCGGTGGGGTGCCATGGTCCGGCTCAGCGTTTGCCGGGGGCGGTGCCTGGCCACTGGCAGGACCGACCGAGGCGAACGCCACGCACAAAGCCACGCAGGCAACGTGGCGCAATCCTGATCGAATCTTCATCCCACCCCGTTTTTCTTTTGTTTGCGGGCGCCCAAGGCAAGCTTAGCGGGGTTTGCGGAACCCCTCAACGCCCGGAATTGAGCGGATCTCGGGCTTGGCTATAGTCATTCCCGATCCTTGGAGCGCTGCCTGTGGCCGATAACCTGTTCACGCGATTTGTGGCCGCGGTGCCCGATCCCCAAAAAGCGTTCCTTCTGCCGCCCGGCGCCTCGGCGATCAGCTATGGCGATGCTTTTGCGCGCGCGGCTCAGTTCGCCCATGTCCTGGCCCGGCACGGCCTTGTGCCCGGCGACCGGGTGGCGGTGCAGACGGAAAAAAGCCCCGCCGCGCTGATCCTCTATCTGGCTGCCTTGCGGGCCGGGCTGGTCTACCTGCCGCTCAACACCGGCTATACGCCATCCGAGCTCGCCTATTTCGTGCAGGATGCCGCGCCGAAGTTGTTTGTCGTGGCGGAGAAGAATCTGCCCGCGATTGCCGCAGCTGTCCCGGCGGTCGAATTTCTGACCCTCAGCGATGATGGACAAAGCGGCAGCCTGATTGCGGAAGCGCAAGGCGCACCGCGCAACTTCGATGACGCTCCGGTCGGTATGCAGGACCTGGCTTCCATCCTTTACACCTCCGGTACGACGGGCCGTTCCAAGGGCGCCATGCTCAGCCATGGCAATCTTCATTCCAATGCGGCCAGCCTGAAGCAAGCCTGGGGCTTCTCCGCGAACGACGTGCTGCTGCACGCGCTTCCGATTTTCCACATCCATGGCCTGTTCGTGGCCACCAACGTGACCCTGCTCTGCGGCGCCTCGATGCTGTTCCTGCCGAAGTTCGAGCCGGATGCGATATTCGCAGCACTGCCCGAGGCGACGGTGATGATGGGCGTGCCGACCTTCTATACTCGCCTGCTCAAGGATCCGCGCCTGTCGCCGCAAGCCGCCGGACATATGCGGCTGTTCATTTCCGGCTCGGCGCCCTTGTTGCCGGAAACCTTCCGGGACTGGCAGGCGCGCACGCATCATACTTTGCTTGAGCGGTATGGCATGACCGAAACCAACATGAATAGCTCCAACCCCTACAAGGGCGAGCGCATCGCCGGCTCCGTCGGTCTGGCGTTGCCGGGCGTGGAAATCCGCATTGCCGATGGCGAGGGCCGCCCCTTGCCCCAGGGTGAGATCGGCATGATCGAAGTGCGTGGCCCCAATATCTTTCAAGGTTATTGGAACATGCCGGAGAAGACCGCGGCGGAATTCCGCAGGGATGGATTCTTCATCACCGGAGACATGGGCATGATCGGGCCGGATGGCTATCTGCGAATCGTCGGCCGGGGCAAGGATCTGATCATCACGGGCGGCCTGAACGTCTATCCGCGCGAGATCGAGGCGATGTTGGATGACGTGCCCGGCGTGGAGGAATCCGCCGTGGTCGGCCTGCCACATGAGGATTTCGGCGAAGGCGTCACCGCTTTCATCATCGCCCGCGATGGCGTGGCGCTGACGGAAGCGCGGATACAAGAGGCGCTGCGGGACCGGCTGGCGCGCTTCAAGCAGCCCAAGCGGGTGCTGTTTTTGAAAGCGTTGCCGCGCAATACCATGGGCAAGGTGCAGAAGGCGGCCCTGCGCGCGGAGTACAAAGACCTTTATCGCTAGTGTCCCGATTCCGAAATTCGCATGACCTCGATATCGGACGCTGGACGAATTTCGGAATCGGAGGACACTAGCAATTAATTGATTCTAGTGTCGGGGGGGGGGGGGTGTGGGACGGG
>CAYQZM010000109.1:0-8380 GCA_964421935.1 uncultured Rhizobium sp. | reverse complement strand
GGACGGCAAGGTGCTGGCGCATACGGACGCGCATGGCAAATCGGTGGACTGGCTTTAGGCGGATTCGCGCCTTACCTTGCCGCCAGCGAATTTTTGGGGGACACGATGACCTGTCGCGCTTTCGTTCTTGCTGCTGCGATGCTGTTCACAGCGGCGCTCATCGCGGTGCCGACCTGGGCCGCGCCGGCGGCGCCCGCCAAGATCAAGGCCGGCATCACCCCTGCGGATTGGGGCACCACACAGAAAGGCGAAAAGGTCAGGCTCTACACCCTGACCGGCAAGGGTGGCATGGTGGCCAGGATCACCAATTTCGGCGGCGTGGTGGTGGACCTGATTGTGCCGGACCGGCACGGCAAGCCGGTCAATGTGGTGCTGGGCTATGACGATCTTGCCTCCTACGAAAAGGGCGGCGTCTACAGCGCCTTGATCGGGCGCTATGCCAACCGCCTGTCGTTCAAATTCCCGGTCGACGGCAAGATCTATGAACAGCCCGCGCCACCGTCACGCGCTGGCCAGTCCCCGCGGCCTTACATCCAGCACGGCGGCCGCAACGGTTTCCAGAAGCGGGTGTGGGAGGCGGTGGCGCATGACGGGCCTGAGCCGAGCCTCGCCCTCACCATCCGGGAGGCGGACGGCACCGGCGGCTTTCCCGGCAACATCACCGTGACCGTCACCTATACGGTGCGGGCCGACAACACGCTGGTGCTGGATTACAAGGGCACCACGGACAAGCCGACGGTGATGAACCTGACCAACCATTTTTATTTCAACCTGAACGGTGGCGCCAAGGATATCAGCGACGAAAGGCTGACCCTGTTCTCCAGCCGCTATACACCCTTTGATGCCAACGCCATGCCCACCGGTGTCATCGCGCCGGTGGCCGGCACGCCCTATGACTTCACCAAGCCCGTGCGCATGGGCGATCGGCTGGCGCTGCCCGATGTCACGCAGACCGTGGCGGATGGTGTGCGCATCCCCGGTTACGACACGTCCCTGTTGACGGATGGCAAGGTCGGACAGCTGCGGCCCGCCGCGCGCCTGGAGGATCCCGACACCGGCATCGTGATGATGACCTTCACCACCCAGCCGGGCCTGGAGCTCTACACCGACAATATCAGGGGCGAGGTCAAGGGCAGGCAGGGCGCGCTGTACGGCAATCACTGGGCCATCAGCCTGGAAACACAAAGGGCGGCCGATACGCCCAACCACCCCAACTTCACCTCGGCGGAGGTGACGCCCGACAGGCCGCTGCACGAAATCACCGAATACCGGTTCAGCACTTTGAAGTGACGGCGTGCCAGGCGGCCTGGCCGGCTCGCATGTCCGCTTTGCGCCAGAAGCGGACCGACACCCCTGCGGTTATATCTGGTCCAATCCTGCGTCCGTTGCGTGCAGCGCGAACGACGAAGACACCAGCGTGCAAGGATCCTTTTCTCACGCGTAAAAACCACCAAGGCAAGGGGATTTTTCCGCGGCTTCGAGCCAAGTTTGATGTTGGTTTGACGCGGATTTCTGTGGGGTGTGACGAACCAGTGATGGTCTTGCCCCATCATGACGGCCTTCATGCAGCGAATGGAGGACCAGATGGGGCAATTCCGGCGTTCCGCAATTCGGGCTGCCCCGATACTGCCACTGGTCCTGACCACGGCCTGCTCCGGCGGCGGCAGCGGCGGTGTGAGCGCCGGAGGGCCGGTGGTGATGCAGGCGACAACGCTGCCGCCCAACGTCGATAGCGCCACGCTGGGCACCAACAGCCCCGTAGTGGCTGTCGGCAATACGACCGTCGCCAGCATGCCGGCGGGCACCATTCTGCCCTTGCGGCAATCGATAGTGGGCACGCAAATAAACAGCGTCGCGCCCGCGCCCTATGTGGAGGCCGGGGGCGCGACCCTGACCTATCAGGGTATCCAGACCGTCAATGGCGCGACCGGTCCCGTTTTTGAATTGAAGGTACCCAACGCCGTCGGCGGTATTGATGTGACCCTGAAACCGGATGGGACGGGCGGGTCCAACCCCGACTATCTGTTCATCAATGGCAAGGTGGTGGATGCACTGAATTACACCATGACCGTAACCTGGAGCGCAGTTGCGTCGGATATTTTCGGGCCACTCTATGCCATGGGAGTCACAGGATTTCAGACACCTGCCGGCAATGTACCGACCAACGGTCAGGCCACATATCTTGGTAACGGCACAGCGGGCGCGAGAGGAAGTGTCCAGGGGCTGATTTTCATACAGGGCGGGACATATCAACCACCAGCAACCGTCAGCGGTTCAACCAGCAGCTTTTCTGTGAATTTCGGCAGCGGCCAGGTGACCGGGACCCTCTCGGGATTAACGGCGACGCCAGCTTCCACTGCCGGGGTCGCGGGCGCACCCCAGGCATGGAACCAGGTCAACATTGCCGGCACGCTCGCCGGCGCGGTGGTGTCGGGAAACACCAGCACCCCGGGGCCTGTGGGAAATCTTGGTTTTGGCGCAGGCGCGACCGGGAAGTTCGACGGCGCGCTGCACGGTCCCAACGGCGAAGAGCTTGGCGCCGTCTGGTCCCTGCGTGATCCGGCAACCCTCGCTACGGCGTTCGGCGTCGTCGGCGCGACAAAACAATAGCGGCTGTCAGGGGGCCACGCGCTCTTAGTCGAACAAGGTCTGAGAAATTTGACCATACCGCTGGGGTCTGTGGCGATGGTTTCAAATCGCCTGTGCGAATGTCCGCTTTGCGCCAAAAGCGGTCATTCGGCCAGGTGCGGCATCAGCAATCCAGCAACGATGTCAGGACACGCGGCAGTACAGACGAGAAGATCGCCGGCGGCCTTGTAGGTATCGAAGCGCGCCCGGGCTCTCGCTTCCTCTCTGACGTATCCTGCATTGAACACGCGAGTCATTTGTCGAGCCGCTATGATGGCCACAGCGGCTTGCAGTTGCAGAGCTGGTAGGAGTGAAAGGCTGTAGCCGGCAGTCAACAGCGCACGATTGGCCGCAAGCACGTCCGGCGGGTTGTCACTTGTGAGGAAGCCTGATGATGCGATGAATATCGCGGGGGTATTCGCTTCAGCCACCAAAGCTCTTGCAAGGTGTGAGTTTGCGAGCTTGTACGCCTCATAGCCTGCATCGCGGATAAATGCGTTGATATCGCCTACGCGCTCTAGAAAAACCTCGTCGAGGTCTATCAGCGCGCGCCTCATGCGGGGCGCTAGCGAGCGACCAAGCATAGACTTCCCTGCGGCTCCCGGACCAACCACGAAAAGCAGCTCGCTACCATCCCAGGCGCGTCGTATCTCTAAGTGAAAGGGCACGTTTGTAGTGTTCACTTCGGTAGCCTGCCAAGTTTCGCGTCACGTCCGCAATCGGCCCAAAACCGTCATTGGATATGTCCGCTTTGCGCCAGAAACAGACATTCGGAAGTGATGCGGCGGCTCAATTCGGCGGCGTTGGCGGGGTAATCTGGAGAGCTACCCGCGCTACCTTTTTGAGCCACCGGGAAAATTCTTCCTTTGCAATTCGCACGGCCGCCTCTGGTTCGTCCGCTCGCACAGTTTGCGTTCGGGATAATGCAGTATCGCCCATCGGCGTTCTTGCCGTTAGCCGGACCGCGAACATACGTTCACCCAAAGACTTCACGTCATCGACAATGATTTGAGAGACCATCGATTTGGGAAGCCCAATTCCAGGCAGCTAACAATAGGGCCAAGCGCCACCTTGCGCCAGCAGCGGACATTGGCTTCAGACGTGTGCAAGTGAATTTTGAACGACAGCTCCAATTGGCCCTCGCGGCCACCAATGAGAAGCCGTACTAGCCTGGCTGGAGGGATTCCGCCTGGTTTCCGTGCCGAGGGCTGCGATCCTGGAATTAGCGCCGAGACACTTGGCGTGCTGGCGTAATCGGAACGTTGCCTCTTCGGGAAAAACGAAGCGCGCCACCGACGCCAAAAAGACCGACCAACATCATCATCCAAACGTCAGGCTCCGGCACGGCTGACGCAAATGCGATCTCGGGGACGTTGAATGTCGAGGACGTGAATGTTGCGTAGGTAAAGGGCGTAGGACTGCTGAACCCCAAGAAGCCAAACGTGCTCGAATCATATGTTGTAAATGTCGTGCTCGCTGTTCCCGCGGCCGTCGCCAACGTCGCCGCAACGGGCAAATTCGTATTTGAAAAGATACCGACGGCGGTTACCGGATGAGGAAACGTGACGGTGAACCCCTCGTTGGCATAGAAGTAGTCGCTCAGGGACAGTGCTCCGGAAACCGCCTTTCCGGCCAAACTGTTGCCGCTGATGCTGTTGTAGTCATTGGTGATGACGCCACCGAGCCCTGCCTGGGTATTGAAGGTGTATGTCAAGCCACCCAGTGCCGAGCCGTTGGGGATGAGCGTTCCTGGGGAATATGCCCCGAAATCCTCGATCGTGAGCCCCAGACCTGCCGTAGCGGTTTGAAAGGCGGACGAGTTCAGATAGGTCACCGCGTTGGCAGGAAGGATTCCAGCAACCGCCAGGGAAAGCGAAACGAGAAAAAGACGGCGAAAGGCCATGTGAGCGCTCCACAACCTGCAACCACCGCGGGATACTGTGGCCGCGTTGTGGCCCAAGATCAACCGGCTCTTTCATGAAATGGCGCCAGCCACGACCACAAAACGCGGCAGATACCGCCGAACCCCAAAGCATCATCGTCCAAAACTGACTTTTCGTCAGGTGGGTACATAAGGGCGCGCATTCGATGTGCTGGCGTTTTGGTCCTTTCACGCAGACGTCACTATTGGCAAATGCCGCTCTGGATGCATGACGTGCAATCGGTGGCACGCCGTCGCAGAGGCGGGTTCTTCGGTTCGGGCGTGACATTCGAGGGGTTGAGCGTGGGCTTTGCGCCAAAAGCGGGCATCTGGAATTCGCTCATTCGTGCCGCAAGGCGTGAATGGGATTGGTGCTCGCCACGCGAGAGGCGTGTGTAAAAACGGTTGCCCATGCAATTGCCAGAGCCGCCGCACCGGCGGCCAGGAAATATACCGGGCTAAGGGGGATGCGATAAGCAAAACCTTCGAGCCAACGATGCAGATAGTACCAGGCGACAGGCCAGGCGATGGCGTTTGCAATCAAGACCGGAATCGAAAATTGCCACAGCAACAGGAACACCAGATCGTAGGTGCGTGCTCCGAACACCTTGCGGATGCCGATCTCGCGGGTGCGGCGACCAGCGGTGAAGGAAGCCAGCCCAAACAGGCCCAGGCAGGCGATGAAGATGGCGACCGCCACGAAGATGCCGAACATTTTTCCCTGCCGTTCGTCTGCCTGGTACAGCTTGCCGAAATCGTCATCCAGGAAATGCCGCGATACCGCCGCGGTCGGCGCGAAATCGTGCCAAGCCCTGTCCACGAACGCCACGGTCTGCGGCACAGCATCCGGACGGATACGGATTATCACAAAGCCCTTGTATTTCGGATCGTAGAAATAGATGGAAGGCCTGGGCGGCTCGCGCGCGCCATCGAATTTGGCGTCAGCCACCACGCCGACGATCTGCAGATGGTCCTTCCCGTCTATGAGGGTCTGGCCCAGCGCCTGCTGCGGTGTCAGGCCGAGCCTGGCGGCCGCGGACTCGTCAACCAGGATGTTGTGCCCATCATTGGCGGATGCCGCCGCGGAAAGCGACGAATCCACCTGGTCCTGCGCGCGCTTGTCGGATAACAATCGGCCCGCCACCAGTTTTATGCCCAGGAATTGGAGCGCATTGGCACCAATCGCGCGATTGTTCAGATCGACGAATTCGGCATGACCGGCCAGCTTCATTGTTCCCGACCATCTGCTGGAGTCAAAAGGAAGCGCACCAATCGTGGCGACATCCAGGATATCCGGCTCAGATCTCAGCCGTTGAACGAAGCTGTCCCGGCCATCGAGCTTGAGAAGCCCCATGCCGTTAATGGCCAGCAAATTGTCCTTGCGGAAACCCAGATCGATGTTCCGCGCGAAGTTGATTTGGCTGAACACCACGATGGCCGCAATGCCCAGGGCGATAGAGACGGCGAACTGCAGTACCACCAGGCCCGTGCGCAGCCGTCCCGAGCCAGCCTGTCCGGCATTGTTGGTGCGCAAGACCATCGCCGGTTTAAAGCCTGACAGCACCAAGGCCGGATAGCTGCCGCTCACGAGGCCCGCGGCGACAGTAACGCCGACAATGACCAGCAAAAGCGACCAGTCGCGGGCATAGTGGAGGTCAACGGGATGCTGAAGAAAGCGGCTGAAGGATGGCTGCAAAATCTCCACCAGCGCGAGTGCCAGAGCCAGTGAGAGCAGTGCCATAAGCACAGCCTCGCCAAGAAACTGCGCGACAAGCTGGCCGCGACGCGCGCCATGGGTCTTGCGCAGCGCGATTTCGCGTGCACGCAGCAATGCGCGCGCGGTCGCCAGATTCATGAAGTTGAAGCAGGCAACGAGAAGAATCAGCGCGCCGACAATCCCCACGCCGTAAATCGTGGTCCAGCTGCCTGGTGGTGACATGTTGCCTGACCAGCGCTGCGAGTTCAGATGAACATCACGAAAATGCGTGAGGTGAACCATGTAGGCCTGGCTGCCTTTGAGCGTATTGCCCGTCGCATTGAGCTCTCCGGTGACTGCGCGATCCAGCAGGGGTGCCATCTTTGCGATCACGGTGCGAGGATCAGTCCCCGGCGCCAGGCGGACATAGCCGTGGCCGCTCTGATTGTGCCAGTTGTGCTTGAAAGTCTGATCGTTGCGATCCGCGATGGATGTGTTTGGCAGGAACACGTCACCAGTCAGCTGGGAGTTGAAGGGAATATCGCGCGCAATGCCGGTCACCTTCAGCGATACCATGCGGCCCATGCAGGCCGTGTCGGCGGCCTCGCAAACGGCGGAGGTCGAGATGATCTTTCCTATCGGATCGGTATCTCCGAAATATTTTCGTGCCGCACTTTCGGAAAGAACCAGCGACTGGGGATCGGCAAACACGCGCGTAGGATCACCTTTGACCAAGGGCAGCTTGATGACACTGAAAAAGTTCGGATCCACCGAATCGATCCGCTGGCGGAATTGCCGGTCGCCCACCATCAACGTCATAGAATAGTTGTCGTAGATTCGAGTCATCGCCGTTACTTCCGGAATTTCGTTGCGCATTTCCGCCGGCATCGGGAATGGGATCGTCGAGGTCAGAAGCGGATCGCGCCCCGGCAATTGAATCGCCATCTCGATCCTGTAGAGATTTTCGGTACCTGGGATCCATTCGTCGTAGGAAAGCTCGTCGCGGATGAACAGGATCACGAAGACGATGCACGCCAACCCGATTGCCAATCCAGCGATGTTTATGAGGCTGTAGAGCTTGTGCCGGGTGATGTTGCGCAGGGCTGTGACGAGATAGTTTCGAAACATGGCTGGCCCTCGTCGTTCAATGTGAAGCACATTGCAACGCAAAGGATGTGCCAAAATTAAGCGCAAAAGTTTCAGCTACTTAGCTCGCGATGCCCAGCTATGCTGTCCGCTGTCGTGCACGAAAGCGGACGCAGTGTTCGATTCCGAACACCTTTTGGTGTCCTGCAAACCCTCACCGCGCAGAACTGCCTCTGAGAGTTAAGCCGTCGCCCTGCCAATGGCGGCCAGAGTTGATTCCGCAATTGGACGCTCTCAGACGTCTATATGCATTTCAGTGTCCGCTTTGGGCCAAGAGCGAACATTCAAGGGCTGGGGTTGTCGCTCAATGCCAGGGCCTGCGGTACATGGATATTTTTTGCGAACGATCCGGTGGGCCAGCGACCACCGAGAAAGGAATGGTTCCATTGTGCCTTCCAGCTCACGATCGTCGGCAACAAGGTCATTGTCCGGTTGAACCAGCTGGTCTCATACTCTCCGACATACATATAGACCTTGGCAGGCAGATCGCGGTGCCCGCGGCATACCGGGAATCCGATCACCGACTGGCCGCGACTGGTGGAGACGTGGCTGCACACGATCGGGATGACGCCACGGTAGCGATGGCTACCGGGCTCTGGGCGCCGAACCTGAACGCCGCATGAATATCAATCTCACAATTGGTTCAGGCGCGAATATCCAACATCGGCGCGCCTTCAAAGAAAGGGAGATTGCAGTATGAAGAAGATAGTCTTTACGGCGCTTGCCGCCGCCGCCATGTTAGCCGCTCTGGTCCCTGCCGAAGCCGCGCAGGGCTGCGGCCCGGGTTTTCATCGCGGTCCACATGATCATTGCCGGCCGAACCGCGCCGTTTCCATCGGGGTGCCGCCGCTTGTGATTGGAACATTTTATCCGGGCCATGGCTATTGGGATGGGCATCGCTATTGGATGCACCGCGAGCGCTGGCACGGCGGCTGGCGCTATCGCTAAAGCCAAGACAGACGGCGGCACCCCGGGTGCCGCCTTCTTCG
>CAYQZM010000108.1:0-2503 GCA_964421935.1 uncultured Rhizobium sp. | reverse complement strand
ACCACATAGGCCGAGGCAAACTTGATGCGATAGACGGACGAGATGCCGTCATATTTTCCGGTCTTTTCGTTGTACATGCCGTCGGCATTGCGGCGCAGGGCGTAATAGAGCGAGACGTGATCCTCATGCTCGCGGATGCCCTGCTGGCCACCGTCCTGGGCGAAAGTGTTCTCGGCATAGAGGTCGCGCCAGTTGCGGTAGCCACCAAGCAGGCCGGCACCCGAAAGACCGTCAGCCGCCAGTTTCAGGCGGATCTTGCCCTTGGTGAAATTGGCGTCGCCAGTCTGGTCATAGAACCATGCGATGCGCGGGCTGTGCAGATGCTCGACCTGCTCGGTCTCCACCACGCCGTTCTTGATGGTGGCTTTGAGCTTGGTGTACTGCGCCGATTTCAAGATGCGATAGGAATAATCCACCGCGATGCCACCGCGGGCATCCTTCACGATCTTGTCCGGCGAATAGCCGATCTCCACCGTCGCATCACTATCATTCATCGGGTCCTGATTGCCCGAAATGCGGATGACCATGGTGTAGAGGCCTTCCTGCATCTTGTCGTTGGCGCGCAGGTCCAGCGTGGCATTGCCATTGCCGCGCCAGGGCGCATCGCAACCCCAGGCCCGGTAGAGATTATTGTCGACACCCTTCTCGCCATCGGGACTGATGAAATCGGTCGGCTTGATCTTGCCGTCCAGATTGAAGCCGTCGCCGATGCGGCTGGTCACTTCCGGCTGGCCAGGATCATCCGTGGCCCAGGGATTGACATAAGTCTCGATGGTTTTGTTGTAGCCGCGATAGGCCAGGGCCCGGTTCCAGATCCAGAACCGGGTCAGCACCGGGGCACGAACATTGTCCAGCCCCGGCGGGGCAGCGATGTAGTCGATCTCCTGCTTGGTGCGCCATTTCTGCCGCGCCACCGCGACCTTGGTCTGTTTGTCATTGGCGAAATGAATGGTGTTGCCGTGCGGGCAGTCCACGCCGGGTTCGATTTCGGCGCCACGGGTGAAATCAGCGCGGCCGCCATAGCGGAAGGCATATTCATACTGGCCCACCACATAGCCCTTGACCCAGGGCGCGGCGATGGCGGGCTCTGCGCCCGCACCGGCCAGGGCGACGGCAGCCACGGAGATCATAAACCTTGTGTGCCGCATGATGCCGTCCTCCCTCTGGGGCGTCAGGAAACGACCACCGTCCCCGTCATGCCCATCGCCTCGTGATACTTGCAGACATATTTATAGGTGCCCTTGGCCGTGAAGGTGTGGCTGAAGGTGCCTTCCTCCTCGATATCGCCCGAGCCGAACGGCGCCACACCGGCCGGCAGCGACACGTCGCTGGCCGTCTGTGCCTGAGCCGGATCGAAGGTCACGGTATGGGTGATGTTGTAAGGATTGGTCCACTTCACCGTGTCGCCCGCCTTGATGTTCACGGTGGCCGGCACGAACACCATCTTCGGCGACTGCTTCATGGAGACATCGACCGTGGCGCCCTGCGCCAAAGCGGGCGTGACCGCCGTAACACCAAGGGCGGCAAGCAGTTCGGTAAAGACGCGGCGACTGATGGACATGTATCCTCCTAAGGCTACTGCGGGGGTGAAACCTGGCTGATCAGCAGGTCGGATAAAGGACCTGCTTCAAAAGCCAGGGGGTTGAGATCATCCATCGGGCCCTTGTGCACCGTGACTTCGGCGCTGACCTCGAAATCGGTTACCGTTTTGGGATCCTTGCCATCGGCGAAGAAAGCGGCGCCCGAGAAGGGGCTCCATGTCTTCCAGGCGGTATCGCCCTTCATCTTGTAACGCCATACAGGCCGCCAGTTTTCCATCCGGAAGCTGTAGTGCTTGCCTTGCGGATCGCGCTTGGGCGCAGCCACGGTGTCGCCCTTGGCGCGGCTTTCGGTGAGGGTGAACCAAGTGCCTTTCTGCGCTTCGGTCTGCTGCGCTGCCTGCCAGGCGAGATAGTTTTCGATCTCGGCGCGGGAGGTGAACTTGTGTCCGGTCACCGTCAGATGAAGCCCGGCGCCTTTCTTCTGAACTGAGAAAACACCGGGGCCCGGCGCCGGCACCATGTTGAGCGCATCCGGGTCACCGGCGGGCTTTGCAGCCTGCGCCGGTGCAGCAGGCTTGGAAGCCGGAGTCGGTGTCGCAGGCGACTGGGCGGCTGGAGCCGGGGCCGGCGCGGGCGCGCTGGCCGGCTCGGCGGCAAAGCTGCCGAACGCCGTCATTGTCATTGCAAGACCGGCCCCCAGAGCCGTAACGCACCTCATACCCATCCCCTTGCTGTTTTCTTAGGCGTTATCAAAAACGAAAACCGGCCGCCGCCTGAAAGGCGCGTGTCTGTCAGCCGGGTATCGCTGTCACTCCTCATTCTCTTTTTCATAGTCCTTGGAGCGGTAGTCATCGTGGCAGGCCTTGCAGGCCTTGCCCATGGTGACAGCTTCGGTCCTCAGTGCGTCCAGATTGCGGCTGTTGGCGACCTGGTCCAGCTTGATGGCTTCTGCCTGCATCGCC
>CAYQZM010000107.1:0-5687 GCA_964421935.1 uncultured Rhizobium sp. | reverse complement strand
TCGCGCTCATTTTGCCAATGAATACTTTGGTGCTGGAGCAACCAACTGGGCTAGCACATTGCTTAGCACACTAATTCGAAAAAATATCATTTCATCCAATGTTATCCGTTACTTACTGGTAGACGCACCGGACTTAAAATCTCTTCCGATCGATTTCCGCCCAATGCCTCCAATTCCTCCGGACAATCCAACGCGTCAACAGCACTTCGTTGCCCAGACAGAGCAGCGCCTTAATGCGCTGAACCCTGGCGCCGCACCCGAAAATCAGCGCATCTATGAGATGGAGATTGTAGACCGGGATCGGCACATCGTCCGGCTGACCCCGGCAAGGGGTAGGAGTATCGCGCGCTCCTTGTCGATGTTTGACCTCTATTCCTTCGACGTTGGCGCTGACGGACTGCGCGCCAACTTTGAGGAAGTCTTCAACCGCTATGAGGGTCGGATTGAGCCGCTAACACGGCGCATCCTGGGTGCGCATGCCGCACGCGATGCCAGCGTCTCTCAGGAACTGTTCGATCTGTTTGTTGCGAAAATGGTCAACTTCGTTCGCAACCCCTATTCGGTGGTGAAGGTTCTGAACAGCTTTCCCGCCATGGCCGCACATCACCCTGCAAGGCCAGAGATATATGCCGCTTATGAGCGGATTTTGACCGGCCGACGGCCGCAGCAAGCCCATCTTTGCGCTGAACTTGGCATATCCGATGAGCAGTATGGCGCGTGGCTACGCGTCATATTCATGTTGCTGATGCCGTTGGCCGATGGCGTCCCGGTCATGCTGGAGCAAGCCTTAGGCGACATGTTCGAGAACCGTCGCGACCACCTGGTCATCCATGTTAATGCTTACACCACCGAACGGTGCCTGTTGTCCGACCGGGGCGTTACCTCTCCAATTGAGCAAAACCCGCATACGGTCTTCGACTTCAACCTCGCAGCCCACGCCTTTGTCCGATATGCCTTCCTGGATTTCAGCGCACTGACGGGACGCCCAATCCCACCCGGCATCCTTGCCGGATTGCATATGGGTCCAAAAGTCGCCCGAGTAGAATATAATACAGACGATTTGGTATCCCTTGACGTATTTCATCGTCGCGTTATCGAACAATCCTTCAGATCGGCATTTTGCTCTGGTCCCGAAGCCTACAGCGTAACGGTTATCAGAGACCCATAAAGGCTGAACCATGTTCTTGTTTCTTGGCACCATACTGGAGCAATTGGATGTGGCGCTGGAGCATGTGCAAAAGCGCGATGTCCATAACGCACGTTTTTCATTGATGCTGACCGACAACCTGGTGGAACTGGTGCTGCACCAGACTGCGAAGGATCTGGCTGGCCGGCACAAGATGTACCGGCACCTGCGGGACAAATATCAGCACGTCGAAGCTCTGGAAAAGGCTTTGGGGAGAGCCTTCGACGCCAAAGTGAAACTTGGCAAACTGGAAGGTGCCCTGTCAGAAGAATTGGCCCAGAGCATCACCACGGTTCATGAGTACAGAAATCAAGTTTATCATGTTGGATTGCAGCATGAGGAAATTTTGATCGAACTCGCGGCCTTCCACTTCGATCTAACGTGCGAGTTCGTCGGACGCTTCAGGCCCTACAATCTCAATTGGGGCTCAAGCTTGAAGATGCCCGAGCGCGCCAAAAAGTATTTCAAGGATGATGGCTTTATGCCAGGGAACGTGGACCAGTATCAGGCCGCGTGTGAGGGGCTTCGCGGCAAATGCGGTTACGATCCCGACATTT
The DNA here is from genome assembly GCA_964421935.1 of uncultured Rhizobium sp. Classification (GTDB taxonomy): domain Bacteria; phylum Pseudomonadota; class Alphaproteobacteria; order Micropepsales; family Micropepsaceae; genus Rhizomicrobium. The sequence goes on along the minus strand of CAYQZM010000107.1, from coordinate 3,944 downwards.
TTGTCGAAACTTTGGCCGACCACATGGACGATACCGTGTCGATGCAGGACACATGTCTCGATACGGTCGCGCAGGGCGTCTACGAGGGCCAGCAGCGAACCCGTGACAAGGCCATCACTGAGACACAGGCTTGGGCGCTCGCCTTCAATGGCAAGGGCAAGAAGTTCGCGGATGAGAACGGTTTTCCCGGCGGAAGTCACTTCGACTTCATCGACTGGATCGAAAAGAACTACCCCTTCACCATCAAAGGCGACCCGATTAAGTCTTGGGAAAATCGTGCCGAAGCGTTGCGAGCAGACAAGAACCCGCATTCCGCGCTCAATCGCTATCAATCCTTCATGGACCAGACATCCGACCTGCGGGAAGAGATTTATGAAAGCGCCGCAGCAGCCGAAGCGGAAATCGATTCGGCGATAGACCGAGCGCGGGGTCTCTAATGGCAGCCGGTCAGCCCGCGCGTGAAAGGGCGATACTGGAGCCTCACCTCGTCGCCTATATCGATCTTTTGGGCTTCCGGTCTGCGGTCGAAAACCCCAGCCCTGAGGTGGCGGCGCAAATCCTCGCGACCTTGCAGGAGTTCAAGGGTGCCGAGCAGGAATTTGAGATTCGCGTCGAGCCACAAGGAGAAGGCCAGCAGACCACTTTCGTGAAGCCAGGCATTTCGACCTTTTCCGATCACCTTGTCATGTCCTTCAATCTGGTGGACCTGCATGGCAGTTCCATTGGGTTCTATCAGGCGTTCATGTCCGTTCGGATGATCGCCAATGCTGTGGCGCACCGGGCCCGCCAGTTTGATTGTTTGATCCGGGGCGCCGTTACGCGAGGGCTTCTCCATCACAGCGGGGGCATCGTTTTCGGCGATGGGCTGGTCAGGGCATATGAGATGGAGTCGCAGCAGGCCAAATATCCCCGGATCATCGTGGACGAAAATGTGCTGATAGGAACCACGATCGGCGACAACGTCGATTCTGCCATGTTTCCAGACGCCGATGGGAAATGGTGCATCGACTATATGACGGCCTATTTGGAGTCTTTGGATCAGCAGTATGGCAGCGGCCCCCCCGCAGGGCTGCACGGATCGGCGGGCCTGGGCACTAGCGACACGGGCGAAGGCCATCGACAAGATCGGGCAATATGAAGCAGCCGGCGATAAGCGGGCGGCCGAGAATTGGACCTGGTACGCGCGCCGGTTTGAGACGGCGATGCTCGCGTCCAATCCCTTCCGGTTTTCCATGGACGGGTCACCACTACAGTTCCCTGAAATCGTCTAGTCACCCGCACGCCCGCGCACGGCGATGGCCCGAATGTGTGTGCGTTTTGTGTGAGAGCGTGTGTGCATCCTTGGGCTAGGCGGGATTCGCCAGCCCATGACCGCGCTTCAAATCGCGCTTCGTTTCGCGCTGCGTATCGCGTCTCAAATCGCGCTTCGTTTCGCGCCTCGGCCTGCGCCCATATATAAGTGGCTCCAGGAAAGCCGCGGAAAGCTTGGAGAATTTCATCTGGCTATTTGGAATTGTGACGAGTAGTTTCCCGGCGCTTCGCGGCTGTGCGCGGGATTGTGTGAGTCTCACACAAAAACACGCACAAAATCGAAGCCCTTGTAAAAAGCCTCTGTGAGGACTAGATATAAGGGACTGAAAAATAAAGCGTTTTACCATGACGCGGGGTGGAGCAGCCCGGTAGCTCGTCAGGCTCATAACCTGAAGGTCACAGGTTCAAATCCTGTCCCCGCAACCATTCAAAGCGCCTGGAAACAGGGAAAAACGGCCTCCCAACGGAGGCCGTTTTTGTTTTTGACGATCAAAAGTTTCCGTAGAGAATTTTTCAAGATTTTCCGCCATTTTCCCACCTCCTGCCAACTGATCGTTCGGGCTCCGTGGCACTCATTTGGCACCCGGTCAGCGGTACGCATGTCCCCCGGATGGCCGCAGGACTTGGGCAGCGCCTTGGGACACTGGCGACGTCGTGAAGCTGGTCGAGGAGTGGGAAACTGAGGAATTGGCCGCCTAAAGGGCCTTTTTGCCAGTGAAGAGATTCCACTTGTGAACGTCGATCAGAACCTCTTCGAGCATATTCTGGGCGGTTCTCTTCTCGGGCGTTTCATGCGGGATCGTGAAATGTATCCCGGACCCTGTTTCCCACATGGAGAGGGTTTCGTAATCCTTGATCCAGTGACATTTGAGGCCTTTCAACTTGCGGTGAACATGATCCCGCGAGAGAAGACGCCTCGCCATCAAGCGGCGGCTTTTAATGTAGCGACATAGGTCGCTATACCCTGACCAGACGGATGCTGAAGATGCTTCTTGATGTCTTCCGGCCCTGGCACCCAGCGAATCGATTCGACCTCAAACCCCATATTGTGACGCAGTAAGTCCTTCACAACTGGGTCTAAATCCCGGTGAAGTGCGTCTATGTCGGGGTTGGCCATTCGGAGCCACGGCAGGGCTTCGCTACGGATGTAGTAGCAACCATCCGAGTGCTTCTCGTAATGGAGAACAATGGACAGTTCGCTTTGAGCCATGGCCGTTTATACCATGGTGCGATTGTACAATTGTTGCGTTTTTGGGCGATTTTGATTCCGAAAAGAATCAAGCAGGTTAACGCACAACGGTTGGCCAAACTGCACACAGTGCCCGCAGATGAATCGGCGGATCAAGGGTGCGTCGCCACTGAAGCGCGGGCGAGCGTATAGCCGTCCCTAAACTCGTTCAGGCAGACCCTTCGCGTTCAGCAGTCCACGGCGCCCTGAGCGTTATGTAATCAATATAAGGAATAGCGCCGCCGCAACACCAATTACTCCAATAAGCATAGAGAACCTGAGAACGGCGTATTTTCTCGCGCATACCCGACTTAAGTCATAGCAATGCGTTAGGCGCGCTTGCACCATTCCCGCTGAGGTCACAGCCGTCACTTTCTCGACGAAATCGCCCGCTGTCGGAATCTCGGCAACAGCCCCCCAAAAAACAAACCCATCCTGTGGGCTCTTCCGCAATCTTGGAGCTACTACCAAAAACGAAAGCGCACCGGAAACAAGCAGCGCTATTGCAGTAACCGCAGCCAAAAGGAAATGGACTTCAAACGCCGGGTTACCGATCACTCCAAACGCTCCCTTATTCAACAAATAACCCAGGAGCCCCGCCGCAACCGCAAATGTGGCTGCGGCTTTCGCGTCTGCCAACTGAATATAATGCCCCACGTAGCCAACCTGAAAATCTGCGAACGCGAGATGAAGCGGGAAACTTCCGTCATTTATCTGAACTAGCGAGCCTGTTTCTCCCGTGGGATGAGCGCCTAAATTGACTCCTTCTCCTAACAAATTGCTGGGCGGTTGCTCGCTTTCAGGACGGTTAGTCTGTGAATTACTCATGTTGGATACAACCAGCGCCCAGTGTAATCCCAGAACAGGTATGGCGCACCCGTAGTCTTATACACCCATCCTGTATCCGCGGTCTTGACCTTCAAATATTGATGCCATGCCAAGGGAATTCCTTTGATGACCTGATCACCGAGAAGCAGCGTATTGGGCTCGGCAACTGCCAACATCTTACACGCCACATTTGCAGTAGTCCCAATAGCGACAATTCCTCTAAACCGCCTCGCGGCCCCCACTTCGGCAATCGTTACGTAGCCATGATCTATGCAAATTCTGAAATCTACTTTTGCCAGACCTGAATTGATAATTGTGGGATTCAAAACCCAATCCGTGATTGCAAAGATGGAAAGTGCTGAAGACACCGCTGCTTTTTGTGCAGATGGCTCCCCTTCTGGTCCGGGAACGAAGTACGCCATCAAGCCGTCGCCCGTGTTTTTCTCAACGACGCCGCCGTAATCTTCAATAATCTTAATGGCCTCGGAGAAGAAAAATGTGAGAATCCGAAGGATGGAGTCTTGTTCCGCCTCAGTTTCCGCCGGTCGGCTTGAGAATTTGCTTATGTCCAAAAATA
>CAYQZM010000106.1:0-44099 GCA_964421935.1 uncultured Rhizobium sp. | reverse complement strand
TCAACGCCGCCCTGGCAGATGAAATCCTCCACCAGCCAGCCGAGATCGTTCCTGGGCAGTGCGGTGACGACGCTGGCGCGCTTGCCCCAGCATTTGCGCATGGCGCGGGCGACATTGTATTCGCCGCCGCCTTCCCACACTTGGAACTGGCGGGCGGTGCGCACGCGACCGAAGCCGGGATCGAAACGCAGCATCACCTCGCCAAAGGAGACACAGTCCCACTTCACGTCGGACGCGGGACGGATCTTCAAGATGTCGCTCATGGCTTACTTTCCCCGAATGCGCTTGATGAGGCCGATGGTCTCGGCAACCTTCTTCTCGATGCCGGCATAATCCTTGGCCGCCAGCAGTTCCTTGGTGATCAGGTTCGAGCCGATACCGCAGGCGACGATGCCGGCGCCAAACCACTTCTTCAGCGACTCTTCCGACGTATCGACACCGCCGGTGGGCATGATCCGGGTCCAGGGCATCGGTCCCAGGACATTCTTGACGAATTCGGGGCCGCCGACACTGGATCCCGGAAACACCTTGACGATCTCGCAGCCCAGTTCCTCGGCGGCGGAGATTTCCGAGGCCGAGCCGCAGCCGGGGCTATAGGGAATTTTGCGGCGGTTGCAGACCTTGGCCACGTCCGCGTTGAGGATCGGCCCGACCACGAACTTGGCACCGTTGGCGATGAACAGCCCCGCCGTCGGCGCATCCACCACCGAGCCCACGCCCATGATGACGCTGGGATCGGCCTTGGCGAAATGGCGCGCGACCTCCAGGAAGGTCTGGGCCGCGAAGTCGCCGCGATTGGTGAACTCGATGCATTTGGCACCGCCATTGGCGCAGGCTTGAATCACCTTGAGGCAGACCTCGGTGTCGGGATGGAAAAAGACAGGGATCATGCCCTGCGCCATCATCGCCTGCAGCACCGCCATACGATCGTGATTCATTCGCTATCCCCAAGAGGGGCCATCCCGGCCCGTTTTTGCGGCGCCCTTATAGCCGATGGGTTCCGGGACCCGGTAGCCAAAAGCTCACCGCTTGCAGGGCGCCAGTCATTCGCTGGCGGCAAGGCTGCGCGCCTCGCGCGCCAGGGCGGTGGCGCGCGAAAAGGCGTCGGCGGCGCCGAGGTCCGACGGCACCATCCAGGAGCCGCCTACCGCGATGACATTGGGAAGCGACAGATAGGCGCCGATGTTCTTGGCCGAGATTCCGCCGGTCGGGCAAAAGCTGACCTGCGGGAAGGGCCCACCCAGGGCTTTCAGGGCCGGGGCGCCGCCGCTGGTTTCAGCCGGGAAGAATTTGAAGGTGGAAAGCCCCAATGCCAGCCCCCGCATGATGTCCGAGGCGGTGGCCACCCCCGGCAGGACCGGCACCATATGGTTGCGGCTGGCCTGGGCGACTTCCCCGGTCAGGCCGGGACTGACCACAAAGCGGGCGCCCGCCTCGACAGCTTCCCGGAACTGCCCGGCGTTAACCACAGTTCCGGCGCCGATCACCGCCTCCGGCACCTCGGCGGCGATGGCCTTGATGGCGTCCAGAGCCACCGGGCTGCGCAAGGTGACTTCCAGGATGTCCAGGCCCCCCTCCACCAGCGCTTTGGCCAGGGGCACGGCCTGGCCCAACTCCTTGATCACGATGACCGGGACGACCCGGGTCGCCTTCAGTTTTTCCAGGAATTCCATGCCCTCGGCACCCCGCTATGTGACTGGTTTATAACGTTTGTTTCCGTACACGGATAGCGCGGAAAAAGCCTGTAAAATGGGGCTTTTTTCGTCCCCGCGACGCCCCGCCGCGCGTCTTTCGCCGGGCTTGCACGTTATGCTCTGGCGCCTATCTAAGCGGTGTCATGGCAGGGCTGACCCTCACTCCGGAAATGCTCGAAGGCGCGTACGAATATCTGCGCGTCAGCCCGCCTTTTTGCAGTTGGAGTCTGCCGCACGCCGACCATGTCAGCTTCAAGGTGATGGGCGCCAGGGACCGCTTCGGCCATTTCCGCGGCCGGCATCGGCGCGCCAGCGGTGACGACTTCAGCGAGATCGCCATCTCCGCCGGCCTGGTGAAGACCACCGACCTGCTGCTCTCCACCATGGCGCATGAGATGATCCATCTCTATCAGGATGAAACTGGAACCGCGCGCGGGCATCACAATCCGAAGTTCCGCAAGCTGGCCAGGCGGGTCTGCAAGATCCACGGCTTCGATCCTGAGAGCTTCTGATCTTCCGATCTCTCCTCATGCTTCGATAGTCGTTAGCGACAGCGTCGCGCGATCGGCATAAGGATTTTCTCTACTCTCACCCTGAGCTTGTCGAAGGGTGAGCGGGCTTACAGCTGCTTTTCATAAACCCGGTAAGTCTTATAGGGCTTGCCGCCTACCATCTCGATCACGTGGCGAACGCGGTCGTTGCGTTCCAGGATCCAGGACAGCTCGCTGCCGGTGACGCCGTGCGAGAAATTGAAATCCCGGACCGAACGCATCACCGACAGGGCCAGGGCCGCGCCGATGGGCGTGGCTTGCAGCGCCTTGCGCACACCCATCATCGGCATACGCGCGGTTTTCGGCCGCTTCACCTTCATGCGCCAGAGCAGCTTGATCCAGTTGAACGGGAACAGCCGTCCCTTCATGTCGCGGATGGCTTCATTGAGATTGGGAAAGATGGCGGTGAAGGCGGCCGGTTCGCCCTTGTATTCGGCGATGGCGACATCGCCCGGCCGCAGCAACAGCTTCAGGATGCCGGCCAGATCGTCGATCTCGGCCTTGGTCATGGGGACATAGCCCCAATTGTCGGACCAGGCGTCATTGATGATGTCCAGCAGCATCGCCACTTCGCCGCGAAAGTGCGCCTTGTCCATGCGGATATTGCGCAAGGTAACGTCGCCGCCACGCAGGGCGCGCGCCATCAGCTTCTCCCAGGTCTGCGTCGAGGCCTGGGGGTCGTAGGCATAGGCGATCAGGTCTTCAACCTTGGCATAGCCCGCCGCGGTGATGCGGTCGGCATAATAGGGGCGATGATGGTTCATCATCACATAGGGCGGGGTGTCGAAACCCTGCACCAGCAGGCCCGGCTGGTCCCACAAGGAAAAACTCACCGGCCCAACGGCGCGCTGCATGCCTTGGGCGCGCAGCCAGCTCTCCGCCGCTGTCAGCAGCGCGTCGAACACCGTCTGATCGTCAATCGCCTCGATAAAGCCGACATGACCGGTCAAGTCGCGATAACGCTCCTGATGCAGCCGGTCGACCTGGGCGGTAATGCGCCCCACCACCTCGCCGCCGCGGCGGGCAATGAAAAACTCGGCCTTGGCGTGCTGAAAGTAAGGATTGTGCTTGGGGTCGAAATGAAAGCGCCGTTCCAGAGGCAGCGGCGGCACCCAGTTGGGGTCGTCCGCATAGATCCGATAGGGCAGGTGGTGAAAAGCATGCCAGTCGGCTTTGCTTCGTACCGGGACGATTTCGACGGATGCGCTCAAGGCCCGGATTCCCTTGGTGAAAGGCGCGGAACCATAGCCTCGCATCGCCTGATTTGATAGGAAGCATTTGCCGCATTGGGGCGGCGGCCAGCGAGATCTCATGGGGCAGAAGACCATCCTGATCACGGGCGCCTCCAGCGGCATCGGCGCGGCCCTGGCGCGGGCAGAGGCGCGCTCCGGTGTTACGCTTCTGTTATGGGGCCGCAATGCCGCGCGCCTGGAACAGGTGGCGCAGGAATGTCGCGCACGGGGCGCCGAGGCGCGCATCGAGATATTCGATCTCAGCGACACTGCCGGTTTGCCCGCGCGGCTGGCGGCGGCCGATGCCGCAGCGCCGATCGATCTTGCCATCTTCAATGCCGGCCTTGGTGGAACCGCACCCGACAATGCCGTGACGGAAGGACCAGGGACCGCGCGTGCCGTCGCCGAGGTCAATTTCGTGGCCCCCGTGGTGGGCGCCCACCTCATGGCCGAGGCCATGGCCAGGCGCGGTGGCGGCCAGATCGTGCTGATCGGCTCGATCTCCGAATCCTATCCCCTGCCGATGGCGCCGACCTATGCCGCCACCAAGGCAGGGCTTCGCATGTTCGCGGAGGCCTTGCGCCTGCGGCTGACCAAACACCATGTGCGGGTGAGCTTGGTCTCGCCTGGTTTCATCGACACGCCCATGAGCCAGCAGGTGACACAGCCCAAGCCGTTCCTGATCGGCGCCGACGCGGCGGCGAAGGTCATCAGCCGCCGTGTCGCCCGTGGCGATGCCACCATCGTGGTGCCATGGCAATTCCGGATCCTGCGCGCGGCAACCGAGCTGTTGCCACGCTCGATCCTGCACTGGGTTTTGGCCCGGTCATGAACGCGCCGGACCTTGCGCCCGAAGCGGGCCTGTTATCGCGGCTGAAGAACAGCATTGTCGGTCGCCTCAGCCTGATGCTGCTGCAATGGGGCATTCCGCTTTTGCTGCTGGCGGTGATCGGGCACCGGCTCACCGAACTGGGCTGGCGGCAAATCTGGCAGGCGCGGCCTGCCAATCCCGGATTTTACCTGCTGCTGGTGCTGCAATTCTTTCTTCAGCCGCTGGGCGATTATCTGGTCTATCGCAATTTGTGGCGCGAAAACCGTCCGCCTTTGGCGGTGATCCTGCGCAAGCGGCTGATGAACAGCTTCATGCTGGATTATTCGGGCGAGGCCTTTTTCTTTCTCTGGGCCAAGCGGCATCTGAATGTCGCGCGCGGGCTGCTGGTGCACGCCATCAAGGATTCCAACATCCTTTCGGGCGGCGCCGGGCTTGCCATGGTCTATCTGCTGCTGCTTCTGCTGCTGGTGACCGGCGGCCTTCACGTGCCGGCGGTGATGGGCGCGCATGTTGCGCTTTATGTGCTGGCCGGCACGGTGCCGCTGATCCTGTCCGCCATACTGGTGCTGGGCCATCGCAAGCTGACCGCGCTCAGCCGCCGCCAGATCGCCACCACCTTCGCCATTCATTTCTGCCGTGCCGCCCTGGTCCTGGCCGTCGAGTTCGGCCTGTGGGAATTGTCCGGCGCGCTGCCATCCGCCGTAGCCTCCCTGCAATTCGTCACCCTGCGCCTGGTGGTGACGCGCCTGCCACTGGTGCCCAACAAGGACCTGATTTTTGTCGGCGCCGGCATTGCCACGGCGGGCATTGCCAAAATCGCGCTGACGCCGGTCGCCACTGTGCTGGTGATCCTGGCGGCCGCGGACCTGGTTCTGGCCGCCAGTGTGGCGGCGATCACCTGGTCTCTGGCGCCGCGCGGCGAATGGCAGGCACGATGAACCGGTTGCTGCGCGCACCGATGTTCTGGATATTGCTTTTGGCGGCCGGCCTTAGGCTCGCGGGATTGGCCTGGGGCTTGCCCGCGGCCGATGGCTGGGATGACGACGGCTTTACGCCGCGCAATTTTCTCACCGCCCTGGCGCTGACCTGGAAGCCGGGCGCCTATTTCACCTATCCGCCGCTGCATGCGATCTTGTTGGCCGTGCCGGCCCTGCCGGTCGCTGCCTGGGCGCTGGCGCATGCGCCATCGCTTTCCCAGCACGACGTCATCGCCACCATCACCCAGCCACAATATATGACCTATTTCGCCGTGCTGGGCCGGCTGGTCAGCTTGCTGATGTCGCTGGGCATCATCTGGACTATCGGCGAGATGGCGCGAGTGGTTGCCGGTCGGCGAGCAGGTCTCTTTGCCGCCAGCACCTGCGCCCTCAATTTCGCGCTCACTTACTATGGACAGGTCAGCAATCTGGACGTGCCCTACCTGTTCTGGGCACTGCTGTCGCTGCTTTGGTGCATGCGGGCGGTGATGGAGCAAGCGCCGCGTCGCTTCTGGTTGGCGGGGTTGTTCGCGGCGGCGGCGGTCGCCACCAAGGATCAGGCCTATGCGCTGTTCCTGCTCAGCCTGCCATTGTTCCTGCTGCTGTGGTTTATCTCGGACCGCTGGCCGCGCGCGCATGCGGCACGGGTGGTGAAGGCGTTGTTGCCTGCCGCCATTGTGGCGCTGCTGCTGCTCCTGCTGGTGGACGGCGCCATCACCAACCCAAGCGGTTTTGTTCGGCGTATCGCGTTCCTGGCCGGGCCTGCCAGCCGCGACTATGCGGAATATTGGCGGGGCCCCGCCGGTTGGCTCGCGCTGCTGGAAGATCTGCTGCGCTATTTCGCGGGTGGTTACGGCCTGCTGCCCATGGTTCTGGCAGCGGCGGGGGTGGGATTGCATTTCCTGCGCGCAGAAGGGAGAGCGCGGCTTGCGGGCGCGTTGCCCTTGCTGGCGGCGATCTCCTTCACGCTGTGCTTCAATTTCGCGGCGCTGCGCAGTGACGACCGTTTCCTGCTGCCGCAAGGGGTGCTCGCGACTTTCTATATCGGCATCGCCGCTGAAGCTTTGGCTTTCGCAACCCAGGACCGGTTGCGGCTGGCGGGCCGCGCGCTGCTGGTGGTGACGGCTCTGCTGGCGTTGCACTGGTGCATCGCGATCAATGCAGCCCTGCTGCGGGACCCTCGCTATGATGCCGAAGCCTGGCTCCAGGTCCATGTGAAGCCTGGCGACGTGATCGAAACCTATGGCCAGAATTGTTTCCTGCCACGCTTTCCGCGTGGCGCGATGGTGACCCGGATCGGGCAGGGGGATCCGCGCCTGCGCAATCCGCTGCCTGGTGTCACGGAGCGGCAGCAGCCCTTTATCGCGCCCCGCCAATCCCGATTTATCGTGGTGAGTCTCGCCTGGGCGCGGCGCTATTTGCGCGCCGCGGTGCCGTTGGGCGCAGGGCGCACCTATTCCCCGCTGCAGCAGGCCGATTTCGCCAATGGCGACGCCCATATGTATTTCACGGCGCTGGCAGCCGGGAAATTGAATTATCGTCTCGCCTATGCCGCCTCCTATCATGGGATTTGGCCGGTGGTGCATATCCATGACAGCCTGGATGAAGCCATCTGGATATTCGAGCGCGACCGATGACGGCGCGGCGCATCCTGATCTGCCTGCATGATTTTCACCGCGGCGGCACGGAGCGGATTGCGCTGGGCCTGGCGCGTGCCTGGACGGATGCCGGGCGCGACGTCACCATTTTGTGCGGCAGCATGGAAGGCGGATTGCGGGACGACGTGGACCCGCGCGTGCCTGTCGTGGCGGTCGATCCGCCGGTGCGGCGGGGCCTGTTCTCCCGCTTTGATCTGGCGAGGGCCATGGCGCGGCGGCTGGACGGCCTGGGGCCCGATATCATTTTCCTGCCCGGCAATTTCCATGCGGCTCTGGCCAATGGCCTGCGGGCCGTCACGCGGGCGCCGATCGCGCTGAAGATCTCCAACCCGCCGGTGCCGGCGGGCGCGCCCTTCGCCGGCAGTGTGTTCCGCTGGTTGACCCGTGGCGTCACCGGATTCGCCGCCATGAATCACGGGCTCCGGCGCCAGTTGCAGGAGATGTTGCCAGGCCGCGGTGTCGTTGCCTTGCACGATCCGGTCTATATCCAGCCGTTGCAGGCCGCCGCGCGGAGCGGCGATCACGTTCTCTGGATCGGACGGCTGGAGCGGCAGAAAGATCCGCTGCTGGCGCTGGATATCATCGCCGCCAGCGAAGGATTGCACCTGACCATGCTGGGCGAGGGCAGCCTGCGGCCCGCTGTGGAGCAGCGCATCCACGCCCTGGACCTCAAGGATCGCGTCGCCCTGCACGGCCATGTCGCGGCGATCGAGCCTTATCTGGCCGAGGCAGACATGTTGCTGATCACCTCCCGCTACGAGGGCGGACCGGCGGTGGCCGTGGAAGCGCTGGCGCAGGGATTGCCGGTGGTGAGCACCGACTGCTCCTTCCTGCTGCATGACCTGATTGCGATGCCCGAGGCCGGCCGTATCGTGGCGTCGCGCGATCCCCGGGAATTGGCCGCGGCGCTGACGCAGGTGCTGGCGCAGCGTGCGGCGCCGGAAAAGCTGAAAGCCGTGGCCGCGCCTTTCGAGCCGGAGGCCTGCGCCAAGGCCTATCTGGCCTGGTTCGACGGACTGGCTCATGGATAGGGAGATTCGTCGCAGTCTGCTGATCCTGGCCGCGGTAACGATCGTCACGGCCTGGTTCAGCAACACTTTCTATTTTCCCGACGAGCACTACCAGGTGCTGGAGTTCATGGGGTTCAAGCTGGGCAGCACGCCGGCCTCCGAACTGCCCTGGGAATTCGCCGCCCGCATCCGTCCCTGGTTCCAGCCGCTGGTCTATTTCCTGATCGCCAAGCCGCTTCAGGGGCTCGGCGTCCGGGACATGTTCACGATCGTGTTTGTGCTGCGGCTGCTGACCGGCCTGTTCTCGCTGGGCGCCCTGGCCGCTTTTGCCCGCGCCATCCTGCCAACCATCGAAGGCCAGGACGAGAAACGCGCCTTTGCGCGCTATCTGCCGCTGTTCGGCTTCCTGCCCTATCTGTTCGTGCGCACGTCCTCGGAAACATTTTCGGCGGCCTTTTTTGCGCTGGGCCTGGCTGTGGCGATGGGCGGAAAGACTGCCTCGCGTCTGGCGCTGGCGGGACTGTTGTGCGGCTTGGCCTTCGAATCCCGCTACCAGACCGGCTTGATGGGTCTTGGTCTCTTCGCCTGGCTGGCGGTGATGGCGCGTGTCCGCGCTGCCGGTCTGGCGGCCTTTCTCGGTGGCGGTCTTGTAGCGCTGTTGATCGGGGCGGTTGCCGACCATTGGGGTTATGGCGTCTGGGTCTTTCCGCCGCTGGGCTATGTCGACGTTAATCTGGTGCAGGGCGTGGCGGCGCACCAGTTCGGCCGCGAGCCGGTCTTTGCCTATCTCTATCTCCTGCCGGCGCAGATTTTCTTCGCCGTCACCCTGGTGCTGATGGCCGGCATGGTGGCGATGTGGCTGCGCAATGCCCGCCATGTCGTGACCTGGGCGACATTGCCGTTTGTGCTGGCGCATCTGTTGATCGCGCACAAGGAGGCCCGTTTTCTGTTTCCGCTGGCGCTCCTGGCCACTGCTTTTCCCGTGCTGGGGTTTTCGCCGCGGCTGCCGCGCTGGCATCGGACATTCGAACGGCTGTGGCGCTGGCGCAAAAGTGCAGTGGCGAAAGCCGTCTCCGCCATTTCGGTCGCAGCGATGATCTATTTCGCGTTCTATCCCTTTGGTGTGCGGCCGCACATGCCGATGGCGAAATATCTTTATCGCCATGGGCCGGGCACGGTGTACAGCCTGGGTGCGCCGTTCCAGTCTTATCCGCTGTACCGGGCGGCAGGTTTCTCATCCAGGAGGTTGGATACCGTGCAACTTTCATCGCTCCTGTATCACGGACCTGTCTATCTGATCAGTGACAAACCCGTGCCGCCGCTGCTTCCCTCCGGCGCGCATGCGACCTTGGTCTATTCCGAATTTCCACTGGCGCGTTTCGGTTATGGACAAGCCGGTGCGGATTACATCGCCGGCTACACTGCCTTCGCGCGGCGCCATGGCTTCCTGAAGCTGCTGCCGCTCTACTGGTACACGCTCTATCGTGTGGAGCGGTCTGCGACGATCCGCTCGTAGATCTCGAACAGCCTGGCGAAATGCTGTTCCACGGTGAAGACGCGAGCATCGGCCGCGGCCAGTGCTGCCCTGGACTGTGCGGCGCGATCGCCAGACAACAGCCGCAGGATCGCGCCCGCGCCATCCGCCGCGTCGCCGGCGCGATAGGTCTCGGCATAGTCGGGACCCGCGAAGGTGGCGCTGGCGCCGGCATCGGGAATCACCAGCGGCGTGCCGGAACAAAGCGCTTCCGCCAGCACCAGACCGAAGGTTTCCGCCGCCGAACCATGGATCAGGGCATCGGCGCTGGCCATGACCGTGGCCAATTGATCGGCGTCATTGATCTGGCCGGCGACATAGACACTGTGCGCATTCAGGGCCCAGCGCTCGACAGAGGCGCGCAGGAAGCCGTCGCCGGCAATGTAAAGTCCGATCTTGCGCGTGCGTTGCGCGCGCGTCACCGCCTGGATGATGGTGCGCAGCCGCTTCTCGGGATGGTGCCGTCCTACGGCGATCAGCAGCGCGGCGTCCTCGGGAAGTCCGCAGGTCGCCAGCATCTCGCGCCGCGCGGTTGGATCGCGGAAATTGGGCGAGAATTTGCTGCGTTCCACGCCAAAGGGCGCCACCTGGATATTTTCCAGGCCGAAGCCGGCGAAACGCTCCTTGAGGGCCGGATTGGTGACAATAGCGGTGTCGTAATTGCTGTTGAGGCGGTTGAGGTAGGTCCAGAAAAAACCGAACAGCCGGTCCACCCGCTCCGGCCCCAACAGGCCACCCAGGAAGGTCTGGGGATAGACCGCGACCGGATCGGCATGCATGAAGAAGACCTTCACCGCCTTGCCGGGCCAGCGCGCCGCCAGCCAACCGCCGCGCCAGGGTGAGGAGCCTTCCACCAGATCGGGCTGCAGTGCGTCCAGCGCCTTCCACACCTGGCTCGCGTTCCAGAACATCCGGTAATTGCGATCGAAGGGCAGGTGCGGGCTTTTGATCCAGGCGATGACGCCGCCATGCGCCTTTTCCATGCGGGTTTCCGCGCCAGGCGCGATGACGGTCAACTGGTGGCCGAACCTCTCCGCCAGCTCGAGTTTCTGGTTGATATAGCGGCGTACACCACCGCCCGTCGGCGAATAGAACTCGCAAACGTCTACAATCTTCACGCAGCCGCTCCCAGTAAGGCGCGATAATAGCAGAGCATCCGCGCCATGGTCTCGTCCCAGGAAAAGGTAAGGGCGCGCGCGCGCGCCGCCGCGCCCATGCGCTGGCGCAGGCTCGCATCGTTTACCAATGTCGCCAGGAAGCCGGCAAAAGCGGCGCCGTCATCGGCGGGGGCGAGATAGCCGGTCTCGCCGAACATAACCAGAGAGCGGCTGCCGGTGGCGTCGGCGCAAACACAAGGAAGGCCGGACGCCATCGCTTCCAGGGTAACATTGCCGAAGCTTTCGCTGTCGCTGGGAAAGACGAAAAGGTCGGACGAGGCATAGGCCGCGGCCAGCTCTTCCCCGTTCAGGAAGCCGGTAAAAATGGCGTGCGGCAGGGCACGCTCGGCAAAACCGCGGTCCGGCCCGTCGCCCACGATCACCACACGGTGCGACGCCGTGATGGCATTGAGCGCAGTGGTCAGCGTATCCAGCCGCTTCTCACGCACCAGGCGCGAGACATGCAACACCACGGTCTCATCGGCGCCGATGCCATGGCGCGCGCGCCAGGCGGTGTTGCGCTTGGCCGGATCGAAACGCGTCGTGTCTATGCCGCGGGGCCAGGGCTTGAAATTGTCCTTCAGGCCATCGGCCAGAAGCGTCTCGCGCACCGATTCCGATGGCACATAAACTTCCCGGCACTGACCGTAGAACCAGCGCAGATACCGCTTCAGCGGCTTTTCCAGCCACGCCAGATGCCAATAGTGCCTGAGATAGGTCTCATAGCGGGTGTGATAGCTGGCCACGGCGGGAATGGCGTGCTTTTGCGCCAGCTTCAGTGCCGCCAGGCCCAGAAGGTCGGGCACTGCGATGTGGATCAGATCGGGCTGAAAATCCAGCATCTGGCGTTGCACAAAGCCGGCCATGCCCAGGGCCAGCCGGTACTCGGGGCGGCCGGGCAGGGGAAAGGAAGGCACCGAGACAAGATCGCCCTGGTGCGCGAAAGCGGGCTTGGCGGCCGTGGGGGCAAAGACCTTGACGGTGACGCCTTGCGTTTCCAGCCAGCCGACCAGCCGGTTCAAGGTCAGCGCCACGCCATCGGCAATGAAATTGTAGGAGCTTGTGACCAGCGCAACCCGCAAAGGGCGGCCTTGGGTACTGCTCACGCGCTATTCAGCGCCGCGGCGCAGCTTTTCCAGTTGCTGGGCCACCACCGGCACCGTTTCCAGAATCTGCTCTTCGGTGTGATTGGCGGTAAGGAAGAAGCGCAGTCGCGCCGTGGTGGCGGAAACCGCCGGGCGCACGATGGGTTGGACCTCGATGCCGCGCTCCAGCAGGCCTGCCGACAGCGCCACCGCCAGCTTGTCGTCGCCCACGATCAGGGAGGCAACAGGCGATTCCTCGTCGCCGCAGACGGTCAGGCCATGCTCGCGCGCCACCTTGCGGAAGAAGCGCGCGCGCTCGCGCAGGCGCCGGGGCCGGTGCGGTTCCCGCTCCAGGATATCCAATGCGGCCATGGCCGCGGCGGTGTCGGCGGGCGCCAGGCCCACGCTGAACACCAGGCCCGGGCAGAGATAGCGCATATATTCGATCAGGCCGCGGTCGCCTGCGATATAGCCGCCGCTGGAGGCCAAGGTCTTGGAGAGCGTGCCCATATAGACGTCGATGCTGTCCACCGGCAGACCGGCAGCTTCGCACACCCCGCGCCCGGTGTTGCCCACGATGCCGAAGCTGTGTGCTTCGTCCACCATCAGAAGCAGATCGTGGCGCTTCGTGGTTTCCACGGCGCGCTTCAGGTCCAGGATCTGGCCGTCCATGCTGTAAACGCCTTCGGCCACGATCAGGCCCCGGCGGAAGCCGGCGCGCTCTTTTTCCATCAGCTCGTCCAGCCCGTCCCAGCCGCCATTGGGATAGGTGAAGGTGCGCGCGCCTGACAGGCGGGCGCCGGTGATGATGCTGTTATGGGCGCCGCTGTCATAAATCACCGCATCTGGCCGGGCCAGAAGGTGGGAGATGACGCTTACATTGGTGAGATAGCCGCTGATCAGGATCAGCGCGTCTTCGGTGCCCAGGAAGTTGGCAAGCTTGCGCTCCAGCTCGCCATGCAGGTCGATCTGCCCGGCGACGATGCGGCTGGCGGAGGCGGAGGTGCCATATTTGTCGATGGCGTTCTTGGCGGCGGCGATGACCGCCGGATGGCCGTTGAGGCCCAGATAGTTGTAGCCCGAAAAGCTGATCAGGCTCTTTTCATGGCGACGGATGACGCTGTGGCTGACGCCGTCACGCGGCTGAAAGAAGGGGTTTTGGAGGCCGGCGGCTTGCATGTCTTCGACGCGGCGGCGCAGAGCGCGGTAACCGGCAAAATCGTCGACGACACTTTTGCGTCGCGACTGCTCACTTTCGGCCGGGGCCACCGATTGTTCAGCGGCCGCAGAATGAGTCGTCATTGCCCCTCGATATGCTATCCGCGCCTGCCCTGCGCGGCCGGGTTGACCGCGAACAACAGAATAACGCGAAATCTGTATGCCACAACTTTCGCCATCACGGTAAGTGCCTCTCGCAGGCTCCAAAAATCGTATTCCGGCGCCCCGCATACAGGGTGATTCGCAGCTTGAAAGTTAATGGAACAGCGGGTTTTCCCTGTTTCGCGCCGTTCTGGACGTAACATTCGGTAGTATTTGTTCAGCGTACGGCGGTTTCACCTCTTTGCCTGTACAGCCCAGAACCTGCGTCATAGTATCCTTGCAAAGGTAAAAATGGCCGCCGGCAAGCTCCAGGGGCCGCGATATCCGGCCGTCCTGCCTCACAGATTCGGCCTCAGACATTCGAAGAGCAAGCCATGCTTTCAGCGCAGCATCTGGTGAAGGCTTTCGCCGGACGCCGGGTGATCGAAGAGGTGACCTTGCGGCTGGAACGGGGAGAGGTGGTCGGGCTCCTCGGACCCAATGGCGCCGGCAAGACCACGACGTTTCAGATGCTGACGGGCATGATTCGGCCCGACGCGGGCGCCATTGTCCTGGATGGCCATAACGTTACGGCGATGCCCTTCTATGATCGCGCCCGCTTCGGCATCGCCTATCTGCCCCAGGCGCCCTTTGTGCCGCGCAGTCTGTCGGTGGAACAGAATATCCAGTTGGTGCTCGAAGCCAGGTTGGCCGAGCAAGCTGCCCGTCGGCAGAAGATGGACGAGTTGCTGGGGGAATTCCGGCTGGGCGACCTGCGCCGCAAGAAGGTGGGTGAATTGTCCGGCGGCCAGCGCCGGCGCCGCGAGATTGCCATCACCTTGGCCTGCGAGCCCAGCTTCGCCATGCTGGATGAGCCTTTCGCGGGTGTTGATCCCCACGCCACCGAGGAGATAGGCCAGATGATCGATCATCTGGCAGACCGCGACATCGGCGTCCTGATCACCGACCACAAAGCGCGCGAGCTTCTGGGGATCGTGGACCGTGCCTATGTGATCGAAAGCGGCCGGGTGCTGGCCGAAGGCGATGTCGCCGAGATCGTCGCCGATCAGGACGTGCGGCGGGTCTATCTGGGCGAGGAATTCCGGCTTTGAGCGATATCGCCGGCAGCCCCTCGCCTCCAGGTATCGCGGCTTTGCGCGTCACGGCCCTGAAAGTCACTTTGGGGCATTTCCTGCGCGGCAAATATGCCCGCGGCTTCTTTCATCGCGTCGCCAGCCAGGCGCTGGCCGTGATCATCCTGATCGAGGCCATTTTCCTGGCCGAGCATTTCACCTGGGTGTTCCGCGACGCCGTGCGCCATGAAGCCGATCTGTCCGGCATCGCCCTGGTGCTGGCCTGCACCTCCACCGAGATTTTCGACTTGGCGCTTGCCGTCGCCATTCTGATGGCGAGTTACATGACGCTTTTGCGGATGCGGGAGAACCGCGAGGTCCTGGTGCTGTTCGCCTCCGGGCTTGGCCCTTATCAGCTGGGCGTGCTGGT
Source organism: uncultured Rhizobium sp. (assembly GCA_964421935.1). GTDB lineage: Bacteria > Pseudomonadota > Alphaproteobacteria > Micropepsales > Micropepsaceae > Rhizomicrobium. The sequence continues at coordinate 29,567 of CAYQZM010000106.1, read as the reverse complement.
GCTGATCGTGGCGCTCGCCGGACAGGTCACCAGCACCATCGGTTCGGGCCTGCTGGATCCGCTGTCGCGCTATGCCCAGCGCTCGATCCTGTTCAGTTCGGAATTGCGCTCGCTGAAAAAAGGTGTGGCCAAGAATGAATTCTATTATTTTCCCTCTTATGTGGCCTATGCCATGGACCGGGTGGAAGGCGGCGCGCCGCCGCCCGTGGCGCCCGGCCAGGTGCAGGTGATCGATGCCAGGAGCGATGCCAAGCCCCAAACCGGCAAGGATCGCACCCTGTTCGTCTATCAGCAGATCGGCCCCAACACCTCGCGCATCGTGACGGCGGCCCAGGCGCGGTTGGATGGACCCGATCGCAGCGGCCGCATCGTGCTCAATCTCAGCGATTTTACTTCCCACACTTTTGCCGACGCCCATCCCCTGGGAAGCCCGGGTTCGAGTGGTCTGGTCAAATGCACCAATTGCCCCGACACGCTGAAAGACAGTCCGCCCATCAGCATGAAGGTGCGGGACATGAGCCAGTTGATGATGGTGGACCAGCTGCTTCCTTTCACGCCCCGCAGCAGCAATACGGTGGAGCAGACTGTTTTCGAGCAGCTCTTTGTGCCGGATTATCATACTCCTGACGCCCGCGCCGCCCAGATGCGTCTTTTGGCCGAGCGTTTTTCGCGCAGCCTGCTGTCGTTCCTGGCGCCATTGGTGGCGCTGCTGGGCGTGGCCTTGACCAATCGCACCACCAACTGGTTCGCGCTGCCGCTTTCGTGCCTAGGACTGATGGCGGTCAATCTTCTCTGCGAATGGGTGATCACCAGCGTGGCGCCGCTCAGTGTCGGCGGGGCGCTGTTGCCGGTACTGATACTTTATGGCGCGATCGCCTATGTGGTATTCACGATCATTGTCTGGCGGCATGCCGAGTTCGTGCGCCCGCAACTGGCGCGCTCATGAACGGTCCTGCGCGTCCGGGCGCGCGTTCGATCCATCTGGCACCCTTCGGACTTTATTCCCGCTACATGCTGGGCGCCTATCTGCGCCACACCGTCATGGTGTCAGCGGCGCTGATGACGGTGGCGCTGGCGATCGACCTGTTGCCGCAGGTGGCTCTGTTCGGCGGCGGGCCGCTGCAGGTGACGTTTGCGCTGGCACGCCTGGCCGTCTTGCGCCTGCCCGATCTGCTGCCGCCTTTCGTGCCTTTCGCCGCTTTCCTGGGCGTGGTGTGGAGCGAGAGCGCCTTTACCGAATCCCGCGAACGCCTGTTGATCTGGAACAGCGGCCGCTCACCGCTCTTCTGCCTGATGCCGGCCCTGTTCGCCGGCCTGTTGGTGGGGGGCTTTCTCTTTGCCTTGGACGTTTTTGCCAGGCCTGCCGCCATCCATGTGCAGATGGCCGAGCGGCTGGGACGCGAGGGCATTCGCCTGGACCGCAGCCAGTCGGGCGGCGCCCACTGGATAGCCCTGCCGGACGGTCTGCTGCGCGCGGAGATCGAATATGGTCCGCCGCTCAAGTTGCATGACGCCACCATCTACCGGCTGGACAGCGAAGGCCATCTCGGGGAAGTGGACACGGCCGCGGTGGCCGAGCCGGTCGGCAAGGATCTTTGGCGCCTGACAGATGGGCATTACTGGCGGTCCGATTTCGCCAACCGGGGCGATGTGCTCTCAACCGGTGGCGGTCCCAAGGAAAGGGAGCTGCCGTTCCAAAGCCGCACCATTTCCATGAGCCTGAATGACCTGTGGCTGCGCAATCTCGGGCTGTCGCCGCAATATCTTTACCTGCGCGACCTGCGCATCCTGGCGCATGCGCGGATCATGTCCCAGGATCTCAGCGGCTATAAAACCCGGCTGCAGCTTGATTTCGGCGAAGTGCTTTTCAGCGTGGTGATGGCGCTCATGGGCGCGGCGCTGTCGCTGCACTATTTCGCCTATGCCACACGCTGGTTCGCGCTGGTGGCAGTGCTGCTGACGGGATATCTCGCCCACTTCGCCTCCAAGGCTTTCATCCTGATGGGCGAGTTCGGCTATATCGCGCCCTTCTGGGCCGGCTGGCTGGCACCGCTGCTCCTGCTGGCCGGCCTGATGCGGGTGCTGGTTGTGCTTCAGAAGAAGCGCGGCCTGGGTGTGGGCCTCAAGGACACGCCACACTTCGAGAAGTAAATCATTCCGTCCCTTCAGCGTGCCAGCGCGCGCGAAGGCAGGGCTGGTTATGACAGGCTGCTATCTCTGGATGAGATGCTCGTGGATCGCCTTGCCGCTGGCGATGTCGGTGCCGAAGATGTCGAGCGCCGGCACCTTGGGCATCAATCCGCCTTCCACCACCTGCAGATACACGTAGGCGACCTTGACCAGATGGTTGCCGATCTGCATCAGCGCCTCGGGTTGATGGGCGCTGTCCCATGAGACGGTCAGCTTGCGTTCGGGCAGGGCGGCGATGCTGAACGTCACGGGCTTCCCGGCTTTGCGCCCATCGAGCCTGACGCCATAAGCCATCATGCGCTCGATGAAATTCAGCGGCTGTTTGCTGCCATCGATATTGAACTTGCGCCAGAAGGCTTGAATGGGGGCGGAAGGGTTCAGATTGCCTTTTGCATCCAGGTTGGCGGCATAGATCACCGTATTCGCGTTGGGCGAGCGCTGGACGTAGAAGAGCTGGTTGGGTTCGTCCGGCACCTTGAACTCCGGACGCAGTTTGGGAATTTCGCTGCTTTCGCTGATCTGGCTGGTGAAATCGCGTGCCCAAGCCGGCATCGCCACAGGCAGCGCGGCCAGCAGCGCCGCAATCACGACGAGTTTTCTCATGGCCGCGACAGCCTGCGCAAATGCTCGGCCGCCAGCGCTTCGGCTTTCGCGGTGTCCTGCACAACCCCACCCAGGGTGAAGAAGGGATGGATCATGCCGGGAAAGCAGACATAGTCGCAGGCGACACCCGCCGCTTTGAGACGGTTGGCGTAAGCCTCATTCTCATCCACCAGTGGATCGAACTCCGCCGCGATGATCAGGGCTGGCGGCAGGCCCGAAAGATCGGGGCGCAGCATGGGGGAGGCCAGCGGATCCTTCCGGTCGTCATGATCGGGAATGTAATTGTCCATGAACCAGTTCAGCGCCGCAGTGGTCAGCATGTAGCCGGCGGCGTTGCGCTCGTAGGATGGATAAGTGCGGCTCTGGTCGGTCATGGGATAGATCAGAAGCTGGTACGCCACCGCGAACTCTTTTGAGTCCAGTGCCATCTGCGCCACCACGGCGGCCAGATTGCCGCCGGCGCTGTCGCCGCCCACCGCGATCCTGGCCGTGTCGATGTTGAGCAATTCCGCATTCTCCGACGCCCAGCGTGTGGCGGTATAGGCATCGAGGACAGCGCCGGGAAACTGCGTCTCCGGTGCCAGGCGATAATCGACCGAGAGCACGGCGCATTCACCATGCACCGCCAGCCGGCGGCAGGTGGTGTCGTACAGGGCCAGCGTTCCCAGCATGAAGCCGCCGCCATGGAAATAGACCAGCAGCGGACAAGGCTTTCTGTCCCTGGTCGGACGATAGAAGCGCGCCGGAATTGGACCGTAATCGCTGGGAATGGAGAGCTGGTAGGTGATGGCCATGGCCGGCTTCTCCGGCAACAGGGTCAGGCGCTGGCGCTCATAGGCCACACGCAGTTCGTCCGGCGAGAGATTGGTCGGCAGGTCGCCGGCCCGCTGGATCGCCAGCGCCGCATCGGGATGAAGGGGCATGGTACGACTTTACGGGAAGCGATGGGCCTGTGCTAGGCTCGAGAAACGGGGAGGGCGCGGGGAAAGCCGGGCCATGACAAAATGATCATAGACGATGCGGGCAGCGCCGCGCCGCTTCACCGTGGCCGCATCTTTGTACTGGCCTTGATGGCCCTGTTCACGGCGGGTGCCGCCGTGTCGCTGCGTGCCGCCACCGCCGTGCATATGCGCGTCGACTATCTCGATGCGCTGGACAAGGCGCGGGCCGGGGAAATGATCGGCACGGTATTGGGCGCGGCCTTCGCCGGTTTCGCCATCACCCTGTTTCTGGTCAGCGCCGTGCTGGCCCGCGTCGGTTTCGGCCGCGCCCTGACCGCCGCCGCTGTCTTGCTGCTCGCAGGTTTTGTGCTGGTGTCTTTTGCCGGGTCGCTGGGCTTGTCGCCTTATCACGGGCTTCTGGTCGGCATGGTGGTGCAGGGCCTGGGCTGGGGCCTGGTGGAGACGGTGATCAATCCGCTCACCAGCGCGCTCTATCCGGAAGGCCGGGTCAGCCGGCTTTCCATCCTGCATGCCTGGTATCCGGCCGGCGTTGTGGCTGGTTCGCTGATCGGCATCTTCGGCGACCAGGCCGGTCTTTCCTGGCGGCTGATGTATGTGCCGCTGGGTGTGCTCTGCGTGATCTTCGGCGTGATGGCGATGAAGGAGAGATTGCCGGATGTCGGCCTTTCCACCGACGCGCCGGTGACCACGGGCGAGATGATCCGCGCCACCTTGCAAAGCCCTACCATCTTCCTCTGGGTGGTGCTGATGATGTTCACGGCTTCCACCGAATTTGCGCCCGGCCAATGGGTGGATGTGGCGCTGTCGCAGATCGTGGGCATGCGCGGCATCCTGCTCTTGGCCTATGTCAGCGGGCTGATGTTCGTGATGCGCCACTTCGCGGGACCGCTGGTCAAGCGGCTGAGCAATGTCGGCCTTTTGATTTTCTCCGCCGCTTTCGCCACGGTCGGGCTTTATGGTCTCAGCCTGGCGCAGGGCCCGGTGGGCGCGCTGGTTGCCGCCACCGGCTGGGGCTTCGGCGTCTGCTATTTCTGGCCGACCATGCTGGCGACGGTGGCCGAGCGCTATCCGCGCAGCGGCACCATGGTGTTCGGGCTGATGGGCTCGGCCGGCGCGCTCTCGACCTATGTGGTGCTGCCGACGCTTGGCGCCATCTATGACCAGGCCAAGCTGGCTGCGGCCCATGGCGATGCCCAGCTCGCCGCCAATGCCCAGGGCCAGCAGCTTCACGATATCCTGACGGCCGCGGCGGCGGCCTCGTTCCGGGCGGTTGCCCTGATTCCGCTCTGTCTGATTGTGATCTTCAGTGCCATCGCCGTGGCGGACCGGATGCGGAAACCAAAATAGCCAGGGTTTTCCAGGTACTTATCCCGCCTCTGCGATAGTAACCTTAAGCAAAGGCGAATCGGGCAAAACTGGCCTGCCGCATGCCGGGGATGAGATTGAATAAGAGCTGGGTCCTGCTTCTGGCGCTGCCGCTTGCGGCCTGCGTCGAGGCCCCGCCCACTACACCGTCGCAAACCGAGATCGCGCCCCAGAGCCTGGGTCTGGGCGCACAAGCTGCGCCACGGCCGGACGCGCAATGGTGGAAGGCGTTCAACGATCCGCAACTTGACCGGCTGGTGACCAGGCTTCTGGCCGGCAACCCGACCTTGCAAGGCGCGCTGGCGCGCATCCGCGCGGCCGAGGCCGAACTTTCGGTGGCGCGCACGGGGACCTATCCCAATCTGAATATCGATGCGAGCGAGACGCGTCAGCTTCTCAGCAATGACTATCTCTATCCGCGTCCCTTCGGCGGGTCGTGGCAATGGGTCGGCGATGCCCAGGCACGGTTGCGCTGGTCGCTGGATTTCTGGGGCAAACAGGCGGCGCTGATCGAGCGTGCGCGTTCCGCGGGCCAGGCTGTCGCGCTGGATGCCAGCGCGGCCAAGCTGGCGCTGGCCGGTCAATTCGCCTTGTCCTATGTCGATCTGCTGCTGGCCTGGGAGAATATCGATATCGCCCAGCAAACGGTGGCGGAGCGCCAGGCCATCCTGGATCTGACTCAGAGCCGCGTGACGGCCGGACTTGAGAACGAGGCCTCGCTGGAACAGGCCAAGGCGCTGCTCGCCACGGCGCGCATGGAACTGCGCCGCTCCGAGGCTAAACGCGATCTCGGCATCCATGCCATCGCCGCCCTGGTGGGCGAGGGCGCCAATTTCTATGGTGAAATCAACCGCCCTTCCGCAGCGGTGGAAAACGCGCTGCCGCTGCCGGAACATCTGCCGGCCGATCTTCTGGCGCGGCGGCCCGATATCCTTGCGGCGCATGCGCGCATCAGCGCGGCGCTGCATGGCCGTGCCGCCGCCCATGCCGACTTTTATCCCAACGTCGATCTGGCGGCGGCAATCGGCTTTCAGGCCGTAGGCCTGGACAAGATGTTCACGGGCGACGCGTTGGTGGCAAGCGCGGGGCCGGCCATCCACCTGCCGGTGTTCGATGCGGGCCGCATCCGCGCGCAATATGCGCTGGCGACGGCGGATCTGGATGCGGCGGTGGCGGACTATAACGGGGCGGTCATTGCGGCCGTGCGCCAGACCGCTGACGCGCTGACGGAAGTGGCGAGCCTGGCCGACCAGCGTCGGCAACAGCAACTGGCGCTCGACAGTGCCGCGCGCGCCTTCGATCTGGCCAAGGAACGCTATCGCCTGGGCCTCTCCGGCCAGATTCCCATGCTGACGGCCGAAGCGACCTTGCTGTCCGACCGGCGCGAGATGGCGGCGCTTCTTTCCCGCGCCGCCAGCCAGCGCATTACGCTGCTGTTGGCGGTGGGTGGTGGTTTTGATCCCGGCCATGAATCCGGCGCGCCGGTTGAGGAGGTCAAGCGATGAGCGAGGTCAGCGAAGCACGCGCCCGCAGGGCCGAGGTGCGCCGCACCGGATTTCTCTGGTTCGGCCTCGCGGTCGTGATCGCCGCTTTGATCTATGCCGCCTGGTGGTGGCTGGCCGCCCGCTACAGCGAAACCACCGATGACGCCTATGTCGCCGGCAATATCGTGGCGGTGACCAGCCGCGAGAACGCGACCGTGATCGCGCTTTACGCCGACAATACGCAAGGCGTCCATCGCGGCCAGCTTCTGATCGAGATGGATCCGTCGGTCGCCGAAGTGGCGATGCGGGCGGCAGAAGCCAATCTGGCGCGGGCGGTGCGGGGCGTGCACGGCAATTTCGCCAGCGCCGATTCCTATTCCGCCCAGTTGCGCCAGGCGGAAGTGGCGCTGGCCCAGGCCAAGGCCGACTATCAGCGCCGCCAGGGCGCGCTGGCGGGCGCTGTGTCTGGCGAGGAACTGGGCCATGCCCGTGATGCGGTGGCCGCGGCGGAAGCGGCAGTCAATTCGGCGCAAGGCGGACTTGCCCAGTCGCGAGCCGCCATTGCCGGTGTGGATGTCGCGCACAATCCCGATGTGCTGGCAGCCGAGGCACAGCTGCGCGCGGCCGCGATCACGCTCGCGCACATGAAGATCGTGGCGCCGGTGGATGGCGTGGTCGCCCAGCGCACCGTGCAGGTGGGCCAGCGGGTGAATGCCGGCGCGCCGCTGATGGCGGTGGTGCCGCTTTCCGATGTCTGGGTGGACGCCAATTTCAAGGAAGTGCAACTGGCCCGCATGCGCATCGGCCAGCCGGTCACGATCACCACCGACATTTACGGCGGCAAGGTTGTTTATCATGGCAAGGTCGCGGGCCTGGGCGCGGGTTCGGGTTCGGCCTTTGCCTTGCTGCCGGCACAGAATGCCTCCGGCAACTGGATCAAGATCGTGCAGCGGGTGCCGGTGCGCATCGCGCTGGATGCAGATGAGCTGAAAGCCAATCCCCTGCGTGTCGGACTTTCCGTGACAGCTGACGTGGATGTGCATGATCAATCAGGGCCCCGGGTTGCGAGCACGCCGGTGGCCGGCGTGATGCGCGGCGAGACCGGCGAAGACGTCAATGCGCGCGTGGACGCCATGGTGGCCCGCATCCTGTCCGCCAACGGCGTGGCTGACCACGGTATGGCTGGGCGGTGAGCGCGGCCGAACAGGCACCCTTGAAGGGCGGCGCGCTGGCCGTCACCGCCTTCGCGCTGGCCATGGGCACTTTCACCCAGGTGCTGGACACCACCATCGCCAATGTCTCGCTGCCGACCATCGCCGGCGATCTGGGTGCGTCCACCGACCAGTCGACCTGGATCATCACCTCCTTCGTGGTGGCGAACGGCATCTGCGTGCCCATCACCGGCTGGCTGATGGAACGCTATGGCGTGGTGCGGGTGTTCGCGCTCTCCATGCTGGGCTTCACCCTGGCGTCGTTCTTGTGCGGCATCGCCTGGAGTCTTGAATCCTTGATTACATTCCGCACTTTGCAAGGGGCGCTGTCGGGGCCGATCATCCCTGGCTCCCAGGCGCTGATGCTGTCGATCTTTCCGCGCCAGAGCCGCGCCACGGCTCTGGCGATCTGGTCCATCACCACCTTGGTGGCGCCCATCTGTGGCCCCATCCTGGGCGGTTACATTTCCGACTCCTGGCATTGGGGCTGGATCTTCCTGATCAATGTGCCGGTGGGATTGATGGTGGTCGCGCTGGTCTTCGCCTATCTGGGCGCGCGGGAAACACAAAGGCGCAGACTTCCCATCGACACGGTCGGGCTGGGACTTCTGGTGGTATGGGCCGGTGCTCTGCAGGTGATGCTGGATACGGGCAAGAACGAGGACTGGTTCGAATCCAGCCGCATCGTCTGGCTTGCGATCGCGTCCCTGCTGGGCTTTGGCGCCTTCCTGTTGTGGGAGTTGACCGAGGACCATCCGGTCGTCGACCTGTCCCTGTTCCGCAACCGCAATTTCGCTTTGGGGACCATTGTCTTCTGCCTGGGCAACGGCGTCTTCCTGGCCAACATGCTCCTGATCCCCTTATGGCTGCAGACCCAGTTGGGATACACGGCGACCTGGGCGGGGCTGGTGTCCGCGCCCACCGGCGCGGTGGCGGTGCTGGTAACGCCACTGGTGGCAAAGATGATGAGCCGTTACGACGCGCGGCTGATCGCGACCATCGCCTTTGCCGCCTCCGCCGTTTCCTACTGGTTGCGTGCGGGGCTGACCGCCGATGCCAGCTTCATGGCCATCGCCCTGCCGCTGATGGTGCAAGGGATTTCCTCCGGCTCCTTCTTCATCGCCACGATCAGCATTCTGCTCGACGGCATCCCGCAAGAGCGCGTGCCGGCGGCCGCGGGCCTTTCCAATTTCGCTCGCATCCTTGCGGCCGGCTTTTCGGTCTCGCTGATCACCACCTTCTGGGACAGGCGCGAGGCCTTTCACCAGAGCCGGCTGGCGGAGATGACGTCCGGTTTCACGCCTGTCTTCAACCAGGTCCTGGCGCTGTTGCAGAATTTGGGCCTATCCGACCTTTCCGCCAAGGCCGCGATCAGCCGCAACATGGTGGGCCAGGCCTATCTTCTGGCGTCGGTGGACATGTTCACCGTCTCGGCCTGGCTGTGCGTGCTGGGAATCGTGCTGGTCTGGCTGTGTCATCAGGCCCGACCGCACGATACGCCGCCGGCCATAGACTAAAGATAGCGCTTGCCGATCGCCTTGCGGTCAATCTTGAGATTGGGCCGCAGCATGCCGTTCTCTTTCGAGAAGGGCTCGCTCGCAAAGATCACTTCCACGAACTGGGCCGCTTTCTTGGCGGCGGGCAGGCTGTTGGCGAACTTCCGCACCCGCGCTTTGGTGTCATCGCCGCCCGGCGGCGTCAGATCAACCACACAGGTGAGGTGATTGGCTCCCGGCTTCAGGAAAATCACCGCATGCGCCACATCGGGAGAATTGTTGAGGTCCTGCTCGATCACCTCGGGATGCACTTTCAGACCGCCAGCGGTGATCAGCAGCTCTTTCTTGCGTCCCAGCAGGAACAGGTTGCCATCCTTATCCAGCCGACCCATGTCGCCGGTGGCGATGCAGCCCGGCGCGATAAAGGTGCGCTCATTCTCGCCCTCGGCGCATTGGAAATAGCGCAAGGTCATCGGCGTATCGCGCTCGACGATGATCTCATTCTCAGGCGTAAAGGACAGGGTGATGCCGGGAAGCACCTTTCCCACCGAGCCATATTCCCTGGAATTGGCCGGGCGGTAGGTAATCGAGCCGGCTTCCACCATGCCGTAAGACTCGCACAGCGGTAGCTGCATACGTTGGAAAAATTCGCCCATATGGCGGCGGATGGGTGCCATGCCGGTGACCAGCAGACGGATGCGGCTGCCGAACTGCTTGTAGAAATCGCGGAAAAACAGATTCGCCAGTGGCCGCCGCAAAAATCGTGGGGCCAGAGAGAGAGCGTTGCCCAGCACCGCCCATGCGATTTTTTTCCAGCCGGGATGTTTTTCATATTCGGCATGGATCATCTGGTACAGCACCGGGGGCGCTATCAACACCGTGGGGTTGAGCGCCGGCATGGCGACAAAGAGCTGGGTGTAATCGGTGATGATGATGTCGAAGTCGTACCACAGCGCGGCATAACACATGTTGCGCTGCTGAAAGTTCGACATGGGCAGGAACAGGAGAAGCCGGTCCCGGCTGGCCACACCAATCGCCTCGATGACGGGCGGCATGGTGATCTCCACGCCTTTGCGGCTTATCACCAGGCCCTTGAGGCCGCCCGCCGAGCCGGACGAAAAAACCAGACTGTGCTGGTCGGTCTCATCCGGATCATTGTTCGACGGACGGTCCAGCACCGCGATTGCGTCATTGTCGGCATCCAGAAAGGCGATATGGGCGGGTTTTTGCGGAAACAACCGGGCGTCGCGTTTGGAGATCAGCAGCAGCGCGACATTGTATTTATCGAGCAGCGCCCGGTCGATCTTGCCGGCAAAGTCGTCGGTGAAAGGCATCGAGATGGCGCCGAGTTCAATCAGTGCCAGGTCGTGCACCAGCCAGTGATAGGAATTGGGCGCATAGATACCGATCCGCATGCCGCGCCGTACGCCCCAGGCGCGCATCGCATCGCACACACGTTCGACATCGCGATAGAGGACGGAGTGGGGATGTTGGGCAATCTTGCCGCGTTCAAAGGTGTAGGTTGCCCCCTTCTTTTCGGGAAGGGCGGCGACCAGCCTGCCGAACTCCATGCATCCCCCATATTGCCGACGAGCATGCTCGGTCGCGCGCGACGGCACCTCACAAACCCTACTTTAGAGAGGTGCCGTTGTCATCAGGCAACCCAAGGTCGCCAATCCCTTGCGGCGTGTTAATGTTTTTTTGCGACGGACGGGCCGCTTGCCGGGCGGGCCGACGACCGTTCCAGAATGCCACTGACATGCCAGCGGCCTTCAGGACGGATGGCGATATAAGGATCCGTCTCGATGGTAATGGCGTCCGGATCGGCCTCCAGTTCGGCGACCATCTCCACATAGTCGTAGTCCGAAAAGATAAAATGCGGCCGGTTCTCCATGGGCCGGAAGCCAAAGCGGGTCCAGAAGGATGCCAGCCGGCTCTGTGCGTGGCCGATGACGCGAGCATAGCCCTTCTTCTGACAAAACTTCAGCCCCGCATGGATCAACTGGATTGCGGCGCGGCTTTGGCGGAACTCCTTGCGGACCGCCACCCGCTCGAACTTCGCGAAATCCGCGAAGAAGCGCAGCCGCATGCAGCCGACCGGCTCGTCGCCGATATAGGCGAGCAGATGCGTGGCGCTGAGGTCGTTGCCGTCATACTCTTCTTCGTAAGGGCATTCCTGCTCCCCGATATAGACGGCGTTGCGGATTGCGGCGACGCGCATCAGGTCATCGAAAGTCCGCGCGACAGTGATGCCGACGCTCTTTTTCCCGGAATTGGGAACGTAGCTGTCATACAGCGGCGCCTGCGGTGGCCGCGGAAATATCCAAATATTGGGCGCGTTTATTCCATCGATAGTGACGCCCTGGGTGAGACCCAGGACTTCATTATATCGGCGTCCGGCATCTGTATTGGGTCGAGAATAGAGGTTGACGCCCTGATATTGTGGCGAAGACATCTTCTCGAGGAACAGCGCGATGCCCGCAGCCAGCGAACCGGGTGCATAGACCGCCCACATGTAAAGCCCGGCTGGCCGCTCATCCGGTTTGGCGACCAGGCGCAAATCCGGTCTGGTCGCGTCAAAGGAGCCCAGAGCCAACATCTGCAGGCCAAGGGCGTTCAAGGGCAGGGTGGCGACAAACCCTTCGGCTATCGGGGCTTCCGGGTCGAATTTCGATTTGCGGGCCAGGCCCTGCACACAGACCCCATTGTACCGCACGACCCGAAGAACTTCCTCGGTCTCGGCGATTCCTGGAATGCTCAGGCGCGCCTTGGCGACAACTTCGACCAATGCCTCTTCATCGGGCTGAAACATCACCAAATGCCGGGCGAACCGCGAAGGATCAAGCTCATCCAGCTTGTATCGGCCGTGCCGTGCAGGGCGGAGGCCGGGATCGGATTCGGGTTCGGGCGCCAACTGTGCCATGTCGTGTCGCAATCTGTTTAACATACTGGAAACCATAAGCGCTAAGGACGGCGGACGGAACCTGCAATTTGAACTGGGGTTAGCAAGCGTGGTGAACGGCCCGGATAGGCTCCAACATGGCGGATAGTCCCACGGCGTTTGTGTAATCGCTGTTTACGGTGCCCGCGCGTAACATGTCTCGGCAAGATATTGATTTACGGGCTATTTATATTTCTCGGCCAAAAATGGGGCATGAATATCGCCGCAGCCGTTAAAGCGCTCAACGAAAGGGCCGCACGCGAGAAATGGTATCACGTCTGTGATCCAACTCTTTCTTTCAGTGACCCTTCCTATGATCAGTTGCTCGATTTGTGGCGAGCCAAGGCGGGCGCGCGGGAAATGCCCGTCCGTTCTGACATGACGCCGCGGGACCTGAAGACTTTGCTTCGAAACATTTTGGTGCTGGAGCGTGTCTCGCGGGAGCCATCCCGTTACAAATTCCGGCTCGTCGGGACTGGACTTCATAACATGGCGGGGGAATTAACCGGCAAGATGGTGGACGAGGTTGTCCCCCGCGAGCACCTACCGCGTTGGGTTGAATGCGGGGACCTCATTCTGGATGGCGGCCAGCCCATGCGGTTCATAGGCCGGGTACATCTGGAAGGTAAGGAATATCTCAACGCGGAAAATCTCTTTGTTCCGCTCGCCAATGACAACAATGAGCCGGTCTTTATCATGGGATTGTGCCGTTATACCCCCCGACACTCGGAAAGCGACCAAAGCTGGGAAAGCCAAATCGCCTCCATTCCCGCGGCCTTTCTCTGAAGTCTCGTTCTTCCCCTAATTCCGCGACAATGCCATAACGCGAAGGGCTCCCGGGATAATTCACGGGTAGCGTGCCGCTCCTTGATCGGGGGATTCCGACTCCTTTTCTTGCTGAAATGCGACCATGACCACCGCAAGGCTGATCGCCGGACTGGAAAGCCGCAGCATTCTACTTTCGCTGGTAGGCGGCGAAATCCGCTACCGTTCCGCGAAGGGCGCATTCACCGACGCCGACCGCCAGCTTCTGAAGGCGCATCGCGATCAGATCGTGGACTATCTGAACAGCCGCAATGCCGCGCGTGCCCTGAAGAATGCGCCTCCGCTCCGTGGACCCTTGAGGCCGTCCGTGGCGCAGGAGATGTGGCGCCAGTTTGCCGGCGGCGCGCGGGAAGGCGAGCCGGTCGCCCTCAACATCGGGATGACGGGCCGTTTTCGGCACGGCGCGCCGGATGTGACCGCCGCCGTACGGCAAGTCATCGGGCGCTATGACGCACTGCGGGCGCGTTTTGAGGCAGATGATGGCGTCCTGCGGGCCTCTCTCAGCGCGGCGGACAGCCTCGTCGTCGAACAGCAGGACCTCAGCGGCATGGGGCCTGAAGAGGCCAGGGGCGCGGCGCAGAAGCTGGCTCAGCAGTTCTGCGGCCAGCTCAACCGGATCGAAGGCGAATGGCTGACACGGGCCAAGGTCTTCGCCTTGCCGGGTGGCGAAAGCCTGGCCGCCATCTCTTCGGCGCATATGATCGCCGATGCGGGCACCCGCAATATCGTGTTGGATGAGCTGCGGGACATTCTCGACCACGGCGCGCCGCAGGCGCCGTCCTCGGTGCCCTATCACGATTATTCCGCCGCCGAGCGTCAGGTCCTGGAAAGCGATCAGGGCGCGCTGCTGATCGACCATTGGCGGCGCTGGTATCAGGCCCAGACGGCGAAGAAAGCGCCTTCGGATGGCACTTTGCTGCAATGGGGCAATGGCATCCGCGTCATGAAGAACTTCACCATTCCGGGCCGCGTGCTGGACAAGGTGCGCTCCTTGGCCGACAGGCTGAGGGTGACACCCTTCCTGATCTTCCTCACAATCTTTGCCCGTGCCATGGCGCGCTGGTCGGGAATGGAGGAATTCCCGCTCCGCATCCTGGGCGACAAGCGAACGACCCTGGATCTCGCCAATACCGTGGGCCTGATGTTCTGCGCTGACGCGGTGGCAATCTCTGCGCCGCAGAGCGCCGATTTCGAGACGGTGATGCGCGCCATCATGGTCGAATATGACGCCGCACTCGCGCTGCGCATCCCGACCCTGCATTTCTGGGCGCCCCATTGCGTCCGCCCCGGCATCGAGGCGCCCGATTATCCCAACTTCATCCCGGCCGTGTTCAACTATTATTCAGTCGGCACGGTCCGCGAGAAAGCCGAACGGAAGGGAGAACCTGACGCCACGGCCAGGCTGCCCTGGCCGCCCGACATCGTCACCGTCACACAGGACTGGCCGCGCCGCTCTTCGCCTCTGTTCCTGCATGTGATGGATCTGGCCCATGAGGCCCAGATCTCGCTGCATTTCTATCAGGGCGTGATCAGCCCCGCCGACCAGGACAGTTTCACGGCCACCCTGTTCCAGGTCTTCGCCGAGACGGTGCCCGATTGAGCGGCCTGCTTGCGTCTATGCTGGTGCCGGGACTGTTCGGCGCGGAGATGCATGACGAGGGCCAGGCGCTATCGCTTCACCCCGATGAACGGCATGAGATCACCGCCACCGTGGAAAAGCGGCAGCGCGAATTCGCGCTTGGCAGGGCCTGCGCGCACGCTGCGCTGAAGCAACTCGACCGTGATGCCGGGCCTATCCCGCGGGGAGACAATGGTAGGCCCGTTTGGCCGGCCGGAATTGTCGGCAGTATCACCCATACCCAAGGCTATGCCGCGGCCCTGGTGGCCGCCGCGGCCGATTTTGCAGGCCTGGGCGTGGATGCGGAACGGATCGGCGGCGTCACCCGAGATCTGTGGCCACGTCTGTTCGATGATGGCGAGCGCGACTTGCTGGCGCGGCAGATCGATCCGTCAGGGCTCGCTACCATTCTGTTCAGCGCCAAGGAATCCTGCCACAAGGCTGGCAAGGAGCGCGTGCTGCGGTTTCATGACCTGCGTGTAACGCTCGATGAAAACAACTTCACGGCCCGACGCGGGACGGAAGCGTTTCAAGGCTGTTATGCGGTGCAGGGCGATCTGGTGGTAACGGCAGCCTGGCGCAGCACTAACGGTTAGATGCTGCCGGATTCTTCGGCAGTCTGAAGGCTTTCCAGATGGGCGGCGAAAGCACCGAGGGTGGGATATTCCAGCAGGTCGGATAGCCGCAATTCTTCCTCCATGCCGGTGCGCGCCTGGATTTCCGCGATCATCTTGACGCCCAGCAGCGAATGCCCGCCCAGGGCGAAGAAATTGTCGTCGGGACCTACCTTTTTGACACCCAACGCGCGCGCCCAGATGGCGGCAACCTGGTCCTGAAGCGTATCCGGCATGGTCCTGGATCAAAAAAATTTCGTCCGACCCTACGACAGGCGGGTTTCCCGCGCCAGATGCGCAGCTTTTGCCGTTGTTGCCGGCCGCCCTTTGGCGGAAAATGAGGCCAGGAGGTCTCCATGAAAAAGTTCCTCACGGGCCTTGGCCTCGTTGCCGCGACAGCGGCCCTGACCATGACTGCGGCCGCACCGGCTCAGGCGCTCTGCGTCTCAGAACGGGATATCGTCAACACCACGCCGTCCAAGGACGGCAAGCTCCTGACCTTGAAGATGCGCGATGGGCGTGTGCTGGTGAATCATTTGCGGGGCATCTGCAGCGACCTGCGCTTCAACGGCTTTGTCTGGGTTCTGCGCGGCACCAACGATATTTGCGAGAACATGCAGAGCATCCGCGTGCTGCAGTCGGGCCAGACCTGCCTGCTTGGCCGTTTCGAGCAGGGCAAGACCCCGGCGCCGCCGCCTAAGGCCCCGTAGGCTTCTGCCGGACCTCGGGTGCCGATTTGGTCAGGGCCCCGATCTCGGCGGTGACGCGGTCCACATCGGCTTTGGTTGGCAAGGCGGCGATCGTCAGATGCACCTGGTAGGTCCCGCCGCCTGCGAGTTTGGGGACACGGCCGGCAGCGCGTTCCACCGGGCGGGCATTGGGAAAACCGGTACCGGGCTCAAGACCCGTGACATAGCCGGCCTTGGCCGAAATCTCGTTCTTCCATAACGACATATAAGGCAGGCCCTTGGTGTCGAAGCGCATCAGCACGCCCCTCGCCCCGTCCGGCGCTTTCAGCATGGCCTCGGTCATGCCGGCGTTATCCGCCTGAAGCTGGAAGTTGAAGACCTTGGCGATGTAGCCCGGCTGCGGGCCGCCATACCTGTTCCAGTCCTTGAGGCCGCCCGCGGCAGAGGCGGGATTCATGGGCGCCATCCATTTTATCGGCGCCACAAACTGCGCGCCCGCGCCCAGGATCGGCGGGCCGAAGTTGGTGTGATAAAGCAGTTCCATCTCCTGCGGCACGTCCGACAGGTTGGTGACGACATCGTCGAAGCTGATCTGCGGCTTGCCGATCGGCGTGGAGATTTCCGAGGTCAGGCGCAGCTGCGGCCCGAAGGTCTGAACGTCGTTGACGATGCCGCGGAAAACCAGCCGCGGCTGCGGTGACGCTTCATAACGCACGCTGACATAGCTGGCGGGCAGGTAATCCACATGCCCATGCAGGGACAGTTGCTGGTTGCCGTCCTGCACGGGCGAGCCGAAGGAGGCCAAGCCCCCGCGAACCATCAGGCCGCCAAAGCCGGCCACCCAGCCTTGGCCGCCATTGTCCGTCAGGCGGATATAGGAGGGATGGATGATCTCGCCCACCGGCGAATCCCAGCCCAGTCTCAGGCGACCGGCTTGTGCTTTCCAGATTTCGAAGCCACGCGTGGGAACGATGGTGAAATGCATCGCGCCATTGTCCACATCGATGACCTGCACGCCGTCCTGGCGTCCGTCATGCAGGGTCTTGAGTTCCACGCTCCAGGCCGGGCCGCCTTTCGCCCAATCGGCCGAGGTGACCTTCCACTGGGCCGTGGAAAGATTGGCGTTGCTGTCGGTGAGAACCTTGCTCGGATTTTCCGCCGCCGGGGCTTTGGCAGACAAGGCCAGAAACCCCAGCATGATGATCATGATCCGCCGCATGCCATCCCCTCTTTCGATTTTGGTGCATTTTCCCTCTTTTCCGGCGCGCCTTGTCAACGCCTTCTCGGGGCTTCAAACTGCTCTGGAGCGGGGGCGGCGAAGACCGCTGGACGACAAAGGGGGCATTATGCGTCGGCTCTGGTGGATCATGCCTTTGCTGCTTCTGGTGGCACAGCCGGCGGCGGCCCGGCCGCGTGATGATGCCCTGGCCGGCGCCTTTCGCTGCTCGGTGATCTCGGATTCGCATCAATGGCTGGATTGCTTTTACGGCGCCGCGCAGCCGGTTCGTGCCGCGCTGAACCTGGCGCCGGCGCTGCCGGCCCAGGTGCGGCTGGCCAGTTCGCCGCCCGCGGGCGGTGTGCCGCGCGATGAAGCGGTGCGCGACGATGTGATGGCGGCGGCGGCCGGCTGCATTCATGTCAGCGGCGATCGTGCCTGGCTGGATTGCTACTACGGCGCGGCCACGCCCATGCGCGGAGCGCTGGGTCTGTCGGTGCCCTCCCGGGTTGCCGCGCCGATGCCGGCGCCGATGCCGCGCATGGCCTCCGCCGCGCCGCGGCCGCAGCCCGTGCCATCCGGTCCGCCGCCCATGCCCAAGACGGGCGGTCTTTTCACCGGCCTGTTGAGCGAGGCCAAACCCATCGTGCGCGCCATGCCCATGCAATCCTATTCGTTCAACCGGTCGGGCGGGTTTGTCGTTACCCTGGCGGATGGCCAGGTGTGGGAGCAGGTCTCCGAAGACGAAGTCTATCACCCCGCCCGCTGGCGCCAGCAACCGCAGCAGATGCTGGTCACCATCAGCCCGTCGGTGATGCGCACCTTCGCCCTGAAAGTGTCGGGCGAATACGGGCTCTATAAGGTCAAACGGGTGCGGTGATCAGACTCTAGACTGCCAGGAGCTTGATTCTCGGATCGCGCCGCGCAAGCCGGTTCAGCAGATAATCGACGTCGGCGCGGCTTTCCTTGGAGAAGGCCGGCGCCGGCTTGCGCATGGCGGGGCTGGAAAGGATGCCCCGGCGCACCAGCATGTATTTGCGCACGGCAAGGCCAACGCCGGGCTGCTGGTCATAGCGGATCAGCGGCAGATGGGCGTCGAACAGGTCATGCTGCTCGTCGCGCTTGCCGGCCTTCGCCAGCCGCACCATCTCCACCAGCATGTCGGGGAAGGCGTAGCCGGTATTGGCGCCATCCACGCCGCGGTCCAACTCGAAATCGAAGAACAGGCCATTGTTGCCGACCAGGATGGAGATCTTGCGCATGGAGCCGTCCTTCTCCCAGCCGCGCAGGGTGGTGATCTTGTCCAGGCCCGGCCAGTCCTCATGCTTGAGCACGGCCAGCGAAGGGTTTTCCGTCACCACCCGCTTGACGACGTTGGTCGACATGGTGACGCCGGTGGATTGGGGATAGTCCTGCAACACCCAGGGAATGTCGCTGCCGATGGCTTCCATCGCGTTGCGGAAATAGGCGCTGATCTGGTCGTCGGTCTTCATGCCCGTCCCCGGCGCGATCATCACGCCGGCGGCGCCCAGGTCCATTACCTTGCGGGACAGCGAGCGCATGGCGGCGAAGCCCGGCGCGGAGACGCCGACGATGATCGGCTTGCCGTTCGCGCGTTTGATCACGCGGGAGCACAGCGCCAGCGCCTCTTCGGCATCCAGCTTGGGCGCTTCGCCGAGCACGCCCAGGATGGTGAAACCGTCACAGCCCATCTCGAAATAATAATCGGTCATGCGGTCGACCGATTTCCAGTCGATGCTGCCATCGTCCAGAAAGGGCGTGGGCGCGATGGAATAGACGCCAGAGGCTGTGTGATCGATCTTCATGTCTGTCCTTCCTTCTTGTCCTGACACTAGCCTGCCAGCCTGCTGGCGGCCACCCGGCTTGCCAGAAAAACCAGAAAAGTCAGACCCTTGCGCATCAAATCCCCGCACCGGCACGCGGGCCAGCGCTTTTTTGCGAGCGAGCTTAGCGGGGGCGCCCCTGTTGCGCCATTCTGGCAACGCCTCTGCTTGACGCGATACCTCGCGAGCCTAGACTTTGGGGAAAGAGGGCGCGGCCGCCGCCGGCCAACGCAGAAAAGAAGAACAAGGGGACACCATGCAACCGGTACTTTCATCCCAGGCGCGCCTGCTCTCGCTACTGCTTCTGTCTTCAGCTCTGTGCGTGCCGCTGGCGGCATCGGCGCAGAACGATCAGGCCGACGTGCTGATCACCGGGGGCAAGGTCTATGACGGCTCCACGGCCGCGCCCATCACCGGCGATGTCGCCATCAAGGGCGACAAGATCGTCTATGTCGGTCCCAAGGCGCCGATGACGGCCAAAAGGACCATCGACGCGCATGGGATGGTGGTCTCGCCCGGGCTGATCGACGCCCATACCCATGCCGACCACTTCCTGGAAGACACGGACAAAAGCCAGCGCGCCAATCCGGCCTGGGTGATGCAAGGCGTCTCCACCGTTTTTATCGGGGTGGATGGCAATGGCCCGCCTGATCTCAAGGCCAAGTTCGCCAAATTCAGCAGCCAGGGCATCGGCACCAATGTGGTCTCTTATGTCGGCTTCGGCGCTGTCCGCAAGGCCGTGCTGGGGGAGGCGGCGCGCGCGCCCAATGCCGCGGAGGCAGAAAAAGAAAAACAACTTGTCATCCAGGGCATGTGCGAAGGCGCCATCGGCCTTTCGGCCGGTCTCTTCTATGCGCCGCAGAATTTCGCCAAGACTGAGGAAGTTATCCCGCTGGCCAGGGAAGCGGGTTTGCGTGGCGGCATCTATGATACCCATCAGCGCGATGAATCCTCCTATTCGATCGGCCTGATGGCCTCGACCCAGGAAGTGCTGCGCATCGGCCGCGAAGGCCATATCCCCGTGCACATCTCTCACATCAAGGCGCTGGGCCATGACGTCTGGGGCAAGTCGGTCGATGTCATCAAGCTGATCGACGAGGCCCGGGCCAAAGGCCAGAACGTGACCGCCAACAATTATCCCTGGCTGGCCTCGAACACCGGGCTGGACGCGGCGCTGGTTCCGCGCTGGGCCTCGGATGGTGGCGCGCCGGCCATGCTCAAGCGCTTCGACGATCCGGCGCTGATGCCCAAGATCAAGGCGGAGATGGTCAAGAACCTGGACCGCCGCGGCGGCGCCAAAGCCATCCTGATTACCAGCGGCCTGACCATGGACGACAGCACAGGCATGTCCAAGGGCAAGTCAGCGCCCTGGACAGGCAAGTGTCTCTCCGAAGTGGCCAAGATGTGGAAGCTGGATCCGGTTGACGCGGCGGTGCGCGTCCTGCGCGAAAGCAAGGGGCATGTCTCGATCGTTTCCTTTGTGATTTCCGAACCCGACCTGGAAAATTTCATCAAGCAGCCCTGGGTGGTGACCAGTTCCGATGGCAGCGTCGGCCATCCCCGTCAATACGCCACCTTCCAGACCAAATACGCGGTCTATGTCAAACAGAAGCATGTGATCGACGAGGCGTTTTTCATCCGCCATTCCACGGGTCTGACGGCTGATATCTTCAAGCTGGACCGGCGCGGATATCTGAAGCCCGGCTATTTCGCCGATGTGCTGGTGTTCGATCCGAACCGCTATATTCCCAAGGCCACCTACATCCATCCGGCGGTGCTCTCGGAAGGGGTGCAGGAATTGTTTGTCAATGGCGTGGCTGCGGTGGATAACGGCAAGATGACCGGATCGCTGCCGGGCCGGCCGCTGCCGCATACCCCGCCTGCCGGGACCTGCAAATAAGGCCGCTCAAAGAGGAAACCCCATGCGCAAATTCGTTTTGGCCGCCGTCCTGATTGCATTTGTCGTGCCGGCCGCGCAGGCCCAGACCGCTGAAGTCCACGTCTTCACTCCCGGCGTGGTCTATAACTCCGGCATCAAGGAGCTGGCCGAGTCCTACAGCAAGGAGACCGGGGTCAAGGTCACGGTCACCTCCAAGGGCATGGGCGCGCTGATCAATGACGCCAAGACCGGAACGCCGGTCGCCGACATCATCGTGGCGCCGGTTTCTTTCATGGACGGGCTGGAAGCGGAAGGCGCGGTCGTGCCGGGCACCGCCGCCGATATCGGCCGCGTCTATATCGGCTTGGCGGTCCCCAAGGGCAAGCCGCATCCCGATATCTCCACGCCGCGCAAGCTGGCGGCGGCGCTGAAGGCCGGGGGTACGGTGATCTATTCCAATCCCGCGCCCGGCAGCATGGAAGCACGCATCATCAACGACATGCTGCACCAGAACGCCATCTTCAAGGGCGTGAAGACCAGGATCAGCACCAAGGGCGAAGGCGGCCAGGCGCTGGTGCGCGGGGAAGGCGACATGGCGCTGCAGCTGATCTGCGAAGTGCTGAACCATCCCGAGCTTGAGCTGGTCGGCACCGTGCCGGAAGAGCTGCACGCTTATATCGACACCAAGGTGGCGGTATCGACGCGCTCCACGCAAGCGGACGCAGCCAAGGGCTTCATCGCCTATATGCTCAGGCCCGACCACAATGGGCTGTGGAAGTCCAAGGGCCTGGAGCGGCTTCCTTAATCTTTGGCGATGCGAATGGTGAGGCTGGCGACACCCGCCACCTCGCCCTTCAGCACATCGCCGGGCTGCACCGGACCCACGCCCGCCGGCGTTCCGGTGTAGATCAGGTCGCCCGCCTCGAGCCGCATGGACTGGGAAATGAAGGCGATCACATCGGCCACCGGCCAGATCAGCTGGGACAGGTCGCCATCCTGCTTCACCGCGCCGTTCACGGTGAGATGGATGCGCCCCGCGGCGGGATGGCCGATCTTGCTTGCCTTGCTGAGGGCGCTGATGGGGGCGGAATTGTCGAAGCCCTTGCCCCAGTCCCAGGGGCGCTTCTTGTCCTTGGCTTCCTGTTGCAGATCGCGGCGGGTCAGATCGATGCCCACGCCATAACCGAAGACATGCGACAAGGCGTCCTCACGCGCGATGTTGCTGCCGCCTTTGGCGATCGCTGCCACCAGTTCGATCTCATGCTGCAGATCCCGCGTCTGGGGCGGATAGGGGATGGTGCTTCCGTCGGCGACCAGCGCATCGGCCGGTTTGCAGAAGAAAAAAGGCAGCTCGCGGGTGGGATCGGCACCCATTTCGCGGGCATGGTCGGCGTAATTGCGCCCCACGCAGAAAATCCGCCGCACCGGAAAAAGCCGCGTCTCGCCTTCGACCTTGACGGCAGGCTGGGTGGGCCTCGCGAAAACATAGTCGGTCATGTCATTCTCCGTGCTGCGTCGCAGCAATCATCTTAAAGCGTGAAGCGGCGGAAAACTTGCCGTATAGGCGAGGGGCCAATTACGGTCTTTTGCAAACTGGGGGAAGGGAAATTCCTATGCGTAGACGCGAATTTTTTCGGATGGCCATGACCAGCGGTGCCGCGGCGGCCTTGCTTAGCCAGAAGGAGGCTCAGGCCCAGGAAGCCGGCGCGCGGGCGGCGCGTGGCATGGCGATGCCGAAGATCCGCGACCTGAAGGTGATCGAATGCCAGCCCAAGGGCTCGCGGCTGACCGTGGTCAAGGTGGTCACCGACCAGGACGGCCTTTACGGCTATGGCTGCGCCACCTTCACCCAGCGCGCCGACCTGGTGAAGCCGGCGGTCGATATGTATCTCAAGCCGCTGCTGGTGGGCCGCACCGTCGACCGCATCGAGGACATCTGGCAGATGGCTTACGATTCTTCCTATTGGAAGAACGGTCCGGTCCTGAACAACGCCATCTCGGGCGTCGACCAGGCGCTGTGGGACATCAAGGGTCGCATGGCCGGCATGCCGGTCTATCAGCTTCTGGGCGGCAAGGCGCGGGAGGCAGTGGATCTTTATGGCCATGCGGAAGGCGCCGAGATTCAGGAGACCATCGACAGTGCCAAGCAGTATATCGCCCAGGGCTTCCGCCATGTGCGTATCCAGGTGGGCGTGCCCGGCATGGCGGGCTATGGTGCCCGGCAGGCGGGCCAGCGTTTTCCGTCCCTCCACAACGAGCCGGTGTTCGAGCGCGAAGCGGCCAAGCGCCGGGCGATCGCGCTGTTCGAGGAAGCCCGCAAGCAGCTGGGTCCGGAGATCGAGCTGCTGCATGACGCCCATGAGCGCTATACCCCGACCGAAGCAGTGCAGCTTGCCAAGGACCTGGAAAAATACCGCCTCTTCTTCCTGGAAGATCCGCTCTCGCCGGAAGATCTTGTCTGGTTCCAGAATATCAGGGCCCAATGCTCGACGCCGATCGCGATGGGCGAACTGTTCAACAGCCCGCATGAGTGGACGCCGCTGATCAAGGACCGGCTGATCGACTATATGCGCATGCATATCTCGCAGATGGGCGGCCTGACCCCGGCCCGCAAAGTGGCCGCCATGGGCGAGATCATGAATGTGCGCACCGCCTGGCACGGTCCGGGGGACGTCTCGCCCATCGGTCACGCCGCGATGGTGCATCTGGATCTCAACATCACGAATTTCGGCATCCAGGAATACACGCCCTTCAATGACGCGGAAAAAGCGATCTTCAAGGGCGTGCCGGAAATGCGGGGCGGTTATTCCTATGCCAATGACCGGCCCGGCTGGGGTATCGAGATTGACGAAGCGGAAGCGGCCAAGCATCCGTTCAATCACAACCAGCCGCTCAATGGCGGCTGGGGCGTGGTCCGCCTGCCGGATGGGCAGGTCATCAAACAGTAGGCGCAAGCCTCGAAGAAGAAGCCCCGTATCCTGCGATGCGGGGCTTTTTCCTTTCCGGTTCAGGGAACGCCGGCCTTGTCGCTGGCCCGGCGCCGCGGACCCTTGTGATTTTCCCTGGTCGACCGGCGGCGGTCGGGGCCGCAATAATTCTTCGAACTGACCCGTTTCTTGGGCGACCGGACGATAGCCAGCAAACGTGCTTCCAGATTCGCGGGGATGATCGGCTTGGCGAGAAATTCGGTGACACCAGCGGCGATCGCGTCCCGGACGCGGGCGACCTCGGTATGGCCCGAAACCATCAGCACCGGCACGTAAGGATTGAGACCGTTGCGAGGCGTGCGCAGGCGGCGGGTGAATTCGACCCCATCCATCGGCTCCATGCACAGATCGCTGATCACGACATCGATGTGGCGCTGGCCCAGCACCGAAAGCGCTTCCTGGCCGTCCGCCGCCTCCACCACATCGTTGATGCCAAAGGACCGCAGAATTGTGCGCACGATTACGCGCGTGGCGCGCACGTCTTCCACCACCAGGACGGACAGATGGGCGATCTCTGAGGTGGGCATGACAACTCGGGTGAGGAGCAGCGAACAAAAGCGTATGTCTTAAGACTTAAGAGAAGTTTAGTGCATCCAAGCTCTTGTTTTTGTTCTGTATTGAAACGTACCGAAACGTGCCAACCCGTTCTTAATGTTTATCCCGTTATCCTGCCGGGGAAAGTGAAGGTGCGACCCATGATAAGAAAAAGCCAGAGAGGCTTCACGCTCGTCGAGTTGATGGTGGTGGTGACCATCATCGGCATTCTTGCCGCGATCGGCATTCCGCGCGTCTTCTCCTACATCCGCACCAGTTCGACCGCGGAAGTGGCGCAGGATGCAGCCAATATCACGGGCGCGATTTCCGGTTATGCCCAATCGCAGCTTCAGACCGCGGCGGCGATCCAGACCCAGATCGACACCACAACCGCCACGCCGGACCTAAGCGGCACGAAGGAAATCTCCACCATTATCCCGCAGATCCAGCTGCCCAAGGATGGCCATTTCAACTATGCCATCCGCGCCATCGTGGCTACCGGCGGTCCTTCGGCGGGCGACGTGGTCTATTGCATCATTGCTACCGGCCGCCCCAACGCCTCGGTCTCCGGCGGCAAGATTCTTTATTCCAGCGTCGCTTCCACCCAGGCGGGCTGGGACGGCCACATCAACCGCACCGCCTATGTCAACGGCCAGACCGACCTGACCGGAGTGAATGCCGGCGGCTATTGTTCGGCGGCCGGCGCGGCGACGGCGACCTCGGCGGGCTGATCGCTCCCGAACACTCTTCAGGCTCAAACCAGCGCGTCCGGGAAGCGGACGCGCTGGTTTCATTTTAGAAACCGTATTGTCGCGCCGGCTTTTGGCGGCAATGGCGCCTTTCGTCCCGCCGCATGGACCATTCATTCCACATAATGTTAACGGCTGGCGACCTAATCTTAAGCGCATTTACCGGAGAAAAGCGCGGACTCCTGGCCGCGCGGCTCAGCCATGGCCAAGGCTACTGTCCTGCATGACCCCGCCCCGCCGGAGGAGTTGCGCTCCGCCGGCGACCGTTTTGTCGACTGGCGGTCCGTCGGCGTCGGCGGCTCGGCCAACGTTTATCGCGTTTTCGATTCCGAGCTCGGCATTCCGCTCGCCATCAAGATTCTCAAGCAGGCCCACCGGGACGACCGCCGCTACATCGAGTCGCTGCGCCGCGAAGTCCTGATCTCGCGCCGGCTGCGCCATACCAATATCTGCCCGATCCACGATCTCTATGAAGGCGAGCGTGGTGTCGGCATCGTCATGGACCTGATCGAGGGCCACGACCTCAAACAGTGGCTGCGCGATCAGCGTGGCAAGCTGCTGGATACCATGCCCAGCCGACTGGCCCTGTTTGGCAAGCTGTGCGCCGCACTCACCGTGGCCCATTCGCTGATCATCCATCGCGACCTCAAGCCCGGAAACATCTTCCTGCGCAAAGGCGACGTCACCGATCCGGTGATCATGGATTTCGGCCTTTCCAGCCGGGACGAATCCGATCGTGCCCATCAATTGGAAGGCGGCACGCCCAAATATATGGCGCCGGAGCAATATCAGGGCCTCGCCGACATCGATCAGCGCGCCGATCTCTATGCCCTGGGCATCCTGGCCTATGAGCTTTTCACCGACGGCCAGATTCCGGCCTGCAGCCTGAAGGATGTCTACAAGACGGGCAGCCTTCCGCAATTCAAGCCCGAAGAGATCGTGCCGCCCAGCGCCTTCTGTGCCGCCATTCCACCGGAACTGGACCGGCTGGTGCTTTCGCTGATCGAACATGATCGCAGCAAGCGCCCCGCCACGGCCGCCGATTGCAGCGCGGTGCTGGCAAGGGTGGTGTTGCTGGATCCCTTCCGGCCGCTGACCTCGCCGGACCAGCGTGCACCCGCCATTTCCGTTTCTGCCGGCGCTTATGTGGTGGGTGAAAAAAGCGGCCGCGCCTGCGATCAGCCGCAAAGGAAGATCCGGCTCGCCGCGTTTCAGATCGGCGCCACGCCGGTCACCAATGCCCAGTACCGGCGTTTTCTTTCCGCCACCGGCTATCGCGCGCCGGCCCTGATCGGCCATGCGCTCTTCGGCGCCGACAACCATCCGGTGGTGATGGTGAGCTGGGATGATGCGGCGGCTTATGCCCGCTGGGCCGGCGGACGCCTTCCCACCGAACTGGAATGGGAAGTGGCTGCCCGCGCCGGCGAGGCGGCCAACATCTATCCCTGGGGCGAGACCCCGCCGCAGACCATCCAGGCCAACATCGACAATGTCTGTGCCGGCACCACCCCGGTCGGCAGTTATCGGCTTGGCAACAACGAGCTGGGTCTGTCCGATTGCTGCGGCAATGTCTGGGAATGGTGCTCCGACAGCTGGGACGAGACCTTGCTGAAAGCCATCGGCCTGGACGCGGTCGATCCGCGCTCGCAGGCACACAGCGACCTGCGGGCCATCCGCGGCGGCAGCTTCGATTCGCCGGCTCCTGCCGGCCGTACGAGCTTCCGCCATCGGCTGGAAAAGGGCGTCATGCGTGCCGATGTCGGCTTCCGCATCGTGTTCGGAGCTGGCTGATGGCAAATCCCGCAACGCCGCTGGGCGATCCGGATGCCACCATCGTGGTCGGCGCTGCCGATGCCGATGCCACGCTGGTCGTCGGCGCGCCGGCCTCCAGACCGGTGTCTCCACCTTCATCCACCGCGGCTTCTTCCATGCCGGCGGCCGGCAATGCGGCCCGGGTGGAATTTCTGCGCAAGGTGCAGGCCCGCGCCCAGGCTCAGGCTCAACTCAAGGCGAAAGCCGCCGACCCCACGCTTGCTGCCACCGTTACCACCACCGAGCCCCCGGTGCCCGGCCAGCCGAGAGACGACAGCAAGCGCAAGAAGGCGTTTTTCAGCCCCGTCATCACTCGCGTGGTGGCGCGCGGCCTATTGTCCCAGCGCGATGCGATTTCCGCGAGCCTGCGCGCGCGCGACCAGGGCACCACTTTTCTTGGGGCCATTGCCCAGATCAACACGCTCGCCGGCGACGTCGAGTTCTACAAGGGATTGGCCGAGGAAGCGGGGCTTGCCTTCATTGCCAACGACCGCGAGCTGGTACAGATCCTGGGCGAAGCCGAATGGCTGACGTACAAGGAAGCAGACCAGCGCGGCTGCTTGCTGCTCAAGCCCGACGACCAGGGCGGTGCCCGCTATGCCGCGATCGATCCGTTCGACGTCATCACCCGCGACTGGATCAGTGATCGTCTCGCGCAGCCCGCCACACCGGTTGTGGTGTTGCCAGCCGCTTTCCAGACGGTGCTGGGCAGCCTGAAGACCCGTATCGAACCGCCCAAGACGGGCGATGAAAGCCTGGTGCCGATCGATGTCTCCTGGCAGCAGGAAACCAAGATTCTCAACGAGCCCAGCGCTTCCGACGTGCCGCTGGTGGTGGATTACATTCTGCAGCGCTGCCACGGGCAAGGCGCATCCGACGTGCATCTGGAGCCGACGGAGGAGGGCATGGTGGTGCGCGCCCGCCTTGACGGCATCCTGCACGAACAGAGCCGCATGCCGCTGGCGCTGCATTCCGCCGTGGTTTCGCGCATCAAGGTTCTGGGCGGGATGGACGTGGCGGAGCGACGCCGGCCGCAGGACGGCCGCATCCGGGTCATGATCCGGCGCTCCCCGCTGGATATTCGCGTTTCCACCCTGCCCACGGTGCTCGGCGAGAAGGTGGTGATGCGCCTTCTGGACGATTCCGCGGTGCGCCCCAGTCCCGAGCAGCTGGGCCTGCGCGACCGTCATCTGCGCCTGATCCTGGATAAGATCACGGCGCCGCACGGCATGATCCTGATCAGCGGTCCGACCGGGTCAGGCAAGACCACCACGCTCTATTCCTGCCTGTCGGCGGCTGACCGCGAACGCCGCAATGTCGTGACCATCGAGGATCCGGTGGAATACCGCCTCAAGGGCGTGCACCAGATGCAGGTGAACGAGAAGATCGGCCTGACTTTTGCCAGCGGCTTGCGCACCATCCTGCGCCAGGACCCTGACGTGGTGATGGTCGGCGAATGCCGCGATGCGGAAACCGCGCGCATGGCGGTGCAGGCCTCGCTGACCGGCCATGTGGTCTTTTCCACCATTCATGCCAATGACTGTGTGGGCGTGGTCTCGCGCCTGCTCGACATGCAGATCGATCCCTTCCTGGTCGCCTCGGCGCTGACCCTTTCCATCTCCCAGCGCCTGGTGCGCATCGCCTGCAAGCATTGCTCGGTGATGGTGGAAGGCCGCGAGGTGCTGCGCCAGCTCAGGGCCGAGGGCGTCTCCGATGAAAAGATGCAGCGGCTGGGCCTTTCCATCGATGAGCGCATGCCGCTGAGCCAGCCCACCGGCTGCGCCAATTGCCGTCACACCGGCTATTCCGGCCGCCAGGCGGTGTTCGAAATGCTGGAGATCAACTCCGCCATCCGCAAGCTCATCATCTCCGACAACCATGACGTGGACGAACTGCGCCGGCTGGCGCTGGAGTCGGGCATGGTCACCATGGCCGAGAACGGCATCCAGATGGTGGCGGACGGGCGCACCACTTACGCGGAGTTGTTCCGGGTCTTTGGTGAAGGCTAGGGGCGGCAGGCTGGGTGATGGCCAATTCCGATCTTTTGATTTTCACCAAGCAGTTTGCCGCCATGGTGCGCTCCAATCTGCCTCTGGTGCCGGCGCTGGAAAGTCTTGCGCGCGATTCCCCGCGCCGCACCTTCCGCAACATGCTGACCAATGTGCTGGAGCAGGTGCGCTGCGGCCGCGACTTCCACCGCGCCCTGGCCGACTATCCCAAGACGTTCAATGGCACCTATATCGGCGTGGTGAGGGCCGGCATGCAGTCGGGTCAGCTCGGCGTCGCGCTGCAGCAGATCAGCGAGTATCTGGAGTCTCACGACAAGATCATCAAGAAGGTGCGTGCCGCGCTGATCTATCCGGGAATGCTGTTCGGCTCCTTCTGCGTCACTTTCCACGTCATGGTGTTCGGCATCCTGCCGCGCTTCCAGTCGCTGTTTCAGAGCTACAACAAGGCACTGCCGGCGCCGACTCAATTCGTGCTGGATGTCGGGCATGTCTATGAGGAGTACTGGCCCTTCCTCTTGGGCGGTGCCGTCATCTTCGGC